>NZ_JBSHBL010000001.1:213528-391274 GCF_053611985.1 Streptomyces sp. NPDC054770
CCGGGGCGGGGGTTTTACCACATTTGTTCCTCATCCTCCAGCCCCAACCCCCCATCCCGGGGCCCCCGCTGGTTTTCTGGCCCCCCCCCCCCCCCGCTGCGGGGGGAAGCACCTGAGCGATCTTTTTACGACGGGGGAATCGCGTCAGGCACTGCGGGGGGTGGCCGAGATGGTCCTGACGTCCGGGATGTCCGGCTCAGCCAGCCGGTGGTCCCGTTGGTCCAGGTTCACAAAGATCATTCCGTACCGGATCGCGCACCGCACGGGCTGCGGCGCACCCCGGGGCTTGCGCAGGCACCGGTACGCCCGTACGTCCTCGTCCTCGTCCCGCGTGACGACGACCGGCTCACCGAAGACGGTCACCATCAACGAGTCACCACTGTGGGGGATGGCGGTGACCAGGTCGATGAAGTGCCAGCCGGAGCGGTAGGCGGTGGCCATTTCGCGGCGGAAGGATCGGTCGTCGGGTGGGGTGGTCACTTCAGCTCCCGGCTCCATCGGTCGAGACAAGCCCATCGGTGGTGCTGTTGTCAGCCGTGTCCGTCGCCACCACGCTCGGCCAGCCGGTGTTGATGGCCTGAACGGTGTTGGGCCAGCCCGTGTTGGCCCGGACATCAACCTTCGCATCGGACAGACCGCCCAACATGCCGCCAAGTGCCACGGCAGAGAAGGCGGCCACAAGTACCGAGCGAAGCATTTTCTTGCTCATCTTCGGCTTCGTCCTCACTTGAAGGTCCCCTCTTCCCCCGTACGGATAAGACGATGGCTCATTCGGGCACGTCATGGCCACACGATCGGTGCATCATGTTCCTGCATGTTCAGGACCCTGGGGGGTGGAGATTCAGTGACGAATAGGGCGAAAGCGACACATCCCCACGCGATGGCGGATCTGTGCGAGGAAGGCGGCCGTTTGTATGCCGCCGCGCTGCGTGCGGGACGCGTCGCCCGCTCGGATGTCGCGGACGCGCCCTGCCTGATGGAGTTCGCTCTGCTCCAGCCGGATCCGGGCGACCCGAACTGGCTGCTGCCGGTTCCCCCGGCACTCGCCCTGGTCCACCGGCTCGGCCCGATCGAGCGCGAAATCACGGAGCGCCGCCGGCTGTCCACGCAACTCGCCGCCGCCTTCGAGCCTTTCATGTCACTCGGCGCGCACACCATGACGAACAGCGACTCGGTCACCGTCCTGGAGGGCAGCGAGCGGATCAACGCCGCGCTCAATCTCGCCACCGAGCAGTGCCAGACCGAGGTGCTCACGATCCAGCCGAGCGACCGCCTCTCCGAACAGAGCATGCAGCGGGCGCTGGAGCGGGACCGACCGCTGAACGAACGGGGTGTCCGGATCCGGACCCTGTACCAGCACACCGCCCGCTACAGCCCGGAGAAGCTGGCGTACGCCGCCCATCTCGCCGACGGCAAGGCGGAGTACCGCACCATCGACGAACTCGTGGAGCGGCTCATCATCTGCGACGAGACGGTCGCCTTCATCCCCATCCGCGAGGACCAGCAGGTCGCCCTGGAACTGCGCCAGCCGGGCCTCGTCCGCTATCTCATCAGGGTCTTCGAGTTCATGTGGAACCGCTCGGTCCCGCTGAGCACGGGCGGGCACTACGAGGTCGCCTCCCACGGGATCACCGAGATCCAGCACTCCATCGCGAAGCTGCTCGTCGAGGGCCATGTGGACGAGGCCATCGCGCGCCGGCTGGGCATGAACGTCCGCACCTGCCGGGCGCACATCGCCAAGCTGGCCCAGGTGCTCGGCAGCGGCAGCCGCGCACAGCTCGGCTATCTGATCGCCCAGTCCGGAATCCTGGACCAGACGCTTCCCGAAGAGGGCACCACCCCGTGACCTCCGCCCCGCACACCGAGCACGGCGCCGAGGACCTGTGCGCAGCGGGCCGGGAGCTCTACGAGCGTGCCCTCCGGGAGGGCCGCACAGCCGCCCCGGACGTCGCCGACGCACCCTGCCTCACCGACCTGGGCCTGCTGCGCCCGGCGCCGGACGACCCCGGCCGGCTGGAGCCCGTCGCCCCGGTCATCGCCCTGAACCGGCTCCTGTACGGCCCGCGGGCCCGCATCGCCGACGAATGGCGGCGCACGGAACAGCTGGTCGAACTCCTCGCACCGCTGACCCGCGTCGAACGCCGGCCCGACGCGACGCCGGACTCCCCGGCCCTGCGGCTGCTCAGCGGCACCCGGCGGATCAACCAGGCCATCACCGACGCCATGGCCGAGGCACAGCAGGAAGTTCTGTGCATCCAGCCGCACGCCGGTCTGGTCGGCCCGCGCGGCACCGACGCCTACCCCGTCGCCCTCGAGCGCGACCAGGCGTTCCTCGACCGCGGCGGCCGGTTCCGCACCCTCTACCAGCAGACACTGCGCCATGTGCCGAGCGTGTACATCTACGTCGAGCAGATGCACGGTGACAGCGTGGCCCGCGGCCTCGACGAGGTGCCCGACCGGCTCGTCGTCCTCGACCACACGGTCGCCTTCCTGCCCGCCGACGGCCCGGGCAGTCTGGCTCTCGAAGTCCGTCACCCGGCACTGATCAAGTACTTCGTCACCGCCTTCGAGCGGCTGTGGCACCTGGCCACCCCGATGTTCCCCAAGACCGAACACCGCCCCACCGTCAACGGCATCACCCCCCGCCAGCAGGCCATCGCCGCCCTCCTGATCGAGGGCCACACCGACGCCGTCATCGCCGACCGCCTCGGCATGAACATCCGCACCGCCCGCGTCCACATCGCCAAGCTCGCCGCCACCCTCGGCAGCGAGAGCCGCGCCCAGCTCGGCTACCTCATCGGACGCTCCGGGATCCTCAAGGAGCCGGAGGCACCCCTGTGACCCGCCCCGCCCACCCCGACCACGGCGTGGAGGAGCTGTGTACGGCCGGGGAGAAGGTCTACGCACGTGCGCTGAGCGACGGGTACGTGCCCGCCGAGGACGCCGCCGAGGCCCCCTGCCTCACCGACTTCGGTCTGCTGCACCCGGCCCTCGACGATCTGGACCGGCTGGAGCCGGTGCCGGCCGTCGCGGCCCTGCACCGGCTGCTGCGCTCCTCCGCCGCCCGGATCGCCGACGAACGGCGGCGCGAGGCACGGCTGATGGAGCAGTTCGAACCGCTGCTGCGGGCCGGTGACCCGGGCCCGGGCGGCGACACCCCCACGCTGCGCCTGCACAGCGGCACCAAGCCCATCAACCAGGCCATCACCGACGCCATGGCCGAAGCGGGCCAGGAAGTGCTCTGCATCCAGTCGCACACCGGGCTCACCGGCCCCCGGGCCCGCACCGCCGTCGCGGCCGCCCGCGAGCGCGACCAGGCGATCCTGGACCGCGGCGCCCGCATCCGCGCGCTCTACCAGCACACCCTGCGCCATGTCCCGGCCGTGTACGGCGGCTTCGAGCGGCTGCGCGGCGACATCGAGGTGCGCGGGCTCGACGAGACCCCGGACCGCCTCATCGTCATAGACAACGCCGTCGCCTTCCTGCCCGCCGCCGACGACGGCTCCCTGGCCCTGGAGGCCCGGCACCCGGCACTGATCAGGTACTTCACCACCACCTTCGGCCGCCTCTGGCGCCTCGCCACGCCCCTCTACCCGACCCTCGAACACCGCCCCACCGTCAACGGCATCACCCCCCGCCAGCAGGCCATCGCCGCCCTCCTGATCGAGGGCCACACCGACGCCGTCATCGCCGACCGCCTCGGCATGAACATCCGCACCGCCCGCGTCCACATCGCCAAACTGGCCGCCACCCTCGGCAGCGAGAGCCGCGCCCAGCTCGGCTACCTCATCGGACGCTCCGGGATCCTTGATCAGGAAGGCTGACCGCGGCCGGGGCCGCGCTCGTGCCGCCCGGCGGCCCGTCCAGGCCCACCTGCGCTATGCGCACGCCCAGTTGGGTACGGCTGGCCGCGCCGAGCGTCTCCGAGAGGCGGGCGATGTGGGCCCGGCAGGTACGGACGCTGATGCCGAGGCGTTCCGCGATCACCGCGTCCTGGTGGCCCTCCGCGAGGAGCGCCGCGATGGACTGCTCGCGGTGCGAGATGCCCTCGATGCCGGTGTCGGGGAGCGGGGCGGTGAGCGGGATCGCGAGGCGCCAGAGGCGCTCGAAGACCGTGACGAAGTACTCGACCAGGGCCGGGTGGCGCAGCTCCAGGGCCATCGTGCGGTCCGCGTTGGCGGGGATGAACGCCACCGTGCGGTCGAAGAGGATGAGCCGGTCGATGACCTCGTCGAGCGTGCGGGCCTCGACCGCGTCGCCCATCAGCTCCAGGTAGTTGAGCAGACCCTGGCCGTGCCGGGCGACATGCGTGTACAGGTCGCGCATCCGCACGCCCCGGCCGCGCAGGGCGACCGCCCGGTGCAGGCCCTCGGTCAGCTCCGACTCGCGCCGGATACCGCCCGGCTGCACGGTCAGCACCTCCTGCGTGCAGGCCTTCGTGGCCTCGTCCATGGCCGCCTGGATCCGTGACAGCCCGTCGAGCACCCGGATGGCCGCCGTGCCCTCCGCGGACGCCGACACGGCCTGCAACTGCCGTCCGAGACCCGCGTACCACTCGAACGCCTCGACCGCCGACCCCACCCGCCGCTGGCTGTCCGTCACCTCGTCGTACACCCCGCGCAGCAGCCGGGTCATGACCTCCTGCGGGGCGGTCGGCACCAGCCAGTCCATGTCATCGGGGTCTGGGTGCAGCAGCGCCAGCTCCAGCAGGCACGGCACCGCGTCGGCGTCCGTGCGCGGCACCCGGCCGCGGCGCACGGCCCGGGAGTACACGCGGTCCCCGGCGGTGCACAGCCGGTCGGCACCGTGTGGATGCTCCTCCGTCCCGTGCCCGGCCATCGCCCATTCCACCCCCGGTTTGCTGCCTCTTCCGCAGCGCAACTATGAGCGGTCCGGACCGGGTCCGCAACACGGCTCCCCTCACCCGGGGCGTCGCATTACCCGGATACGGCCGGATATCGCACCGCCTCCGCAGACCGCGTTGCAACAAGATGACGGTGGTGGCCAAGAGGCGTGCGGGGCATCGTGGGACCCGCTTCCCACGGGTGTTGCCGTGCACCCGACGGGGGCCCCGGGCCATCCTCCCCCGTTTGGGCCGGGGCCCTTTGCAACGCACCGACGGGGGAGGTGCGTTGCAAGGGAGGGCCGCTCGCGGGCGCGTGACACGTCGGTCCCGGCGAATCCCCGAAATCCGCCAGTGATCGCCGTGTTACGTGCCCGCTCTAACGTCCCCCCATGGCGGACATATTTGACGCGTACGCGTTGGCCGACGCGTGGGACGAGATGTTTGTGCGGCCGGGTGAGGTCAGGACCGCCTATGAGCCGGTACTGGCGGCGCTCCAGCCGATCGAGCCGAGTGAACTGCGGTTCCGGGCCGACCAGATGGCCCGGGCCTTCACCGACCGGGGGGTGACCTACGCCTTCGCGGGCGAGGAGCGGCCCTGGCCGCTGGACCTGGTGCCGAGGATCCTCGACGCCCTGGAGTGGGATCTCGTACGAAGAGGCGTGGCCCAGCGGGTCCGGGCCCTGGAGGCCTATCTGGCCGACGCCTACGGACACGCGCGGGCCTTCGAGGACGGGGTGGTGCCCTGGCGGCTGCTGCTTGGCTCGCCGCACTTCCACCGGGCGGCGCACGCGGTGGAGCCGCCCGGCGGGGTGCGCATCCATGTGGCCGGAATAGACCTGGTCCGGGACGAAGCAGGGGCCTTCCGGGTTCTTGAGGACAACGTGCGGGTGCCGAGCGGGGTGTCGTACGTCATCGAGAACCGCAGGGCGATGACCCGGGTCTTCCCCTCGCTCTTCGCCGAGCAGCACGTGCTCCCGGTGGACGGGTACGCGGGGCGGCTGCTCGCCGCCCTGCGCGCCGCCGCGCCGGGCGGGTCGGCGAGCGATCCCCGGGTGGTCGTCCTCACCCCCGGCCCCAGCAACGCGGCCTACTTCGAACACGCCCTGCTCGCCCGGCTGATGGGCGTCCAGCTGGTCGAGGGGCACGACCTGGTGTGCCGCAGCAACCGGGTGTGGATGCGGACCACCCGCGGCGAGGTACCCGTGCACGTCGTGTACCGGCGCCTCGACGACGACTTCCTCGACCCCCTGCACTTCCGCCCCGACTCGGTGATCGGCTGCCCGGGCATCCTGAGCGCGGCCATCGCGGGTAACGTCACACTCGCGAACGCCGTCGGGAACGGTATCGCCGACGACAAACTCCTCTACACCTACGTCCCGGACCTGATCCGCTACTACCTGGGCGAGGAGCCGGTACTCCCCAACGTGGAGTCCTACCGACCTGACGAACCCGGCCAGTTGGAGGCGGTCCTGGACCAGCTCGACCAGCTGGTGGTGAAGCCCGTGGACGGGGCCGGCGGCCAGGGCATCGTGATCGGCCCGAAGGCCGACAGGGCCACCCTGGAACGCACGCGCAAAGCCGTCGCCGCCGACCCGCGCGGCTTCATCGCGCAGCGCCCGGTGGCCCTCTCCACCTCCCCCACCCTCTCGGGTGAACGGATGGCCCCGCGCCACATTGACCTGCGGCCGTTCGCCGTGAACGACGGCGACGACATCTGGGTGCTGCCCGGCGGCCTCACCCGGGTTGCCCTCCAGGAGGGCAACCTGATCGTCAACTCCAGCCAGGGCGGCGGTTCCAAGGACACCTGGGTGCTCGCCGAGGGCCCCGCCGGACGCCCCGAGCCGGTCGACGCGGGCCCGATCCCCGCGGTCGCCCCGCGCCGCCTCGGCCCGGACGGCACCCGTGCCGTCGTACCGGAAGGAGCGCACCAGCAGTGAACGACGTGATCCTCTCCCGTATCGCCGAATCGCTGACCTGGACCGGACGGTACGTCGAACGGGCCGACGCCACCGGCCGGATCCTCGACGCCTACCTGCACCGGATGCTGGAGGACCCCTGGCGCGACGAGGACGCCGCCTGCCGGTCGCTGTACGCGATCCTCGGCGTCGACGCGGGCGCCGAACGGGTCGACATGCAACAGGTCCTGGACCAGCTCGCCTTCGACGCCCGCTCCACCTGCTCCATCGAGGGCGCCCTGGGCGCCGCCCGGCTGAACGCGCGCAGCGCCCGCGAGGCCGTCTCCTCCGAGATGTGGGAGTGCCTCAACTCCACCTGGCACGCGCTCGGCGACCGGCGCCGCGCGGCCCGCCGCACCGGCCCCTACGCCTACCTGGAGCTGGTCCGCAGCCGGGCCGCGCTCTTCTTCGGCCTCGCCGACTCGACCATGAGCCGGGACGACAGCTGGCGGTTCGTCGTCCTCGGGCGGAGCCTGGAGCGGGTGGACATGACCGTACGACTCCTCTCGGTGCGCGTGCTGGACGCGGCGCACGCGCCGGACTGGCCGACGCTGCTCAGCGCGAGCGGCGCCGACGAGGCGTACGCCCGGGTGCACAGCGGGTTCGGGGACACCCCGAGAGTGGCCGAGTTCCTGCTCCTGGACCGGGACTTCCCGCGGTCCGCGCTGCACGCGCTGACCACGGCGGAGGAGTGCCTGGCCGCGCTCGGCCGGCCCCGCCAGGACCCCGCCCGCTCCCCCGTCGGCCGGGCCCGCACCCGCCTCGAATACCTGGACACCGCCTCCCTGGAGGAGCAGCTGCCCGTTCTGCTGCGCGACCTCCAGCAGGCCTGCATGGCGTGCGCCGACGCGGTGGCCGAGCGGTTCTTCCCGTACCAGGGGCCCGTCGAGTGGGCCCAGGAAGGAGCCTGAGATGGCTCGTCGCCTCCGTATCCGGCACACCACCCGGGTCCCCTACGCCCAGCCCGCCAGTTCCTCGCACAACGAGGTCCGGATGACCCCGCTGACCCTGCCGGGGCAGACCACGCTGGACGCGCGGGTCACCGTGCAGCCGGCGACCGCCGTCTGGTCGTACTGGGACTACTGGGGCACCCAGGTCACCGGGTTCGACCTGGTCGACCCCCACGAGGATCTGACGATCACCGCGTCGAGCCTGGTGGAGACCTCGGCGCCGGGGCCGCTGCCGGCCGCGCCGGGGTGGGCGGAGCTGGCCGAACGGGCCGCCGGGTCCAGGCTGCTGGAGTTCGCGGGCGGGACCTCCCGTACGACGGTGCCGAAGAAGCTGGTGAAGAAGGCGCGGGCCGCGGCGGCGGGGCTGGGGCCGCACGAGGCCGCGGTGGCCGTCTCCGGGATGGTCGCCGACCGGGTGGCGTACCTGCCGGGGACGACCGGGGTGAACACCTCGCCCGCGGAGGCGTGGGAGCAGCGGGCGGGCGTCTGCCAGGACATCACCCACCTCACGATCGCCCTGCTGCGGGGGCTGGGGCTGCCGGCCCGGTACGTCTCCGGGTACCTGCACCCGGAGCGGGAGGCCGAGCTGAACCGGCCGGTGGCCGGGCAGAGCCACGCGTGGATCGAGTACTGGGCAGGCGACTGGTGCGGGTACGACCCGACGAACCGGGTCCGGGCAGGCGAGGACCACGTGGTGGTGGGCCGGGGCCGCGACTACGACGACGTCACGCCCCACAAGGGCATCTACCGTGGCGTACCCGGAGGGGCCCCGGAGGTGACGGTGGAGTTCACGAGGGTCGCGTAGCCGGTCGGGTGCAGGCCGGCGGGGGCTGGTCGCGCCCACGCGGCGGAGCCGCATATCGACACAGCCCCGCGCCCCTTTGGGGCGCTTCAGCCGCGGGCAGTCGTGCCTCCCCCAGTGCCTTAAGGGCCTGGGAGGTGCCCCCAGGCGGCACGGGTGGGCGCGGGCGGCACCCTGCGAGCGCCGGTAAGTGACACCCCGCCCCTCAGGACCGTCGGCGGAGTGCTACTTGAGGCCGGCCGCTGCGCAGGCGGTCTTGTAGGCGGCCGTGCAGATCTGCGAGATCTTGTAGATGCCGTCCGCGACGACGGTGTCCTTGATCTTGCTCTTGGTGACGGCGTTCACCTGGACCAGCTGGGACGGGATGTTCTTGTTGGTCGGGCTGTCGACGGTGTCCTGGGTGAGCGCGTCGAACTGGATGTCCTTGCCCTGCACCTTGTACACGGCCATCTCGGCGGCGGCCTCGGCCTCGTCCGGGTACGGCTTGTAGACCGTCATGTACTGGTCGCCGGTGAGGATCCGCTGGATCGCGTCGAGGTCGGCGTCCTGGCCGGTGATCGGCGGCATGCTGGTGACGCCCGCCGCCTTGAGGGCCTTGACGATGCCGCCCGCCATCGCGTCGTTGGCGGAGTAGACGGCCGCGACGTTGTCCTTGCCGATCGAGTCGACGGCCTTCGTGACCTCCTGCTCGGCGATGTCCGGGTTCCAGTCCTTGGTGTCGTACGAGTCCGCGATCGTCACCTTGCCGTTCAGCTCGGACATGGCGCCCGTCTTGAACTGCTTGGCGTTGGGGTCGGTCGGCGAGCCGTTGACCATGATGACCTTGTCGGAGGTGTCGACGTTGCTGCCGAGGCCCTCCAGGAGCGTACGGGCCTGGACCTCGCCCACCAGCTCGTTGTCGAAGGAGACGTAGGCGGCGATGGGACCCTCGGCGAGTCGGTCGTAGGCGATGACCGGGATGCCCGCCGCCTTGGCCTTCTTCACCGCGCCGGCGATGGCGTGCGAGTCGACCGAGTCCAGGATGATCACGTCGACCTTGTCGTCGATCATCTTCTGCATCTGCTTCGCCTGCGTGGGGGCGGACGACCCGGCGTTCTGGTAGTCGACCTTGCCCTGCTTGTTGGTCAGCTCGGCGATCTTCGACTTCATGATCGGGTAGTCGAAGTTGGTGTACCGGGTGTTGATCTTGTCCGGCATCAGCACACCCACCGTGATGTCGTTGCCCTTCGTCGGGGTCGCGGACGTCGACGATCCTGTCGCGTTGAGCACGCCGCAACCGGCAAGCGAAAGGGTCATCGTGGACGCGGCCACAAACATGGCTATACGACGCATACGGGGGCTCACTTCAGGTGCGGTCCGGACGTGGTCTGCTTTGCGACCCAGATGTCTCAAAAGCCAACGCGTACGCCACACCCGGCGTCAAGCGGAACTACTTAACGAGTGCGCAACACCACGCTCAGCTGAACCTGTGAAGACGGAGCGGAATCCTCTCCAAACTCTCTTTACGGACCCTCCATCCAAAGGGAGTTCACGCGGAGGCAAAGATCAGTACAACCAACTCCATTCCTCGCGAGTCGTGATCACCGGCGGCCTGCCCCGCCGTACGGATACGACCAGAGGATCGAATGAAGTCAGCCAGAACCGCCGTGGCCGCCGCCGTGGGCCTCGCCACGGCAGGCACCCTGCTCGGCGCCTCCTCGGCCGCTTCGGCCGCCTCCGCCACCACGACCTGCGCCTCCCCGGTCTACAAGCGGCAGTTGTTCGCGAACACCACGTTCAAGGGCACCCCGAAGAAGACCGCCTGTGACGCCGCGATCGACGAGAGCTGGAGCGGCGCGCCGGCCTCCGGCCTCCCGAAGGACGGCTTCGGCGCCCGCTGGACGGTGACCCGGGACTTCGGCTCCGGCGGCCCCTTCGCCCTCGCCGCCACCGGCCTGGACGGGATCCGGGTGTACGTCGACGGCGTCCGCAAGGTCGACCTGTGGAAGAACACCTCGAAGACGGTGAGCAGGACCGTCGCTGTCACGGTCCCCAAGGGCAGGCACACCCTCCGCGTCGACTACGTCAACTGGACCGGCGCGGCCAAGGTCAAGTTCACGTACACGCCCCGCACTTCGGCGAGCGTCGACAAGGTCGGGCCGCTCGCCCCGGTGGACCCGAAGGTGTCGTACGACGCGAAGACCGGCAAGGCCGCCCTCACCTGGTCGCGGAACAAGGAGATGGACCTCGCCGGGTACAAGGTCTACCGGCGGCTCAAGGGCGGCTCCTTCGGCAAGCCGCTGGCGACGACCGCCTCCGCCTCGTACACCGACACTCCGCCGAGGACCGGCGCCACGTACTACTACGAGGTCCGCGCCCACGACAAGGCGGGCAACCAGTCCGCCGGCAGCACCGACCAGGGCGTCACGACCCCCGACAGGACCCCGCCGGCCGCGCCGTTCGTCGAGATGGACGGCTGCCCGCCCGACCAGCCCTACGCGGCCCCCGAACTCGTCACGACCGCGGCGAACGCGGCCGACATCGTCCTGTACGAGATGCAGCGGCGCGACCCCGTCACGGGCGCCTGGAGCACCGTGTACACCGGCGCCAAGGGCGCGATCTGCGACACCGGTTACCCGGCCGACGGCAGCAGGGTCACCTACCGGGGCCGGGCCCGGGACGCGGCCGGGAACTGGTCCGCGTACTCACCCGCCACCACGTTCACCACCTCCGACCTGACGCCTCCGGCGACCGCCGCCGACGCCCGCGCCGAGTACCGCTCGGGCCTGCCCCACCTGGTGTGGTCGCCGGTCGACGGTGCCGCCGCCTACCAGGTCCTCCAGTACGACCCGGCGACCGGCGGCTGGGTGGACGCCCTGCCCGGCACGAGCACCGGCACCGGCACCGCCGTCCGCACCACGAAGGACACCGACGTCGTCCCGCGCCAGCAGCTCGCGGTCGCGGACACCTACCGGTACGCGGTGCGCTCGGTGGACGCGAAGGGCAACGCGGCGGCCCCGGTGGAGGTCACGCTGACGATGGCGGACCGCGCGGAGGCCGTCGCCCCGTTCCGGACCAGCGCGTACCGGTACGGCGACGGTGTGCTGGTCTACTGGAGCAGCGCCGACCCGTGGACCTTCGACGGCGGCCCGCTGCTGACGTACCGGATCGTCCGCACCGACGTGGTGACCGGTCGGAGCACCACCCTGGACAAGTGCACGCCGTCCAGCGGGACCGACAAGACGCTTCAGGACCCCGACACGTACTGGACCTGGACCGGTGACGACGCCCCCGCGTACGCCGGCCGCAAGCAGATCGACGGCAGCTGCCTCGACCGCACGGGCGAGTCCGAGACGGCGTACGAGTACCGCGTCGTGACCGTCGACCCGTACGGACACTCCTCACAGCCCGGCCCCGCCGCCACGGCGACCACGCCGGACACCGAGCGGCCGGGCCCGGTCGTGGGTCTGACCGCGGAGCGGGTTCCGCTCGGCGTCCGCCTGTCCTGGACCCCGCCCGCCGACGACGACGTCACCGAGTACTACGTGTGGCAGGGCGTCACCGACCCGGACACCGGTGAGACGGTCTGGAAGAAGAACTGCTGGACAAGGAGTTCGGCGGCCACCGAGATCGTCTGCCCGACCGTCCCCGACGGCGCGGCCCACGTCTACCGCGTGGCCGCCGCGGACGGTTTCCATCTGTACGAGAACGAGGGCCCCGACTTCTTCCACACCGTCACCGTCTCGGTCGACCTGCCCGACACCCGGCCGCCCGGCTGGACGGGGACCGGGATCCGCGCGGACGACTACCCGGAGCTGTACGTCGGCTGTTCCGAGAGCTCCGGCCTCGGCGACTGCTCCCGGTTCGCCGCCTACCGCGTGGAGCGCTGGGACCCGGCCTCGGCCGCCTATGTGACCCTGGCCGAGGGCAGGGCGGGAGACAGGTCGTCGTACATGGACACCACGGTGCACGAGGACGCGCTGGGCCTGTACTACTACCGCGTCGTCCGCCTGGACGCCTCGGGCGCCGAGGCCGCGATCACGTCGAGTGCCTACGGCATCTGGGACTACTGACCGCAGGCGACCACTGACCGCAGGCACAGACGAAAGGGGCCCGGAGGTCGATGAACCTCCGGGCCCCTTCACGCAGGGTGCGGTGCCGCTAGTCCTTCGCCTTCTTCGGCCGCCACACCACCAGCGCGCTGGTCTGCTGCACCTCCTGGTACGGGACCAGGTCGCGGCGGTAGGAGGCGTGGACTGCGGCCTCGCGCTGCTGCATCGCGGCCGCCGCGCCGTCGACCGCCGCCTGGAGTTCGGCGACGCGCTGCTGGAGCGCGACGACCTGGTTCTCCAGTTCGATGATGCGCTTGATGCCGGCCAGGTTGATGCCCTCGTCCTGCGACAACGCCTGCACCTGGCGGAGCAGTTCGATGTCGCGGGCCGAGTAGCGGCGGCCCCGCCCGGCCGTGCGGTCCGGGGAGACCAGGCCCAGGCGGTCGTACTGGCGCAGCGTCTGCGGGTGCAGGCCGGAGAGCTGGGCCGCCACCGAGATGACGTAGACCGGGGTCTCCTCGGTCAGTTCATACGGGTTACGCCGACGGCCGTCCATCTCTGTCATGCTCCCTTCGCGGCCTCGAACAGCTCGGCCCGCGGGTCCTCGCCCGCGGTCGCCTCGCGATACGCCTCCAGCGCGTCACGAGCCTTCCCCGACAGGTCCTTGGGGACACTCACCTCGACGGTGACCAGCAGGTCGCCGCGGGTGCCGTCCTTGCGGACCGCGCCCTTGCCACGGGCGCGCATGGTGCGGCCGTTGGGCGTGCCCGGGGGCAGCTTCAGGGTGACCGGCGGCCCGCCCAGGGTCGGGACCCTGACCTCGCCGCCGAGCGCCGCCTCGGTGAAGGTCACCGGGACGGTCACCGTGAGGTTGTCGTCCTTGCGGCCGAACACCGGGTGCACGTCCACGTGGACCATCACGTACAGGTCGCCGGCCGGGCCGCCGCGCTCGCCCGGTGCGCCCTTGCCGCGCAGCCGGATGCGCTGGCCGTCCGTCACCCCGGCGGGGATGCGGACCTGCATGGTCCGGGACGACTTGGCGCGGCCGCTGCCCTTGCAGTCCGGGCAGGGGTTCTCCGCGATCAGGCCGCGGCCCTTGCAGTCCGGGCAGGGGTCGGTGAGCGAGAAGCCGCCGCCGGATCCCCGCGCCACCTGGCCGGTGCCGACGCAGGTCGGGCACACCCGCGGGGTGCCGTTCGCGTCGCCGGTGCCCGAACAGGCCTTGCAGGGGGACTGCGAGGACATCCGCAGCGGGACCGTGGCGCCCTCGATGGCCTCCGTGAAGCTCAGCGTGACCTCGGACTCGATGTCCTGGCCGCGCCGTGGCTGGGTACGGCCGGCCGTGCCGCCGCCCCGGTTGAACAGGCCCCCCAGGACGTCGCCGAACCCGCCGCCGAAGCCGCCCCCGCCCTGCTGTTGCGCGTTGCCCCCGAAGAGGTCGCCCAGGTCGAAGTTGAAGTTGCCGCCGCCCGCGCCCGGCCCCGGGCGGAAACCGCCGTTGCCGAAGAGGGCGCGTGCCTCGTCGTACTCCTTGCGCTTCTTGGGGTCGCCGAGGATGTCGTTCGCCTCGGAGATCTCCTTGAAGCGCTCCTCGGCCTTGGCGTTGCCCTTGTTGGCGTCCGGGTGGAACTCGCGGGCGAGTTTCCGGTAGGCCTTCTTGATCTCGGCCTCGGTGGCGTCCTTGGGGACGCCGAGGACCTTGTAGTAGTCCTTCTCGATGAAGTCCTTGGTGCTCATCCCCGACGCCCCTCCTTCCGCTCGGTCGTTATTACGTCAGCCCTCCTCAGGGCCGTTGTCCTTCTCCTCGGCCGCGGGGGCCTCTTCGGTCCCCTCGGCCTTCACCGGGGTGGCTCCCGGCTGCGGTTCGGCGACCGCCACCCGCGCGGGGCGGATGGTGCGCTCGCCGATGCGATACCCGGGCTGGAGAATCGCCACGCACGTCGTCTCGGTGACGTCCGGCGCGTAGCTGTGCATCAGCGCCTCGTGGATCGTCGGGTCGAAGGGCTCGCCCTCCTTGCCGAACTGCTGCAGCCCCATCTTCGCCGCGACCGTTTCGAGCGACTCGGCCACCGACTTGAAACCGCCGACCAGTTCGCCGTGTTCCCGGGCGCGGCCGATGTCGTCGAGCACCGGCAGGAGTTCGGTCAGGAGGTTCGCGATGGCGATCTCCCGGACCGTGATCCGGTCGCGCTCCACTCGGCGGCGGTAGTTCTGGTACTCGGCCTGGAGGCGCTGGAGGTCGGTGGTGCGCTCGCCGAGCGCGGTGCGTACCTGGTCCAGCTGGGCCGTCAGACCGGCCAACTGTGCGCTTGAGTCCCCGGCCGGGGCCGCCCCCTGGGAGGGAGCGGCCTTCGGCGCGGCGTCGTCGGGGGTGGCGCCGGAGGGGACGTCGGGCTTCTCCTCGAAGCCCGGGGTCTCCTCCGTCACGCGGCACCGTCCTTGCGCTCGTCGTCGACGATCTCGGCGTCCACCACGTCGTCGGCGGCGTCACCGGCAGGCGCGGCGCCGGCGGTGGCCCCGGAGGCCTGGGCGTCGGCGTACATGGCCTGGCCCAGCTTCTGGGAGACGGCCGCGACCTTCTCGGTGGCGGTGCGGATCTCGGCGGTGTCCTCGCCCTTGAGCGTCTCCTTCAGCTCGGCGATGGACTCCTCGACCTCGGTCTTGATCTCGCCCGGGACCTTGTCCTCGTTGTCCTTGAGGAACTTCTCGGTCTGGTAGACGAGCTGCTCGCCCTGGTTGCGGGTCTCGGCGGCCTCGCGGCGGCGGTGGTCCTCCTCCGCGTACTGCTCGGCCTCCTGGCGCATCCGGTCGACCTCGTCCTTCGGCAGCGAGGAGCCGCCGGTGACGGTCATCTTCTGCTCCTTGCCCGTGCCGAGGTCCTTCGCGGTCACGTGCATGATGCCGTTGGCGTCGATGTCGAAGGCGACCTCGATCTGCGGGACACCGCGCGGGGCCGGCGGCAGACCGGTCAGCTCGAACATGCCGAGCTTCTTGTTGTACGCCGCGATCTCGCGCTCGCCCTGGTAGACCTGGATCTGGACGGAGGGCTGGTTGTCCTCGGCGGTGGTGAAGATCTCGGACCGCTTGGTCGGGATCGTCGTGTTCCGCTCGATGAGCTTGGTCATGATGCCGCCCTTGGTCTCGATACCGAGGGACAGCGGGGTCACGTCGAGGAGCAGGACGTCCTTGACCTCACCCTTGAGGACACCGGCCTGGAGAGCGGCGCCGATGGCGACGACCTCGTCCGGGTTCACGCCCTTGTTGGCGTCCTTGCCGCCGGTCAGCTCCTTGACGAGCTCGGCGACGGCGGGCATCCGGGTGGAGCCGCCGACGAGAACGACGTGGTCGATCTCGCCGAGCTGGATGCCGGCGTCCTTGATGACGTTGTGGAACGGCGTCTTGCAGCGCTCCAGGAGGTCCGCGGTCAGCTGCTGGAACTGGGCGCGGGTGAGCTTCTCGTCGAGGTGCAGGGGGCCCTCGGCGGAGGCGGTGATGTAGGGCAGGTTGATCGAGGTCTCGGTGGAGCTGGACAGCTCGATCTTGGCCTTCTCGGCGGCCTCGCGGAGGCGCTGGAGGGCCATCTTGTCCTTGCCGAGGTCCACGCCGTGACCGGCGGCGAACTGCTTGACCAGGTAGTCGACGACGCGCTGGTCCCAGTCGTCACCACCGAGGTGGTTGTCGCCGTTGGTGGCCTTCACCTCGACGACGCCGTCGCCGATCTCCAGGAGGGACACGTCGAAGGTGCCGCCACCGAGGTCGAAGACGAGGATCGTCTGGTCGTCCTTGTCGAGGCCGTACGCGAGCGCGGCCGCGGTGGGCTCGTTCACGATGCGCAGGACGTTCAGGCCCGCGATCTCGCCGGCTTCCTTCGTCGCCTGGCGCTCGGAGTCGTTGAAGTAGGCCGGGACGGTGATGACCGCGTCGGTCACCTTCTCGCCCAGGTAGGCCTCGGCATCCCGCTTGAGCTTCTGCAGGATGAACGCGGAGATCTGCTGGGGGTTGAAGTCCTTCCCGTCCAGCTGGATCTTCCAGTCGGTACCCATGTGACGCTTCACGGACCGGATCGTCCGGTCCACGTTGGTGACCGCCTGGCGCTTGGCGACCTCGCCGACCAGAACCTCGCCGTTCTTCGCGAAGGCGACGACGGACGGCGTGGTCCGGGCACCCTCGGCGTTGGTGATGACGGTGGGCTCGCCGCCTTCAAGAACGCTGACGACGGAGTTAGTCGTGCCCAGGTCGATGCCGACCGCACGTGCCATGGTGATTTCCTCCAGCTGACTTGAGTGGAACGGACTCAAGTGTGCATCAAGCCTCGCCCTGGGTCAACAGACCTGAGTGAGGCGGACTCAAGTCTTATCCGCTCCTTACACGCAAGTGGCCGCTGACCTGCGTGGATTCCAGCCCCTTGGGCCCGTAGACCGGAACCCGAAGGAGTAGCAGGACGATGCTGAAGGTGACGCAGGCGACGCAGGTGGCGCCGGTCCGGCCCACCCAGCCGCCGTGCACGAGCACCCCGACGAGCACCCCGGCGAAGGAGCAGGCGCCGAGGGCGACGGTGGCCCCCGGCGAGGTGAGCCCGAGTCGCCGCAGCCGGTGCGCGAGATGGTCGGGCCCGCGCCGCAGCACCGGCCGCCCGGCGAGCAGCCGCGACAGGACGACGAGCAGTACGTCGGCGCCGGCGACGGCCGTGAGCGCGAACAGCACGTCCGCGCTCGCGACCGGATCGTGCCCGGCCCGGGTCACCAGCGCGGCCGCGGCCAGCACGAACCCGGCGAACAGCGAGCCGGTGGCGCCGAGCGCGATCCGGGCGGGATGCCAGTTGTGCAGCAGGAAGCCGGTGAGCGCGGCGGCGAGCACGCTGAGCAGCACGGCGAGTCCGTCCATCACCTCGGCGGCGGCACAGGCGCCCACCCCGAAGGCGGTGACCACCCCGACGGTCCCCGCGAGCCCGTCCGCATGGTCGAGCCCCTTGAAGGCGACGGCGACGAAGGCGATCCACCCGGCGCCGAGCAGCCCGCCGGCGACGCCGAACTCGCCGTACGGCACGACGCACGCGGCCGCCACCGCCGTACCGAACAGCAGGAACCGCGTCTTCAGCCGCCACACGTCGGCGACCACCCCGAGCAGCGCCACGGCTCCCCCGGCGGCCACCAGCTCCCCGACGCCGGTGCCGAGCGGGGCGACACCGGTCCAGTCGCCGGCGAACGCGACCAGACAGGTGGCGCCGACCATCGCCAGGCCGCCCAGGGCGGGCACCCGGCGCGCCCGCCTGCGGTCGACCAGCCCGAGCCGCAGGGCGCACGGCCGGATCAGCGCGGCGAGGAAGGCGGCGAGCAGGAAGGCGGTGGTGGCGGCGGCGATCCCGTAGAGCACAGGTCCAAATTAGACCTGAATGTAACAATTCCGTACGAATAACACGATCAGGTTGGGGCGTGCCGCCCAGGCAGACCTCAGCGATCCAGATCACCCCGCACCTGGCTACAGTGCGAGTAAAGATGCGGGTAGTCTCGAACCGACTGCATAAGTTACCGCTTAGTAATTTCGGGAACCCTCTGTGAAGAGACCCGAAGAGACCCCTCGCAGGCCCGAGGAGCCCCCATGCAACTCGCCGCGATCATCGTGTCGCTGGTTCTGATCGTGGTCGGCGTGGCGTTGTTCGCCCGCGCCGTCCTGCAGATCTACAACTTCATGCGGCTCGGCCAGAACGTGCCCGCAGGCACCCGCACCGACGAGCCGGTCCAGCGGACCGTCACGGTGGTCAGGGAGTTCCTCGGCCACACCCGGATGAACCGCTGGGGCATCGTGGGCGTGGCGCACTGGTTCGTCGCGGTCGGCTTCTTCTCGCTCCTGCTGACGATCGTCAACGCCGTCGGCCAGCTGTTCCAGGCCGACTGGATCCTGCCGGTCATCGGCGACTGGGCGCCGTACAACATGTTCGTCGAGTTCATCGGCACCATGACGGTCCTCGGCATCCTCGTGCTGATCGCCGTCCGCCAGCTGAGCAAGCCGAACCGGCCGGGCCGCAAGTCCCGGTTCGCCGGCTCCAACTTCGGCCAGGCGTACTTCGTCGAGACGGTCATCCTGATCGTCGGCGTCTGCATCTTCACGCTGCACGCCCTGGAGGGCGCCCAGCACCACGTGGACTCCTACGAGGCGTCGTTCTTCATCTCGTACCCGGTGGTGTCCTGGTTCCGCGGCATGGACGTCTCCACGCTCCAGAACCTCACCTACTTCTTCGCCGGCCTGAAGATCGCGACCTCGTTCATCTGGATGATCGTGGTCGCCCTGAAGACCGACATGGGCGTCGCCTGGCACCGCTTCCTGGCCTTCCCGAACATCTGGTTCAAGCGGAACGCGACGGGCGAGACCTCGCTCGGCGCCCTGCTCCCGATGACCTCCGGCGGCAAGGCGATCGACTTCACCGACCCCGGTGACGACGACGTCTTCGGCGTCTCCCAGGTCGAGCAGTTCTCCTGGAAGGGCCTGCTCGACTTCTCCACCTGCACTGAGTGCGGCCGCTGCCAGTCGCAGTGCCCGGCCTGGAACACCGGCAAGCCGCTCTCCCCCAAGCTGCTGATCATGTCGCTGCGGGACAACGCGCACGCCAAGGCGCCCTACCTGCTGGCCGGCGGCGGCAAGACCGCGGAGGGCGAGGAGAAGGCGTCCGAGGAGCAGCTGAAGGACGTCCCCGCGGCCGCCCTCGCCGAGGCCGAGCGCCCCCTCATCGGCACCGCCGAGGAGAACGGCGTCATCGACCCGGACGTGCTGTGGTCCTGCACCACCTGCGGTGCCTGCGTCGAGCAGTGCCCGGTCGACATCGAGCACGTCGACCACATCGTCGACATGCGCCGCTACCAGGTCATGATCGAGAGCGCCTTCCCGTCCGAGGCGGGCACGATGCTCAAGAACCTGGAGAAGAAGGGCAACCCCTGGGGCCTGGCGAAGAAGCAGCGCCTGGAGTGGCTCAAGGAGGTCGACTTCGAGGTCCCGGTCGTCGGCAAGGACATCGAGGACCTCACCGAGGTCGAGTACCTGTACTGGGTCGGTTGCGCGGGCTCCCTGGAGGACCGCGCCAAGAAGACCACGAAGGCCTTCGCCGAGCTGCTGCACATCGCGGGCGTCAAGTTCGCGATCATGGGCGGCGACGAGAAGTGCACCGGCGACTCCGCCCGCCGCCTGGGCAACGAGCCCCTGTTCCAGGAGCTCGGCATGGAGAACGTGGCCGCGCTGAACATGGCGTTCGGCGAGGACGACGAGGACCCGGCGACGAAGAAGCCCAAGTCGGCCAAGAAGATCGTCGCCACCTGCCCGCACTGCCTCAACACGCTCGGCAACGAGTACCCGCAGCTCGGCGGCGACTACGAGGTCATCCACCACACCCAGCTGCTCCAGCACCTGGTGGACGAGGGCAAGCTGGTCCCGGTCACCCCGGTCGAGGGCATCATCACCTACCACGACCCCTGCTACCTGGGCCGCCACAACAAGATCTACACGCCCCCGCGCGAGATCATCGGCAAGGTCCCGGGCCTGCGCAACGAGGAGATGCACCGCCACAAGGAACGCGGCTTCTGCTGTGGCGCCGGTGGCGCGCGGATGTGGATGGAGGAGCGGATCGGCAAGCGCATCAACAACGAGCGCGTCGACGAGGCCCTGTCCGTGAACCCCGACATCGTCTCCACCGCCTGCCCGTTCTGCCTGGTCATGCTGACCGACTCGGTCAACGGCAAGAAGAACGACGGCAAGGCGAAGGAGTCCATCCAGGTCGTGGACGTGGCCCAGCTGCTCCTCGACTCGGTCCGCACCCCGGTCGACCCGGCCGGCGAGGCGGAGCAGGAGCCCGCTCCGGAGCCGGAGCCGGTGAAGTAGCCCGTTCGTCCGGAACGCCCCTCGGCCCTGTGCGGGCCGGGGGGCGTTCCGGTTTCCCCGGCTGCCGACGTCACGGCACGGCCGACCGCGCCGTGACCCGGACGGCCCACCCCTGCTCGCGCGTGCGCTCTCCGGCGGTTCGGCTGGAGGAGGGCCGGAGCGATCTGGAGGTACGGGTGACGGAGGACAGCGGGCACGCGGACGGCGGAGCCGACCGGTCCGACGACGTCCGGGAACTGCGGGCCCGGGTCGCGGCCCTGGAGAAGGAACGGGCCCGGCCGCCCCGGCACCACGCCAGAAGCCTCCTCGCGGCCGTCCTGATCGTCGTCGGCTGTCTGCTCGCCCCGCTCTCCGTGGTCGCCTCGTGGGCGGCCGACCAGGTGGGCGACACCGACCGCTACGTCAGCACGGTCGCCCCGCTCGCCTCGAACCCCGACGTGCAGAACGCCGTGGCCGACCGGGCCACCGACGCGCTCATGAGCCACCTGGACCTGCCCGCCCTGCTCGCCGACGTGGCGCCCGCGGACCGGCCCCGCCTCCAGCAGGCGCTGGGCGGCCACCTCGGTGACGCCCTCGAAGGGGCGGTACGCAGCTTCGTCCACGACAAGGCCCGCGAGGTCGCCGCGTCCGACGCGTTCCGGACCGTCTGGACCGACGCCAACCGCCGGATCCACAGCAGTCTCGACAAGGCGCTCACCGGCAGCGGCGGCGGTGCGGTGCAGCTGACCGGCGACAGCGTCACCCTCGACATCGGGCCCCTGGTGGACCAGGTCAAGCAGCGGCTCGTCGCCGCCGGGCTGACCCCCGCCGAGCACATCCCCGCCGTGCACACCGACTTCACCCTCGTCAGGTCCGACCAGGTCGGCAAGGTCAAGACCTACGTACGGCTGCTCCAGCTCGCCGGGAACTGGCTGCCCGTGCTGGCCGTGCTGCTCGTCGCCGCCGGGGTGCTGCTCGCGGTCCGGCGGCGCCGGGCCCTGGTGGCGGGCTGCCTCGGGGTCGCCGTCGCCACCGGGCTGCTCGGCATCGGGCTGCGCGTGTTCCGGGTGTTCTACCTGGACCGGCTGCCCGCGGGCGTCTCCCCCGGCGCGGCGGCCGCCGTCTACGACGCGCTCACCCACTTCCTGCGGACCGGCGTGCGCGTGGTCGTGGCCCTCGGCGTCGTCGTCGCCCTGGCCGCCTGGCTCACCGGACCGGGCCGGTACGCCGGGCTGGTCCGTGGCCTGTGGACGTCCGGGATCGGCGCGGTACGCGGCACCGCCGACCGCGCCGGACTGCGCACCGGCCCGGTCGGTCCCTTCGTACGCCGGTACCGCGCCTGGATCACCTGGGTCCTGGTGGCCGTGGCGGTACTGGTCTACCTGCTGTGGCCGTACCCCACCGGCTGGGTGGTGGTCGGCATCGCCCTGTGCCTGCTGTTCGTCCTGGCCGTGGTGGAGTTCCTCCTGGCAGCGCCCCCGCCGCCGCCGTCAGAGGGCTCGGCGGCCTGATCGCCCCGCACTTCCCCGCTACTTCAGGCCGATCGCGTCGCACGCCGACCGGTACTTCGGGGTGCAGATGTCGGCGACGGTGTAGACGCCGTCCGCGATCACCGTGTCCTTGATGTTGTCCTTCGTGAGGGCCACCACCGGCACGAGCGTCGCGGGAATGTCCTTCTGGGTCGGGCTGTCGACCTTGTCCTGGGTCAGCGCGTCGTACTGGATGTCACGGCCCTGCACCTTGTACACCGCCATCTGCGCGGCGTCGGTGGCCTCGTCCAGGAACGACTTGTACACGGTCATGTACTGCTCGCCCGTGACCACCCGCTGCACCGCGTCCAGGTTCGCGTCCTGCCCGGTCACCGGGGGGATCGTGGTGGCGCCCGCACTCTTCAGCGCGTCGATGACGGCTCCGGCCATGCCGTCGTTGGCCGAGTAGACGGCGGCGATGTTGCTCAGGCCGACGGCCTGGATCGCCTTCTTCATGTTGGCCTCGGCGACCGCGGGCGACCACTTGTCGGTGTCGTACTCCTCGGCGATCCGGACCTTGCCCTTGAGTTCGCTGAGGGCGCCGTCCTTGAACTTCGCCGTGTTGGGGTCCGCGGGGTCGCCGTTCATCATGACGATCTTGCTGGTGGCGGCCTTGCTGCCGAGCGCCTCGATGATGGCGCGGGCCTGGACCTCGCCGACGAGTTCGTTGTCGTGCGAGACGTAGGCGTCGATCGGGCCCTGGGCGAGCCGGTCGTAGGCGATGACGGGGATGCCGGCGTCCTTCGCCTTCTGGACGTCCGGTGCGATGGCCTTGGCGTCCAGCGCGTCCACCACGATGATGTCGACCTTCTTGGCCACCATCTCCTGGAACTGCCGGCTCTGCTTCTCCTGGCTCGCCTCGGCGTTGGCGTAGTCGACCTTGCCCTTGCCGTGCGTGAGGGTCGCGACCTCCTTCTTGAAGATGGGGTGGTCGAAGGCCTCGAAGCGGGCCGTGTCCTTGTCGGGCAGGAGCAGCCCCACCGTGATGTCGTCGCCCTTCGTCGGGGACGCGGAGGTGTCGCCGCCGCCGATGCCGTCGACGACGCCGCACGCGGTGAGCGTGAGGGCGGACGCGGAGGCGGCCAGGGTTATCGCAAGGCGGGGCAGGGGGATCCCGCGGAGGGTAGGAGCGCTCACATCAGGCGCCTTCCAGATTTGGGGAGCGTCATGGGCAACCGACGGTGTGAAGGAAGCAAACGCGTAGTGACCGGGTACGTCAAGACGTAAGGACAAAAGAGCAGTTGGCCCGTGCCGTGCACGTCATCCCACAACCTGCGGCCGCGGGGCGGTTCTCGCAGGTCAGCCTGGTACGGCGGGAGTTCACAGGGGTGGCGGACCAGGAACCACGGACGGGCCGGAGCGGCACGTTCCGGGCAACAGGCCATCCATATCCGGTACTTCGCCGCCTCCGCAGTACCTCCGCAGCACCTTCGCAGTCTTCGCCATCTTCGCTGTCGCTACTGATCGGTAGCGACGTCGTCGCCCGCCGGCGACGCGCCATCGGCCCGCCGACCGCCCTCCGGCCGGCCGGGGAGTTCGATCTCGGCCCAGATGGTCTTGCCGGCGGGCTGGTGGCGGGTGCCCCAGCGGCGGGCGAGCCCGGCGACGAGCAGCAGGCCGCGGCCGCCCTCGTCGTAGGTGCGGGCCCGGCGCAGGTGCGGGGCGGTGCCGCTGGCGTCGGAGACCTCGCAGATCAGGCTGGTCCCGCGGAGCAGCCGGAGCTGGACGGGCGGTTGCCCGTAACGGATGGCGTTCGTGACGAGCTCGCTGACCACCAGCTCGGCCGTGAACGCCACGTCCGGCAGCCGCCAGTCCGCCAGCCGGGCCAGCACCCGGGCCCGGACGTCGGCGACGGCGGCCGGGTCGGAGGGCAGGTCCCAGGTGGCGACCCGGCCGGCGTCGAGCGCCCGGGTGCGCGCGACGAGCAGGGCGACGTCGTCCTGGGGCTGCGCGGGCAGCAGCGTCCGGAGCAGCTCGTCGCACAGCTCCTCCAGCGGCCGGGCCGCGACCCGGTCCAGGGAGCGGCGCAGCCGCGCCAGACCGCTGCCCAGATCGTGCCGGGCGTCCTGGACCAGGCCGTCGGTGTACAGCGCGAGGAGGCTGCCCGGGGCCAGTTCCCGCTCGGCGGTCTCGAAGGGCAGCCCGCCCGCGCCCAGCGGCGGGCCGGGCGGCACGTCGAGGAAGTCCGCCGGGCCGTCCGGCCCGACGACGGCGGGCGGCGGATGGCCCGCGCTGGCGGCCGTGCACCGGCGGGAGACCGGGTCGTAGACCACGTACAGGCAGGTGGCGATGAGATCGGTGCACGCTTCGAGGTGGGGTTCGTGTTCCGCGCTGCTCTCCTCCTCGGCCGCCAGCAGGGTGACCAGGTCGTCGAGGTGGGTGAGCAGTTCGTCGGCGGGCAGGTCGACGTCTGCCAGGGTGCGCACCGCGGTCCGCAGCCGGCCCATGGTTGCCGACGCCCGCAGTCCGTGGCCCACCACGTCGCCCGCCACCAGGGCGACCCTGGCGCCGGAGAGCGGGATCACGTCGAACCAGTCGCCGCCCGGTCCCGCCCGGGTACGGGCCGGCTGGTAGCGGTGGGCCACCTCGACCGCGTCCTGGGCCGAGATCCGGTGCGGCAGGAGGCTGCGCTGGAGGGCCAGCGCGGTGCCGCGTTCCAGGGTGTAGCGGCGGGCGTTGTCCACGGCCACGGCGGCCCGCGCGGCGATCTCCTCGGCCAGCAGCAGGTCGTCGCGGGTGAACGGCTCCTCGCGCCGGTGCCGGACCAGGACCGCCACCCCGATGGTGATGCCGCGGGCGCGCAGCGGAATGACCATGACCGAGTGGATCCCGAACCGGCGGACCACTTCGGACCGCTCGGGATCGGCGCGTTCCCAGGCCCGGATGGCGTCGTCCGCGGTGTTGTGCAGCGAGGACCTGCCGGTGGCCAGGCAGCGGACCGGGGGTGCGGACGCCGGGTAGTCGTCCACCTCGCCCGGCTCGATCACCGCCTCGGGCGCACCGGGCAGCACCGACTGCTGCGCGGCGCGGCGCAGCGGGACCCGGCCCGTCCCGGACGGTCTCGGCTCGACGCCGCGGCACAGGGAGTCGAGCAGGTCGACGGTGATGAAGTCGGCGAGCCGGTCCACCGTCAGGTCGGCCATCTCCTGCGCCGTGCGCATCACGTCCAGGGTGCTGCCCACCCGGGCGCTGACGTCGTTCAGCAGCGCGAGCCGTTCCCTGGCCAGGTACTGCTCGCTGACGTCGAGCGCGGAGACCTCCACGTGCCGGACCCGCCCCGCCGGGGTGACGACCGGGGAGACCGCGACGGACCAGACCTTCTCGGGGGCGTCCGGCCGGACCCGGCCCCGCAGGTGGAACTCCTCGGGCTCGCCCGTCGCGAGCACCCGGCCCATGCCGTCCTCGATCCGCCGGCACAGGTGCGGCGGCAGGATGTCGGCGACGTGCCGGCCGCGCAGCCACTCCTCGCGCAGGCCGAGTTCGCGCACGGCACCGGCGCTCGCCTTCACGACCCGCAGCCCGGCGTCGTACACCATCACGGGCAGCCGGCACTGGGCGAACACCTCGTCGCCCGTCACCGCGTCCGGCGTCACCACGAGGAGCCGCTGGGCGCGGCCCTCTCCGTCGAGCGACGGGTACGCCCGCACCCGCACCGCCACGGGCCGGCCGTCCCGGTGCCGGAGCAGGGCCGTCGCCGCGCCCCCGCGCAGCGCCGCGAGCCCCTCCCCGTCCCCGCCGTCCAGCCGGCTGACGGGGCTGCCGACGGCCTCCTGGCAGGGATATCCGAGCAGCCGCTCGGCGCCCGCGCTCCATCCGGTCACGACGCCCCGGTCGTCGACGACCGCCGTGGCCGCCGGGTCCGCCGGAGCGGGCGGTACGGCGCCGCTCCCGCTCGCCGGGGTGGCATCACCCATACCGCTCACCGCCCGATCTCACCGCCCCACCCTCCTCACACCTCCCCCCATCGTCCTGCGCCCACCCCCACACGTCACTTCCGCCGGCTGAGGAGGGGGGCGGGCGGGGAGGGGGGACAGCTGGGGGGGCAGCTGAGGGGACAGCTGGGGGGGACAGCCGCGGAGGGAGACGGCCGGAGGGGGACGGCGGGGAGAGGGGACAGCGGGGAGAGGGGACAGCCGCGGAGGTCGACAGGCGCAGAGGAGGACGGCCGGGGAGGCGGACGGCCGCAGAGGGCGACAGCCGGGGAGGCCGCCAGCCGCGGAAGAGGGCAGCGGAGAGGGGGACAGCCGCAGAGGCCGACAGGCGCGGAGGAGGACAGCGGAGAGACCGACAGCTGGGGCGGGGGGGCAGCCGGGGAGGCGGACGGTCGCGGAGGCGGACAGCGGAGAGACCGACAGCTGGGGCGGGGGGGCAGCCGGGGAGGCGGACGGTCGCGGAGGAGGACAGCGGAGAGGCCGCCAGCCGCGGAGGACGACACCCGCGGAGGGGGACGGTCGCGGAGGCGGACAGCGGGGAGGGGGACAGCCGCGGAGGCCGGCAGCCGGAAAGGGGGAACGGGAACGGCCCGGGTGCGGGGCCCGGGCCGTTGGTTGTGGGTGGGTTCTTGTCAGGTGCGGGGCTTGTCCTTGGCCAGGGACGGGACGAAGTGGAGGGCGTCCACGGTGCCGATGCCGGTGGCGAGGTCGTAGCCGTTGACCGCCTTGTAGCCGGTCACGCCCTCGTAGCTGTTGTTCGTGCCGTCGTTGACGTCCACGACCCCGGTGGTCTTGGAGTGGCGGGCGTAGAGGTCGTACAGGCTCTGCTGGATGTTGCCCAGCCGGTGGCCGGCCACCTGGTCGGCGAGGGCGACGATGCCCGAGAAGAGCGGTGTGGCCTCGCTGGTGCCGCCGCTGACGTCCCAGCCGACGGCCGTCGGGTCGAAGCTGGAGTAGATCCAGGCGCCCCCGTTGACCGCGGCGGACATCGAGATGTCCGGGGTGCCGCGGCGGGTGCCGACCTGCTTCTTCACGCCGTTCTGGAAGGACGGCCGGGTGAACACGTGGGACTGGCCGCCACCGCCGGAGCCGTAGTCGTTGTAGACGCTGTCCGGCTTGACCCGGTCGCCCTTGTCGTCCAGGTGGAGCTGGGTGCCGCCGATCGAGGTGACCAACGGGTCCGAGGACGGCCAGGAGTTGACGCGCTTCTTGTAGTACGTCTTGCCGTCCGCCTGGAGGTCGGTGGCGCCGCCGTCACCGGAGGCGGCGAGCACGGTGACGTGCTTGCGGTTCGCGTCCTGGAAGGCGTACCGCAGCTTCTTGATGCTGGAGAAGTCGCCCTTGGCGAACCCGGGGAAGGTGTTCTCGGTGGCACCGAAGCTCTGGCTGATGACGTCGCCGACGTTGTGGTCGATGAGGTACTTCTCGGCGTCCATCATCTCCGGCAGACCGGTGGTGCCCTCGGTCTCGGAGACCGCCGTCTCGACGACGACGATCTTCGCGGCCGGCGCCACCGCGTGCGCCATCTCGACGTCCAGCGTGGTCTCGCCGGCCCAGCCGGTCATGTCGGAGTTCTTGGGGTCGAAGGCGGGCACGTGCCCCCACTTGACGACCTTCACCTTGGTGCTGGGCAGCCCGAACTGCTTGCTGTAGACGTCGAGGTCGTGCTGGACGGTCGGGGAACCGTACGAGTCGACGATGACGATGGTGCGCCCCTTGCCCGTAACACCCTTGCGGTACAGGGCGTTCAGGTCGTACGCGGTGCGGTACTGGAGCGGGGTGTAGCAGTTGATCTGCCACTTGGCCTGGCACTGCGCGTTGGAGAGCGGGCTGCTCACACCGTGCACCAGGGTGTGCCCGACGGCGGCCGGTACCGCGAGGGTGTGCGGTACGGCGGTGGGCGCGGCAGCCGTCAGCGCGGTGGCCGCGAGGGCGGCGACGGACGTGGCGGCCGTGACGCCCAGCCCGGTACGGGCTATGTGCATGAATCCCCCTGCGATTCGGAGTCTCACGAAGTGGTCTCGGTCTCCGAGGAGATCTCGACGTGGTCTTCGCGCATCCCATCGAACGGGTCATGCACAGATCAAGTACGTTGAACGGACGATGTCGAACCCTTTACCCCGTGTTACCCCACCATTGACCGCCAGGCCTCTGCGGGCGAGGGTGGAACCCGGACCGCGGACTTTCCGTCTCCCCTTGTCGAACAGGACCTTCAACTTTGCCGCAACCCGCCCGCAACCTCTGACACATCGGCCGAACCTTGAGAAGACACACACCACTCAGACTCTGGGCCGTGGCAGCCGCCACGGCCTTCGCGTTCCTCGTCGCACTGGAGGTCGCCGCACGGCACTACGGCCTGCCGGGGCCGATCACCACCCAGGCGAGAGAGGTGATCTGCGCCCCCAAATCCGGTTTTCTCCTGTATGCCGGGCTGGCGTTGACGATGGTGGTGCTCCCCTGGCGGGAGCGGTTCGTCGCCCTCGGCGCCGCGATCGGTGTCGACCTCGCCTTCGCCGCGGGCCGTTGGGCACTAGGCATCGGGGTGGGCCACGGCCAGCCCTTCGGCAACGGCGCGTTGTGGGTGATCCTCGGCTGCGCGGTCGTCGCCGTGACCCGCCGCACCGGCCCGGAACGCGCCCTGCTGCTGAAGGGCGTCGGGCTGGGCCTGCTGCTGGTGACCGGCCGCAAGACCGGCGACACCTGGCTGCTCATCACCTCGAAGACCCGCCCGACGGTGCTCGACCAGTACGTGGCCACCACCGACCACGCCCTGGGCAACCCGTCGTGGCTGGTGGGCCGGATCGTCACGGCCGCCGGCCCGGTCGGCTTCAACCTCCTCGACGTCGTCTACGGCCAGCTCGCCGTGGCCGCGGTCGCCGTCGCGCTGTACCAACTGCGCGGCGTGGCGGCCGAACGGCGCTTCCCGCGCCACCATCTCGTGCGCACCTTCCTGGTGATCGGCCTGCTCGGGCCGGCCATCTACATGATCTTCCCGGTGGTCGGACCGGTCTTCGCCTACGGCACCGGCGCCGACCACTGGACATCGGTCAGCCTCTGGCCGGAGCACCCGCCGCACGGCGGACACTGGCCGGCGCCCCACCTGTGGCCGCACACCACCCCGCCGGTCAGGGCGCCGCACCACCTCCGCTACGACGGGTTCACCCCGCGGAACTGCATGCCCAGCCTGCACACGGCGTGGGCCACCGCGATCTTCGTGCACTCCCGGCAGGCCCCCCGGGCGCTGCGCTGGGCCGGCGCGTTCTGGCTGGTCGCCACGCTCACCGCGACGCTGGGCTTCGGCTACCACTACGGCGCGGACCTCCTGGCCGGTGCGGTGTTCGCGCTCACGGTCGAGGCGGCCCTGCGCTCGTACGACCGCGGCTGGGACCCGTCGGGCATCCGGCTGGTCGCCCACGGTACGGCGGTCTTCGCCGCGCTCCTGCTGTCCTACCGCTGGCTGCCGCTGGAGATGGCCAGGTATCCCTGGGTCTCGGGACCGCTCCTGGTCCTCGCGATGGTCTCGGTGGTCCACGACTACATACGCACCGTCAAGCACTGGGAACCGGCCGCGGAACCGGCGGCACGACATCGGGCGCCGCTGCCCGAACTGATCTGAGACGACCGGCGGCCTCCGCACCGCGTGCGCCGCCGTCGACCACCGTCCGGAGTCCGCTCAGGGCCGGCCCTGGGCCGCCGGGTAGGTGATCACCAGCATGGTGACGCCGTCCCGGGAGGTCCAGGGGCCGTGCGGCATGCCGGGCGGGCGGCAGGCGTACATGCCGGCGGTGAAGGTCCGGTCGAGCGTCAGGTCGTGCAGCGCCCCCTCGACCAGGTAGACCTCCTCCCAGAAGTCGTGGCGGGTCACGCCGGCCGCCGAGGTGTCGGCACCGGGCGCCCAGCGGACCAGCGCCGTACGGGATCCGCGTTCCGGGTCGTCGGCCAGGACGCGCTCCTCGACCCCCGGACCGGCACCGGCCGGGGTCCGCCAGGGGCCGTCGGGGAGGTGGAACTCCAGCTCGGGCTTGCTCACCGCGACACCGCCTCCGGGCACGCGCCCTTCGCATCGCCCCTCGGCCTGCCAGGCTAGGTCCGGTCTCTCCGCCTGTCTAAGTTCGCACGGTGGTCTGCCAGGAGTGGGCGGTGGGCGTGTAGTCGAGGTCGCGGCGGGCCGCGGAGATGTCGAACCAGTGGGCGCGGGTGAGTTCGGCCGCCAGGAAGCGCGTGAGCAGGGGGCGGTGTCGGCTGCGCGTTGCCCTGGCCGTCAGTTCGATGAGCGGGGCGGCCGTGCGTGCGGCCGTCGCGGACACCGAGCGGATCTCCGCGGTGATGCCGTGGTGTGCCAGCAGGCCGCGGACGGTGGCGGCGAGGGTGCAGGGAAGGCCCTGGGTGATGAAGTAACTCGCCCCGGCCAGGGGGGAGTTCGCGGTGAGCTTCTCCACGGCGAGCACGTGGGCGTCGGCGGCGTCGGTGACGTGGACGGTGTCCACGCGGTTGGCGCCGGTTCCCGGGAGCAGCAGTCTGCCCCGCCGGATCGCGGCGCGCAGGCCGGGCAGCAGGTGCGGGTCCCCCTCGCCCCAGATCAGATGGGGACGCAGCGACACGGTGGCCAGCCGGGAGCTGTCGGCGGCCAGCACCAGTTGCTCGGCCCGGGTCTTGGACCAGGGGTAGGGGGCGAGGAACCGCCTGGGGTAGGGGGTGGACTCGTCGGCCCCCTCCAGGTCCCGTCCGGCGAACACCACGCTGGCGCTGGAGCAGTGGACCAGCCGGGTCACCCCGTGCCGCCGGCAGGCGTCGATCACGGCCGCGGTTCCCGCGATGTTGACGGACGCGAAGTCGCGTCGCGGCCCCCATGCGTCCGCCAGCGCGGCGGTGTGCACGACGGCCTCACAGCCGCGTACGGCGTGCGCGACCGCCGCCGTGTCGCGGATGTCGCCCAGCACGGTCTCGGCCCCGTTCGGCGGCAGCGCCCGGCGGCCGCGTTGCAGGGAACGCACCTCGTGGCCGCGGGCCGTCAGACGCCGGCAGATCTCCGCACCGAGGAACCCGCTGCCGCCGGTGACGAGGACCTTCATGCGCGATCCTCCACGGCGGGTGCGGTACGGGGGTCCGCCGTCAGGCGCTGCTGTGCCCACCGGGCGAGCGCGCCTCGCTCGATCTTCGAGTTGTGCCGGATGTCGACGGGGAACCCGGGGTGGAAGACGATCGTCCGGATCTGGCCGCCGCCGTCCAGCGTGGCGAGAGTCCGGCGCAGGTCCGTGACGATGCGGGTCCGTTCGGCGCTGTCTCGTGGGCCGTCGGTCTCCACGCACAGCGTGGGCCGGGGGCGGCGACCGTCGCCGGCGTCGACCAGGGCGGTGCGGCGGACCGCGGCGACGGTGTTGCAGGCCGGCTCGACGCACTCGGTGTACAGGGGGCCGTCGGTGCCGGGTACGGCGTGGGCCTTGCGTCCGCAGTACCAGAGGTTCCCCTCGGTGTCGGTACGGCCGAGGTCGCCGGTGCGGTGCCAGACGTGCCCGTCGTCGAGGATCTTGGCCTGGGCGTCGGCGTGCGGGCGGCCGAAGTAGGTCCGGCTGACCGAAGGGCCGCGGACCGCGATCTCTCCGACGGTGTGGGCGGGTGGCGGCGCCACATCGGCCCAGTGGGCGATCGGTCCTGCGCCGGCCGGGATGATCGCCACGTGCAGGGACGGATGCGGACGGCCCACACAGCGGCCGCCGCCGCGTTCGGATGCGGCGCGCACGGCGCGCAGGGTCTGGCCGTCGGCCGCGCTCACCGGCAGGCTCTCTGTGGCGCCGTAGACGGTGCGGATCTGGGCCTCGTCGGGCAGCGCGGTGGTGAGGCGATCCAGCAGGTCGTACTCCAGCGGCGCGCCGAAGGTGGCGACCGACCGCACGCCGGCGAGGGCCGGTTCGGCGCGGCCGTCGGCAGCCAGCACGGACATGAGTGCCGGGGAGCCCAGCAGGGAAGTCGCGTTCGAGCGTGCCACCGCCTGGAGCAGGTCGTCGCGGCGGGCCCGGGCCGGCCTGCGGAAGTCCATCTGCGGGATCACGACGGTGACGCCGAGGGTCGGGCCGCCCAGGGCGAAGGGCAGGAAGCCGACGAGCATGGCGGTGCGCGGCCGGGCGCCGAGCAGGTCCGAGGTGGCGCCGCACTGCCGCACCAGCTGTTCGTTGGTGTAGACGACGCCCTTCGGCGTGCCGGTGGAGCCTGAGGTGTAGGCGATCAGAGCCGTGCTGTCGTCGGTGGCGGCGAGTGACGCGCGCGGTGCCGTACGGGCGAGGGCGGTGATCGTGGGCCACGGTCCGGAGCCGGTGGAGACCACCGTGCGGACGCCGGGGACCCAGCCGCGCAGCACGCGTGCCACGTGGGCGAGCGGCTCCCCCACGAAAGCCTGCGGGTCGGCCTCGCGCAGGCACTGGCGCAGCGCCTGGCGGGGCAGGCCGGGGTCGATCAGCACCGCGCAGGCGCCGAGCGCGGACAACGCGTACACCGTGGTGAGCAGGTCCCGTGGGCGGCGGGTCATCACCACCGTGCGCGTGCCCGGCCCGATGCCGGCGGCGGCCAGCGCGTCCGCGGTGCGCAGGCACCGGCTGTACAGGTCGGCGTACGTCACGCGTTCCCGGCGCCCGCCGTGGAAGATGTCGAGTGCGACGACGCCGGGCTGGGAACGCTGCCGGTCCGACAGCCGTCCGAGCAGCCCCACCTGCGGGCCGGCCGGGGCGGGGGTGGAATCGGGCACGGGGTCAGCTCCGCCGTTGCGGCCGGCGGGCGAGGAACTCCCGTACACGGGCGATGACCTCATCGCGGGCGTCCTCCTGGACGAAGTGGCCGGCACGGGGCAGCAGTTGCACCTCGGCCGAGGGAAAGCGACGCCGCCACTCGGCGAGAAAGCGGTGGTCGAAGACGGGGTCCCGGCCGCCCCAGCACACCAGCATGGGCAGTGCGGTCATCTCCGGTGCCTCGACGGGGCCCACGTCGACCAGCGGCCACGCCGGGTCGGCGGGAGTCAGCGGAATGTCCTGGATGAAACGGAGCACCGCCAGACGCCGGTGCGCGCCGCGGTAGGGCGCCACATAGGCACGGCGTACCGGCGCGGGCAGCGGGGACGTCACGCCGAGGCGGGCGGCGGCCAGTGCGAAGGCGTTGGTGCGGTGCACGAACCACGCCGGCAGGCGGCCTCCGTCGCGGATCAGGCGCAGATACCACGGCAGCCGGTGGCCGGCCGGCACGGGGAAGGCCGCCGAGTTGAGCATGACGATGCGGGAGAGCCACTCCGGGTGGCGCCGTGCCCAGGCCATGCCGATGATGCCGCCCCAGTCGTGCCCGACCAGGGTCCAGCCCCGGTCCGGCAGGCCGCGTTCGGTCACCAGGTGCCCTACCAGGCGCTCCAGGTCTGCCAGGCGGCCGGTGGCGGTGTACGGGTGGGCAGGCGGCCGGGGGCGGTCGGACAGGCCCATGCCGATGTGGTCGGGCACGATGCACCGGTGGCTCCCGCGCAGGTCGCGCACCAGGTGCCGCCACATGTAGCTCCAGCTGGGGTTGCCGTGCAGCATGAGCAGCGGCGCGCCCTCCCCCTCGTCCAGGTAGTGCTGACGCACACCACCCTGCGTGAACCAGTGCGGGGCGAAGTCGTAGTCGGGACAGGCGGACACGGCCTCGGTCGATGACACCGCAGCATTGTCGGCGTCCCTGGATAAGTCACGTGACCTGCTTAACTCCCAGGGATGAAGTTCCCGACCATGATCACTCCCATGGTGGATCCGCACCGGCATCCGGTTGCGGTGCGTCTGCGGGTGTCAGTTCACTGACCTCCCCCGCCGCCGGTGACGTCGCCCGACGACGACTGCGGCCAGGGCCGAGGAGACGACCTGACTTCCATGACCAAGCCCCGCCACAGCACGATCCGCCGAGTCGCAGTCCACGTGCCCGAACAGCGGCAGACCGGCAGGGAGATCGAGGACGACATCCGCTCCCGCAACCCCGGCGTCCGCCTGCTGCCGGGAGTGCTGCGGCAGATGTACGGATTCGAGGAGCGCCGCGTCGCGCCGGCCGGCACCTGGCCCTCCGACCTGGCCGCGGCGGCCGCCCGCAGCCTCCTCGACGAGTGCGGCCTGCGTTCCGATGCCGTGGACCTGCTCGTCTTCGCGTCCGCGAGCGAGGACCTGGAGGAACCCGCCACCGCCCATGTCGTGGCCGACAAGCTCGGGATCACGGCACCCGTCTTCGACGTCCAGAACGCGTGCAACGGCTTCCTCAACGCCCTGGAGATCGCCGACGCGCTGATCGGAACCGGCCGTTACGCCCGGGTGCTCGTCGTCACCGGGGAACGGGGCAGCACGCTCTCCCGCCTCCCGGTACGTGACCGCGACGAACTCGCCCTGCTGCTGCCCGCGCTCACCCTCGGCGACCTCGGTGCCGCCCTGCTGCTCGAGGCCAGCGACCGCCCCGGGCTGCTGGGGGTGCGCTGGCGCACCAACTCCGCCGGCTGGCGGGCCGCGACGGTGACCAGCCCGTACTTCTCACCGGACCCGCAGCCGCCCTTCGTCCGCTTCGACTCCCGGGCCCTGGCCGCCTCCTTCAGCGGGATGGAGAAGTTCTGTGTCGCCGAACTGGCCGAGTGGGGCCACAAACCCGGCGATCTGGATCTCGTCTGCCTGCATCAGGCATCCGTTCCCTTCACCCACGCCATCCTGGAGTCCACCGGCCTCGCCCGGGACAGGACCATGACCACCTTCCCCCGCTACGGCAACGTCGCCACCGCGAGCCTCCCCCTGCAACTCGTCAGGGCGTCCCAGGAGAACCGGCTCCGGCCCGGCGACCTGGTGGCCTTCCTCGGTCTCGCCAGCGGAGCCTCCGCCGGAATGCTCCTCCTGGAATGGCACCCCGACGCCGCCTGAGGCGCATCCCCCACCGCGCATCCTCCACCACGACCACGACCACGACCACGCAAGGACGCCGCATGAACGACACCACCGACACCTACGACCACGTCCGCGCCGTCCTCACCTCCAGCTTCCGGATCCCCGAGGACGAACTGTCCCCGGACCTCACTCTGGAACAGCTCGACCTGGACTCCCTCGCGCTCGCCGAATTCGTCCTGGTCCTCGAAGAACGCCTCGGTGTGAAACCCGACGGCGAGCGCGCCTCCAGGACCACGACCCTCGCCGAGGTCACCGCCCACCTCGACGAGCTGCGCGCAGCCCCGGCGACCCCCCGATGACCCCCGCGAAGCCGCCGATCGCCGTCACCGGGCTCGGCCTGGTCACCGCGGGCGGCAAGGGAGCCGAAGCCACGTGGGACGCGGTCTGTGCGGGGCAGTCCCTCGCCGCACGCGACCCGGTCCTGGACGGCCTGCCCGTCGACTTCTCCTGCCGGCTCCCCAGCAGTGAGGAGGACATCGACCGCGCCGTCGGCCGCAAGTCCTGGCGCATGGGCCGGTTCGCCAAACTCGCCGTCCTCGCCGCCCGGGAGGCGGTGCGCGACGCGGGCCTGGATCCTGCGACCTGGCAGGGCGCTCGGGTGGCCACCGTCGTCGGCTGCGGCATGGGCGGGACCGAGAAGTGGGAGGAGCAGTACGCGCGGCTCGACCGGCACGGCCCCGACCGCGTGTCTCCGCTGACCGTCCCCATGATCATCCCGAACCTCGCCGCCGGCGAGGTCTCCATCGACCTGCACGCCCAGGGTGTCAGCCTCGCCCCGGCCACCGCCTGCGCCTCCGGAGCCACCGCGATCGCGCTGGCTCGTGACCTGCTCGTGGCCGGCCTCTGCGATGTCGCCGTGGCGGGCGGCGCCGAAGCCGCGATCAGCCGCATGTCCACGGTCGGTTTCTGGCGCATGGGTGCCCTGTCCGGGCGGACCGGCCTCGTCACCGGGGCGTCCCGGCCCTTCGCCGCCGACCGCGACGGCTTCGTGATGGCAGAGGGGGCCGGCATCCTGGTCCTCGAACGCACCGCGGACGCGGCCGCCCGCAACGTCCGGCCACGCGCTCTGCTCGCCGGGTGCGGCAGCACCTCCGACGCCCACCACCCCACCACCCCGGCGCCGGGCGCCCACGGTGCGGAGGCCGCCCTGCGCACCGCTCTTCACGAAGCAGGCCTCGCCCCCCACGACGTGGACCACGTCAACGCCCACGGCACGTCCACCCCGCTCAACGACGCCACCGAGGCCACACTGATCGCCCGCGCCCTGCCGCACCGCCCCAGCGTCACCGCCAACAAGGGCGTACTCGGCCACACACTCGGCGCCGCCGGTGCGATCGAGGCAGCCCTCACGGTCCTGACCATCCAGCACCGACGGGTCCCGCCGATCGCCAATCTCCAGGCGCCCGCTCCCGAGTTCGACATCGACTGCGTCACCAAACAGCCCCGCTCCCAGCACGTTCGCACAGCCCTCAGCCACTCCTTCGGCTTCGGCGGCCACAACGTCGTCCTGGCCTTCACCCGGTCGTGAGGAAGGAGCCGAACGGCTCGGGAAGCCCGTCCTCACAGCTGCGCGTAGAGCCGTTGCTCGGTCCAGATGACCTTTCCGTCGTCGGTGTAGCGGGTCCCCCAGCGGTCGGCGAACTGGGCCACCAGGAAGAGTCCGCGGCCGCCCTCGTCCATGGTGGTGGCCCGGCGCAGGTGCGGGGAGACGCTGCTGCCGTCGGACACCTCGCAGATGAGGCTGCGGTCCCGGATCAGGCGCACCCCGACGGGGCCCGTCGCGTGCCGGATGGCGTTGGTGACCAGCTCGCTGAGGATGAGTTCCAGGGTGAACGCCTCCTCCTCCAGGCCCCAGTCGTGCAGCAGGTCGGTGGCCGCGGCCCGGACACCGGCGACGGCCGAGGGGTCGGACGGTACGGTCCAGGACGCGGTGTGCTTGTCGTCCAGCATCCGGGTGCGGGCCACGATCAGGGCCACGTCGTCGCGGGGCGCCCCCGGCACCATGGCGTCGATCGCCGCCCCGCACATCTGCTCCGGGGTCCGCCCCGGCACCGCGAGGGCCCGGCGCAGCCGCTCGATGCCCACGTCGATGTCGTGGCGCCGGTCCTCGATCAGGCCGTCGGTGAAGAGTGCGATGCCGCTGCCCTCGGGCAGCACCACCTCGCTCCGCTCGTAGGGCATTCCGCCCAGCCCGAGCGGCGGGCCGGCCGGTATTCCGGGCAGGTGGGCGCGGCCGTCCGGGGGCACGATGATGGGTTCCAGGTGGCCGGCCCTGGCCATGGTGCACAGCCGTGAGACCGGGTCGTAGATCGCGTAGAGGCAGGTGGCACCCGTGAGCGTCGGGGTGCCGCCGTTGCCGTCGCGGTCCTGGTCGATGCGGGTGACCAGCTCGTCCAGGTGCCACAGGAGTTCGTCGGGCGGCAGGTCGAGCGTCGCGAAGTTGTGTACGGCGGTGCGCAGTTGGCCCATGGTCGCGGCGGCGTGCAGTCCGTGCCCCACGACGTCGCCGACGACGATGGCGACGCGCGCCCCGGGCAGCGGTATGACGTCGAACCAGTCGCCCCCGACACCTCCGACACCGCCGGGTCCCGCCCCCGCCGGAAGGTAGCGGTGCGCGACGTCGACGGCGGTCTGCTCCGGCAGGGCCTGCGGCAGCAGGCTGCGCTGGAGCGTGACCGCCATGGTGCGCTCCCGGGTGAAGCGGCGCGCGTTGTCGATGCTGATCGCCGCGCGGGCGACCAGTTCCTCGGCGAGCGAGAGGTCCTCCCCGGTGAAGGAGGTCGGCTCCTTGGAACGCCAGAAGGTCACCACCCCGAGGACGGCTCCGCGGGACCGCAGCGGAGCGGCGATCATGGAGTGGATGCCGTAGGCCACCAGTTGCCGGGCCCGTTCCGGGTCCTGGGCCTGCCAGCCGGAGAAGGCCGCCATGTCGGCCTCCAGCACCATCCGGCCGGAGCCGAAGCCCTCGCCCTGCGGGGTGAAGGGGTCGAAGTGGATGAGCGCGCCGGGCGGGTAGAGCGGCACCCCCCGCCGGATGCCGTGCAGGGTGACCCGGCGCAGCTCCGCCGCGTTCACCGCGTCCGGTTCCTCGCCGCGCAGCACGGCGTCGGTCAGGTCGACGGTGACGTAGTCGGCGAACCTGGGTACGGCGAACTCCGCCAGTTCCTCCGCGGTGTGCCGCACGTCGAGGGTGGTGCCGATGCGCAGTCCGGCGTCGTACAGCAGCTTGAGCCGCCCCTGGACCACCTCGATCCGGCCCATCAGCGCGCTGAGTTCGGTGGTGTCGCGCAGGGTGGCGACCCAGCCGCCCGGTCTGCCCGGTCTGCGCGGTTCGGGCGGGCCGGGTCGACCGGGCGGGCAGGACGGTGCGTCCGTGGGGCGCTGGCTGACGGCCAGCAGCCGGTCGCCGACCTCGATCACCTCGTCCGTGGTCGCCCTGCCGGAGGCGAGGAGCTGTGCGGCCGCGGGGGCGGTCCCCAGCTCCGTGACGGGCCGGCCGTCCACGTCCGCCGCGAGGCCCAGCAGGCGCCGCGCCTCGTCGTTGGCCAGGAGCAGGCGGCCGTGCGGATCGACGATGAGGACACCTTCGCGCACCGAGTGCAGAACGGCGTCGTGATGCTCGTACATGCGCGTCATCTGGACCGGCCCCAGGCCGTGGGTCTGCCGGCACAGGCGCCTGCCGACGAGTGCCGTGCCGGCGGTGGCGGCCGCGAGCGCCACCCCGGTGCCCGTGAGCACGAGCGGGGCCTGCCGGCCGGCCGCGAGAGCAACCTGGTGGACGGTGATGCCCGCGGAGACCAGCCCGATCACCTTGCCCTCGGGGGAGATCACGGGCACGACGGTCCGCACGGAGGGGCCCAGGGTCCCGGTCGTCGTCTCGGTGACGATGCCGCCGTGCTGCGCCGCCGCGATGCTGCCGATGTAGCGGCGGCCGATCTGGGCGGGGTTCGGATGGGTGTAGCGGATGCCCTTGGGGCTCATCACGACGACGAAGTCCACGTGCGAGCGTTTGCGGGTCTCCTCGGCCAACTGCTGGAGAACGGCGGTCGGATGCGTGCCCACCAGCTCCTGCCGCACGGTGGGGTCCGCGGCGACCGCGGAGGCCACGGCGAGTGTGCGGTTGCGGGCCTCCCGGTCGGCGTCGGACCGCGACTGGAGCAGGAGGGCGGCGACCGCCGTCGCCCCGAGAACCAGGACGACTCCGACCTGCAGCAGGAACATCTGGCCGGCAACAGTGCGTATCCCGTACCAGGTCCGCATCCGCCGGAGCAGTTGGTGCATACGGCTCATATAACACCAAACCCGTACGACTACATCACCCCTGAACCACATCCGCTCGCCCCACCGAAGCGCTCCGCGTCCGATCACGCACGGCGTGTGAGTGCCGCGCTGTAGGGCGAGCCGCCTGTTCGAGAGGGTGGAGGCAGGGCATTGGCCGACGTGGTGCGGGTCATGGAGGCACTGGCCGAGCAGGGGGTCACTGTGCCGTTCGAGGCGGATGCGGAGCGCATGCGGGACGGGGTGCGGCCGTGGACCTTCGTCGCGAGCGGCGATCCCTTCCACGAGGACCTGCTCGTGCGCACCGACGCCGCCCAAGGGCCGCCGGCCCGGACACCGTCAGCCGCCCTGCCGCACGATCCACTCGCCGCCGCCCAGCGGGTAGTCGTAGCCCGGGCGGTTCACGTCGGCGCTGGTACGGAACGAGGTGCCGGCGTTGTCGACGTGGACGGTGCCGTGGCGGCTGCCGCTGGACCAGTCCAGGGTGAGATCCCAGCGGACGTCGTGTGCCGTGGTGCGGGCGAAGACGTAGAAGACCTCCGGGTCGGACTCGCTGACCTTGTACGGGAAGTCGCGCTGGCCGTTCTTGGCGGTGACCGTGGGGCTGCCGTTGTCGAGGTCGATGTCGAACGACTTGGTCCCGACGCCACCGCCGCAGCCGACGCCCATCGAGTAGTCGTTCCAGGCGAGCGGCGCGCCCTTGCTGAGCACGCGCACGTGCAACGCCTCCAGGACGACGGTCTCCGCGCCGGTGCCCTGGACGGTGAGGGCGATCTCCTGCTCGCCCGAGGACACCGCCCCGTAGGCCGCGGCCCAGCGCGGGGCGTCCTGCTCGCTCGCCGGCGGGCCGACCTGTGCGGGCTCGCTGTCGACGAGGAAGTGCTGGCTGCACGGGTCGTCGTAGACGTAGGGACGCGTGTTGACGGTGAGCGGGACGGCGGCACCGGTGGTGCCGCCCGCCTGCTTGCCGTCGGTGCCGGGGTCCGCGGCCTCCTGGGACCGGGACTCGGTGGGGGTGGCGGAGGCCGATGCGGACGGCCGGTGCCCCTCGGCTCCCGGGGACGGCGCGGCGGACGTCTTCCCGGCGGCCGCCGTACCGGTGATCACGGCGGTGTCACCGGCCGCCCGCCGGTCGTCGGCACCGCCGTTCCCGCCGGTCCCGCCGCCGGACGGCAGACCCACGGCGAGCGCGACGGCACCCAGGACGGCGGCCGCCGCGACGGAGGCGATCAGCACGGTACGGCGCCGACGCGGCGGCGCCACGGCCTCGCGCGGCAGGTCGACGACGACCGGGGCGGCCGGAGCTGCCGGGGCGGCCGGGACCACCGGCGGGACCGGGACTGCCGGGACTGCCGAGGCGACCGGTTCGCCGCTCCCGCCGCCGTCGCCGTCGCCGCCCCGGCCGTCGCTCTCGCCGTCGGTTCGCTGTGCCGCGCCCGTCGCCGTGGTCTGGTCCCCCCGGCTCCCCCGTGCCGCGTCCGCCAGGATCCAGCGCCGGTGCAGCTCCACCAGCTCCTGCGGTGTCGCCCGGCAGACCCGCGCGAGGCGCTCCACCGGGGCGTAGTCGACGGGCACCGCCGTGCCGTTGCAGTAACGGTGCAGGGTCGACGTACTCATGTGCAGCCGCTTGGCAAGCGCCCCGTAGCTGAGTCCCGAGCGGTCCTTGAGCTCCCGCAGCAGCAGCGCGAACGCCTCCGTCGTGTCGGCCCCTGTTGCCCCTGACACCCGTTTCCCCGTCCCCTCGCGTTCCAGTCCCGCGTTCCAGGGCCATCACGTTCTCCCTGGCCAGAGCGCGTTTCCGCGTTCCGGTGTCCCCAACTGCCCGCCGTGCCTGGCGGTTGGGACAGATCGCCTCGCAGGCTTCGGTCATCCAATCACCACCGCCACCCGAACACCGAAGGGGCACGGCCACATGTCCGACCACCGCACCTCCCGCACCCGTCTCGTCGCCGCCGCCGCGACCGTCGTACTCGCCGCGCTGTCCCTGACCGCGTGCGGCGACGGCACCGGCGTCCACACCGAGGACGTCGCAGCGGCCGGCACCCCGGCCACGAACTCCCCTTCCCCCGCCGGGTCCTCCGCCGCGGGCAGCTCCGGCACGTCCGGCACCGCCACCCCGGCGGCCAGGGCCACCACCGGCACGACGGGCTCCGGTGCGCGCACCTCCGCCCCCGCCGCCGCGTCGAAGGCGCCCGCCCCGGCAGGCAAGCCGGTCACCTGCGAGGGGTCCGTCACCAGGACGGTCGCGGCCCCGCTGAACCGTCCCGTGAACCACATGCTCCTCACGGTGACCAACACCGGCAGCAGGACCTGCTACCTCTACGGCTACCCGGCCGTCCGCTTCGGCGAGGCGCAGGCCGTGCCCCCGGTCATCGGGGACTCGAAGCCGCAGGCGGTCGTCACGCTCGCGCCCGGCGAGTCCGGCTACGCCTCGGTGAACCTGTCCGCCACCGACGGCAGCGGCACCGACGGCCACACCGTGAAGTCGCTGACCGTCTACTTCCAGGGCCGCTCCGGCAGCGAGAGCGTCGGCACGGGCGCGCACCCGGCACTGCCCGCGAAGGGCGTCTACGTCGACGACTCGCTCAAGGTCACGTACTGGCAGCAGTCGATGGACGACGCGATCAGCTGGTGACCGCTCACCGGGTCCAGTACTGGGCGAGGGCCCCTTCCCGGTACGGGGCGGGGCTGACGCTCAGGTCGCCGGCGAAGGGGCGGTCCAGCACGAAGACGAGCAGCAGGCTGAAGCCGACGAGCCCGGCGACCGAGGCGACGAACAGGATCTGGACTCTCAGTTTGCGCATGCCGTAGAGGAACGTGAGCGGGACCAGGACGATCGCGCCGCCGATGGCCAGGATCTGGAGCAGCAGGGGGAGTTCCTGGCGGGCCATGGTGATGCGGGCGCGACGCTGGGAGGCCACGTCGTCGAGATGGCCGACGGTCTGCTCGTAGAAGACCTGCTCCTGCTCGGTCTTCGGGGAGTAGGTCTGCAACACGTCGAAGGCGGCGCGGAGATGGGTCTCCGTGGCCCCGTAGCTGGGGTGTCCGGCACGCATCCGCGGCCACTGGTCCTCGACGACCGCGTGCACGTAACCGCTCATCGCGGAGTCGAGACGGGCCCGCACCACCGCCGGGAACGCGGCGGCGTCACGGGTGATGAGGGCGGCGTCGGTGGCCTCGGAGGCGACGATGGTCTGGGTGTCCTCCAGCTGCGTCCACAGCGTGACGATCACGAACGCGAGGATGATCCCGTAGATGGCGCCGAACATCCCCAGCGTCACCCCGACCATGTCGTTGTGCTCCCCACCGGCCAGCGACGGGTACCTGCGCCGCAGCAGGACACTGCCGGTGACGGCCAGCAGAACGGTCCCGCCGACGGTGATGACGGCCAGCATGAAGGTGCTGAAATGGTTGAGCAGCCACAGCGACATGTGCGCGGAGTCTAGGCCGGACAGAGCACACCAAATCACCGGCCATATGGGCAACCACGGGCGTACGGGGAAGAAGTTCACACCACCGGGTGACGCCCACCGGCCGATCGACCGGCCGATCGACCGGCCGATCCACGGGTTGATCCACGGATTGATCCACGGGTCGGTCTACCAGTCGATCCGGGCCGGCACGCGCAGCGCGGGTCGGGCCGTTCGATCGTGTGGGCCACCGTGGCGTCCACCTCCTCCGGAGTGATCGACTCACCGCGGAGCGCCGGCAGCGCCTGGTACAGCGGGGCGCAGGGGTCGTCGTCCGCCAGGAACACCCTGGCGCGCCAGGCACCGCCCGAGGAGACCGCGCCGGGCCGCACGATGCTCACCTCGACGCCGAAGTGCCCGGTCTCGATGGCAGGTGCCTCGGCGAGCGCCTCCAGGGCCCACCCCCACCCTCGGCTGAACGCGTTTGCGGCCGGGGCGGCACGACCGGTGCGGACACGCGGTGTCACCGGAGGGCGGCGGAGCGTGGCGTGTGCCTATGGTGGGCGGGTGACGGGCGTTTCCCCGTGGTCGCAGGTGCGCCGCAGGCTCCGGGTGCAGGGGCCGACGGCGGCCCGGATCCTGGTGGTCGCGGTGCTCTGCTGGCAGACGGCCCTGTGGGCCGGTGCCGATCAGCCGCCGGTGTTCGCCGCCATCGTCCCGCTGCTGTGCCTGCGCGGTGATTCCGCCTCCTCCCTGGTGGCCCTGCTGCTGCGGATCCTCGGCGTGCTGGCCGGGGTGGCCCTGGGCGTCACCGTGGTCAGCCTCTTCCGGCCGACCACGCTCGTGCTCGCCGTCGTGATGGGTCTTGCCCTGCTCGGCGGGACCGTCATCAGTTCCGGTACGACACTGAACGTGCAGGTCGCGGTGACCTCGCTGCTGGTCTTCGCCAATCCCGCGCCGGAGGCGTACGGCTTCGCCCGGCTGTGGGAGAACGCGCTGGGCGGTGCGGTCACCGCCGTCCTCGGTCCGGTGCTCTGGCCGCGGGACCCCCGCCGGGAGGCGGAGACGCTGGCACGGGAGTGTGCGGCCGGTCTGGCGGACAGCCTCGTACGCGGCACGCGCGCGATCGGGTCACCCGAGGCGGCGCGCGCGAACCGGACGACGGTGCAGGCGGCGGCCGACCGGCTGCGCGGCTGCGGGACGGCGGCGCGGGATGCGGAACAAGCCATGCGGTTCAATCCGCTGCGGCGGCGCCACCGCGCCGAGGTGGCCGAACTGGGCGACCGGATCGGCCGCGCCGTACGGGCGGTGCCCCAGCTGCTGGACCTGGCCGCCGAGGTGGAGTTCTTCAGCGTGCGCGACGGGCCCACCCCGGCGCTCGCCCGGGCCCGGGCCCGCCTCCTCCCGGTCGCCGAGGCCACCGGGCGGGCCCTGGAGGCGATCCTCGCGGGGCGGGACCCGCGCGCGGACACGGACGCCGCGCGGGCCGCGCTGGCCCGGTACGCCGAGGAGGAGCCGGAGCCGATGGCCGTGGTGCTCCGCAGGCCGTTCACCAGGATCCTCGACCTCTGCGACGGTCCCCGCGGCTGAAAAGCATCCCCCCGCCGCGGTGTCCCGGACCGTCATTTACCCTTCGCTTACTCGGCGCTCACCTGGCGCTCATTTTCGTTCCGGGGGGATCGACACCGTGCGTCTGCGCACTCTTCCGGCCGCCACCGCCCTGGCGGCCCTGTTCGGCTCCGTGGTGCTCGCCGCACCGGCGGCCGCCGACTCCAGCACGCCCATACCGGTCTGGGGCGTGAACGACACCGTCGTGGACGGCGTCCACCAGCGGGTGTTCATCAGCGACGCCTACGACAACCAGATCGTCGTCACCGACTTCACCGGCCAGGTCGTCACCAGGCTCACCGGCCTGCCCCAGGTCCTCGACCTGGAGCTGAGCCCGGACTCCGGCACGCTGTGGGCCGCGGTCTACGGCGCCGACAAGATCGTCGCCATCGACACTGCGCAGCTCACGCAGCGCGCCGAGTACCCGACGGGCGACAAGACGGTCCCCTCCCACCTCGCCTACGCCGACGGCCGGCTGTGGTTCGGCTACGGCGACCAGTGGGACTCCGGGCTCGGCGAGGTGGACCTGAGCGCCGAGACGCCCACGGTGACTCTGGACCTGGCGGCCGGTCACGACTTCGCCGACCCGCCCGTGCTCCGCGCCGACCCCGACAACCCGGGCACGCTGCTCGCGCTGGACGCGGGCATCAGCTCCGGCCCGATGATCGTCTACGACATCTCCTCCGGCACCCCGGCGATCCGCGTCTCCGCCGAGAAGAATGGTTTCTTCAATGACGCGGCCCTCACTCCGGACGGCCAGAACGTGGTCGTCGCCGGACCCGGGACCCGGGCGCTCACCGAGTACCGTCTCTCCGACCTGTCCGAGGTGCGCACCTTCCCGACCGTCTCGGCACCGAAGACGGTCGACATCGCCCCGGACGGCACGGTCGCGGCCACCGTCCTCGACACCGACGACGTCGGCGACACGTATGTCTTCGGCACCGACCCGGCCCAGCCGGCCAGCGTCCGCAACCTGTCGCGCGACTGGATGCCGGGCGGCCACTCCGCCGTCTGGTCGGCCGACGGCTCGCGGCTGTTCGTGCTGACCGGGTCCGCCGACGCCATGCGGTTCCAGACCGTCGACGCGCCCCGCATGTACGCCCCCACCCTGACGGCGGCCGCCCCGGCGAAGGCCACCCGCGCCACGTCGCTCACGGTCAAGGGCAGACTCACCTCGAACCTGGCGCTGCCCGCGGGCACCCCGCTCCAGGTCACCCGCACCGACCTCGACTCGCCGAACGGCAAGTCGCTCGGCACCAAGTACCTCGGCACGGGCGGCTCGTACTCCTTCACGGACACCCCGCCGGCCGGCGGCAAGGTGACGTACAAGGTGACGTACGCCGGTGACGCCACGCACACCGCGGCGACCGCCTCGGACACCGTCGACGTCTCGCGCGCCACGCCCACGCTGACGCTGAACAACGACGGCAAGGCGTACGACTACGCCAAGTCCGTCTCGTTCACGGCGCACCTCGGTACGACCTACAAGAACCGCAAGGTCGAGATCTGGGCCAACCCGTACGGCTCCGACAAGCCCAGCACCCTGGTGAAGTCGGGCACGGTCAACTCGGCCGGCAACCTCTCGGTCACCCTCACCCTGACGCGGAAGACCGAGCTCACCGCGAAGTTCGCGGGCGACGCGCGCTACGCGCCGAGGACGACGACGAGCACGGTCGGCGCCCGGGTGAAGGTCTCCACCGCGCTCGCCGGCGCCTACAAGACCAAGTACGCGTGGAACCACACGTACTACTACTTCAGGCAGTCCAAGGACCCGGTCGTCACCGCCACGATGACGCCGTACCCGGGCCGCAAGCAGCTGCTCCAGATCCAGATCTACGCCGAGGGTGTCTGGCAGACCACGGCCAAGCAGTACTTCAAGCTCGACTCCCAGGGCAGGTCCGCCGTCACGCTCACGGGCACCCCGCCCACCGGCTACCGGTACCGGGTCCGCAACTCGTACGTCAGCGGCTCGGGCGACAGCGTCAACACGACGACGTACGGCGCCTGGAAGTACTTCACCTTCACGAAGTGAGGCCCGCGTCCGCGGCCGGCGTCACGCTCACCAGTAGTGGCGTCGGCCGGCGACCGCGTGCCCCATCGATCCCAGGATCCAGAAGACGGCCCCGACGACGAGCAGGATGATGCCGATGGTCCACAGGATCGATATGCCCGTGACGAATCCGACGATGAGCAGGATGAGGCCGATGGCGATCATGACTGTACCTCCTGCAGTTCCATGACCCCCGTTCGCTTCCCGGGTTCCCCGAAGCCGCGAGGTCATGCCGGGCCCGCCGGCCCCGGGGAGGATGCCCGCGACTTCCTGGTGGACCGGTCCAGCAGAAACAGCCCGACGACGGCGACGAGCGCGAACGCGGCCGGTACGAGGAAGGCACGGGGCAGACCGACCGCCGCGACTCCCAGTCCTCCGGCGGACCCTCCCAGCGCGGAACTGAGCGCGGTGGAGCTCATGAAGATCGCGGAAGCGGTGGCCACGGCGCTGGGCAGCAGACGCTGGGCCATGATGATCCCGAGCGCCGCGAAGACTCCCCAGACCCCGCCCATCAGGATCTGACCGGCGAACAGTCCGGGCGCGCTGCCGGTGGTGGCGAAGCAGATGTTGGCGGCGACACCGAACCCGGCCGCGACGACCATGAGCCGCAGCGTCCCGATCCGTCGGGCGGCCAGGACGGCGAACGGCATCAACACCAGTTCCACCAGCGGCTGGACGCCGATGACCGCGCCTTCGGTCCCGGAGGGGAAGTGCAGGCGCTCGGTCATGTAGATCGGCAGATACGCGTACTTGATCGGCTCGCCGGCGTACACGCATACGTACAGCGCCGTGTACAGCAGCAGCGGCCGCATCGTCCGCAGCTTCGTCCGAAGGGGGGCGGCGTCCGGCCGCACGGGTACGGGCCGCACGGGCACGGCTGCCGGCGGCGGGCTCGCGGACTCCGGGCTCGCGGACTCCGGTTTCGGTGGTGTGCGGAGCGCGCCCAGCGGGACGATCTGCGCCAGGGTGCACAGTGCGGTGGCGGCCAGCATGGGCCGCAGCCCGAAGCGGGCCGAGAGGACGGCTCCGGCGGACGGTCCGACGATCCAGCCGGCGGTCAGTGCCATCCGCACGACGGAGACCACCCCGTCGCCGGCCGCGCTGGGGCGGACGCCCAGTTCGTCGTGGATGGCGGCGAAGATCTGGGAGGCGGCACCACCGGCGAAGCCGAGGACCAGGGCACTGATGACGAAGGGCATCCACAGCTGCGTCGCGCAGGCGATGCCCGCCCAGCCCAGGAAGCCCGCGACAGCGCACGCGCGGAACAGCCCCAGCCGTCCCCCGGTGCGGTCCGACCGCGCACCGACCAGGTAGCCGGCCACCGGCGCGGTCAGGCTGGTGAGGTAGAACAGTCCGGCGGTGGTCAGCGAGCCGCCCAGCTCCTTGGTCAGGAACAGGGCGATCTGCGGCGCGGCCGCGGACTGCCCGAGCCCGGCCAGGAACAGGGCGATCGTCGCGCCGCGGTACAGGGGCGAGGCCGACACCAGCCGGAGTGCGGAGTCCCGTGCCGCCGTCTCGCCCGGTACCGCCCGCGGGACCACGTCTTCGACGGACCCCGGCTGCTGCCCGATGTCGTCACGGTGGCTCATGAGCTCGCCGATGTCCTCCCTCCCGTCAGACCGTACTGACGACGGTGCTGGTGCCTTCGAGCGCGGCGACTTCTTCGGCGGGCGCCGTGGCGTCGGTGACGAGGGTGTGCAGGAGGGCGGAGGGGCCGACGTAGGCGTGGGCGGTGCGGCCGAGCTTGCCGCCGTCCGCGGCGGCGATGACGCGGCGTGCGGAGGCGATGGCCGCCTTCTTCACCGCCGCGTCGTCGAGGTCGTAGGCGGTCAGGCCCTCGGTCGCGCTCAACCCGCAACAGCCGATGACCGCGGTGTCGAAGCGCAGGGCCGACAGGGAGGCGAGCGTGAGAGGGCCGGTGAGGGCCCCCTCGGCGGCGCGGGGCCGTCCGCCGGGCACCAGCAGCACGGTCGGGCCCGGCGTCTCGCCGAACAGGTGGATGGCCTGCAGTGACAGGGGCATCACCGTCACCGGCCGTTGACGCAGCAGGCGGGCCACCTCCAGGCAGGTGGTGCCGCTGTCCAGCACGACGGTCTCACCGTCGGCGATGAGCGAGGACACCTCGGCCGCGATCCGGCGCTTGGCCTCCACGGCCTCGCGGGCCCGCAGCGCGAAGGGCGGCTCCTCGCCCCTGAGCAGCAGGGTGCGCGCGCCGCCCCGGACGCGTTCGAGAACGCCTTGCGCGGCCAGCGTGTCGAGGTCGCGCCGGATGGTCATCTCCGAGGCACCGGTCAGCTCGGCGAGGTCCTGGACCGTGGCGCTGCCCGACTCTCCGACGGCCCGGGCGATCAGGCCGTGCCGGTCTGTGTTGGTCATGGCGTGATTGAACACCACCCGAAATGAACATTCAATGCGTTCGTAAGGATGACTTTCGCACATAAAAAATGTTCGTTACGGTGGCCGGCATGGACCGCTCCCTTCGCGCCGCCCGAGTGGCGACCTTCGTCTACTTCATCCTCTGCGGCACCCTGATGGGCGCCTGGGTGGTGCACATCCCCGCCGTCGAGGAGCGCGTGGGCATCAGCCACGCGACGCTGGGCGGGCTGCTGGTCCTGCTGGGGCTCGGGGCCTTCGTCGGCATGCAGGTCGCCGGGCGGCTGGCCGACCGCCTCGGGGCACGGGTGGTGGTCCCCGCCGCCGGCGTGCTGTGCAGCGCGACCCTGGTGCTGCCCGGCCTGTCCCGTGATCCCGGGACGCTGGCCGGCGCCCTGCTGGTCTTCGGCTTCGCCAACGGCTGCCTGGACGTGAGCATGAACGCCCACGCCGTGCACGTGGAGAAGGCGTACGGCCGGCCTGTCATGTCGGCCTTCCACGCCATGTTCTCCGTCGGCGGCGTCATCGCCTCGCTCGTCGCGGCGGCTGCCGCGAGTACCGGCGCGAGCCCGGCCGCGACCATGGGCGCCCTGGGAGCCATCGGCGTCGTGACCGCACTGGCGTCGGCGCGTTCTCTGCTGCCGGCCGCGCCGGCACCCGCTGCCGCTGCCACCGGCTCCGGCTCCGGCTCCGCGGAAGCGGAGCGGGCACCGGCCGCGAAGCGGCGCAGCGCCCCCGGGCGCATTTGGGTCCTCGCCGGCCTCGCCCTCGTCGTCATGCTGTGCGAGGGGGCCGCGAACGACTGGAGCGCCCTGCACCTGAAGGACGTCCTCGGCACGCCCGCGAGCACCGCCGCCTTCGCCTACGGCACCTACGCGGCGACGATGACCATCGGCCGGCTGCTCGCAGACCGTCTCGTCGCCCGGTTCGGGTCCGTGGCCATCCTCCGCCACGGCTCGGCGACAGCCGCCGTCGGCATCACGATCGTGGCTTTCTCCCCCTGGGTGTGGTCCGCGTTCGCCGGGTGGGGGCTGTTCGGCCTGGGGCTGTCCGGCTGCGTCCCCCAGTTGTTCAGCGCGGCCGGGCACGCCGACCCCGCCGCCGCCGGCGCCAACGTCTCCCGTGTCGCCGGCCTCGGCTACTGCGGCATGCTCGCCGGCCCTGCCGTCATCGGCTGGCTGACCCATCTCATGGCACTGAACCACGCCTTCGTGCTGCTGACCCTGCTGTGTGTGATCACCGCTGCCGCCGCGGGAGTCCTGCGCACCGATTCCGATCGCACCCGCGAGACGGCGCACAGCAGCCCCTGACCGCTTGTGCGGCACGGCCCCTGACACCGTGCCGCACAAGCCGCCGCTCTCCCCGACGACTTCGTCACCTGGCCCGGCTCCGGCGCGCTCGTCAGGTGACGGGAAAGTCGAAGCAGGTGTCCGGACAGGGCTCGCTCTTCAGCGTCACCAGTCGATTCCGGCGGCCACCGGGAGGTGGTCGCTGCCGGTGGCGGGCAGCACCCATGAGCTCTGCGGCCGCATCCCGCGGACCAGGATCTGGTCGATCCGCGCCACCGGGAACTCCGCCGGCCAGCTGAAGCCGAAGCCGTCGCCGGCCGCCTCCTGCACCGAGCGCAGCCGCGCGGTGAGGCCGGCGAACGCACGGTCGTCCATGGTGCCGTTCAGGTCGCCGAGCAGCACCACCCGCTTGTCCGGCTCGGCGGCCACGGCCGCGGCGAGCGCCCTCGCACCGCGGTCCCGGCTCTCCGTCCAGAAGCCGCTGCCGGGCAGCAGGCGTACGGACCCCAGATGGGCCACGTACACCGCCAGCGGCCCGTGGTCCGTGGTCACCGTGGTGCGCAGCGCCCGGTTGTAGGCCAGCCTGACGGCGGCCGGCTTGGTCTTCGCCAGCGGCCCGTAGTCCGTCTCGATGTCGACCGGCCGGGTGTCCGACAGCGGCAGCCTGCTCCACAGCCCGACCGTGCCCTGCACCGTGTGGTACGGGTACGCCTTCGCCAGCCCCTTCTCGTACACCGGTTCGGCCTGCGGGGTGATCTCCTCCAGCGCCAGCAGGTCCGCCCCGGAGGCGGCCAGCTCGCGGGCGGTGCCGGCCGGGTCGGGGTTGCCGGCGTCGACGTTGTGGCTGACCACCGTGAGGTCGCCGCCCGGGCGGGACCTGTCGCCGAGCAGTCCGCCGAAGAGGCTCAGCCACACCGTGACCGGCAGCACCAGCGCGACCACCGCGGCGGCGGAGCGGCGCCACAGCGCCCCCGCCAGCAGCACCGGAACGAACAGGCCGAACCACGGCAGGAACGTCTCCACCAGACTGCCCAGGCCCCCAAAGCCGGTGATCCGCGCGTGCAGCAGCATGAGCAGCCCGAGCAGCAGCGCCGACGCCGCGAGCACCGGGCCGCGCTTCCAGGGGCCGGGCCGGGTGCCGGGGCGGGTGTCCGGGCGGGCGGAGGCGTTTGGGCCGGTCTCCGCCGGGTGCACGCGCGTCGTCGGTCGTGTTGGTGGTGAGGCTCGATGCATACCGCCAGTCAAGGCGGTGCCGTGTCGCCGGCGCGTATGCGGTTTTCGATACGCCGACGATATGCGCGGGCTCGTAGCCTCGATGGCATGCGTGTGCTGATCGTCGAGGACGAGCCCTACCTGGCCGAAGCCATCCGCGACGGGCTGCGCCTGGAGGCGATCGCGGCCGACATCGCGGGTGACGGTGGCACGGCTCTGGAGCTGCTGGGCGTCAACGCCTACGACATCGCCGTCCTCGACCGCGACATCCCCGGACCCTCCGGTGACGAGATCGCCGGCCGGATCGTCGCCTCCGGCAGCGGTATGCCGATCCTGATGCTCACCGCGGCCGACCGCCTCGACGACAAGGCGTCCGGGTTCGAACTCGGCGCCGACGACTACCTCACGAAACCCTTCGCGCTCCAGGAGCTCGTGCTCAGGCTGCGGGCGCTCAACCGCAGACGCGGCTACAGCAGGCCCCCGGTACGGGAGATCGCGGGACTGCGGCTGGACCCGTTCCGCAGGGAGGTCTACCGGGACGGCCGCTATGTCGCGCTGACCAGGAAGCAGTTCGCCGTGCTCGAAGTGCTCGTGGCCGCCGAGGGCGGTGTCGTCAGCGCCGAGGAACTCCTGGAACGCGCGTGGGACGCCAACGCCGACCCGTTCACCAACGCCGTACGCATCACCGTCTCGGCACTGCGCAAACGGCTCGGCGAACCCTGGATCATCGCCACCGTGCCGGGCGTCGGCTACCGCATGGACACCCGGCGGCCGGCGGCCGGAGCCGAAGGCGGCGAGCATGGATAGGGCACCCGGGCTGAGCGTCCGCTTCAAACTCACCCTCAGCTACGCCGGTTTCCTCATGCTGGCCGGCATCCTGCTGCTCGTGGCCGCGGGAGTCTTCCTGCTCCAGGTGAAACACGTCGGGCTGGTCCTCCTGCCCGACTACCGCTACGCCGTCCTGCGCTCCTTCGCCCCGACCGCGGCGGTCGTGCTGACGTTCCTGCTGTTGTTCGGCCTCGCGGGAGGGTGGCTGCTCGCCGGCCGCATGCTCGCCCCGCTGACCCGGATCACGGACGCCACCCGCATGGCCGCCGACGGATCGCTCTCGCACCGGATCCGGCTGCCGGGTGCCAACGACGAGTTCCGCGAACTGGCCGACTCCTTCGACACGATGCTGGCCCGGCTCGAAGCACACGTCGCCGGACAGCAGCGATTCGCGGCCAACGCCTCCCACGAACTGCGCACACCGCTGGCGATCTCGAAGGCACTGCTCGACGTGGCCCGCGCCGACCCGGACCACAACACCGGCGAGATCATCGACCGCCTGCACGCCGTCAACACCCGGGCGATCGACCTCACCGAGGCACTGCTCCTGGTCAGCCGCGCCGACCAGCGGTCCTTCGCCCGGGAACCCGTCGACCTGTCCCTCCTGGCGGAGGAAGCCACCGAGACCCTGCTCCCGCTCGCGGAGAAGCACGGCATCGCCATCGAGACCGGCGGCGACATCACCCCCACGACCGGATCACCGGCGCTCCTGCTGCAACTGACCACGAACCTCGTGCACAACGCGATCGTCCACAACCTGCCCGGCCGGGGCACCGTGTGGGTCCGCACCGGCGTCCGCGCCAGGACCGCGGTGCTCACCGTCGAGAACACCGGCGAGCAGGTCGCCCCGCAGCTGGCCGCGACCCTCACCGAGCCGTTCCAGCGCGGCACCGAACGCACCCACGCCGACCACGCGGGCGTTGGCCTCGGCCTGGCGATCGTCAAGACCATCGCCCAGGCCCACGACGGCACCCTCACCCTCACCCCACGCCCCGCCGGCGGACTCCGCATCACCGTGGAACTGCCCGGTGCGCCCGCGTCGCGCGGTCAGCGTCCGCCGGCGTAGCCGCCGAAGGGCCGCGTAGCCGCCGAAGGCCCGGTCGCCGGTACGACGCCCGGTGCGGCTGTCAGTTCCGGCAACCGCACCCCGAGCGCGCCTTGGCCTCGGCCACCGTGGCCGACGGGTCGGCGGCCTGCTCGTCCGGCGTGCAGCAGGCGGTGACACCGCAACAGGCGGCCGTCGTCGGCGCCGAGCCGCTCGTCCCACCGGAGTCGGCAGGCTTGGCCGCCCGGATGACGGCGGAGTGCATGCCGTCGGCGACCGGGTGCGTGGGAGTGATCTCGATGTCCGTGAAGCCCGCGGCCGCCAGGCCCGCCCGGTACTCGGCGAAGGAGAGCGCCCCGGCGATGCAGCCGACGTGGTCGCCGCGCTCGGCCCGCTGTCCGGGCGTGAGGGTGTCGTCGGCGACGACGTCGGTCACGCCGAGACGGCCGCCGGGCCTGAGCACCCGGTAGGTCTCGGCGAAGACGGCGGGCTTGTCGACGGACAGGTTGATCACGCAGTTGGAGATGACCACGTCGACGGTGTTCGCGGGCAGCGGGACCGCCTCGATGGTCCCCTTGAGGAACTCGACGTTGGCGGCCCCCGCCTTCTCGGCGTTGGCCACGGCCAGGGCGAGCATCTCCTCGGTCATGTCCAGCCCGTACGCCTTCCCGGCCGGGCCGACCCGGCGGGCGGAGAGCAGGACGTCGATGCCGCCGCCGGAGCCGAGGTCCAGGACGCGCTCGCCCTCGCGGAGTTCGGCCACGGCGGTGGGGTTGCCGCAGCCGAGGGAGGCGGCGACGGCCTCGGCGGGCAGGGTGTCGCGTACGTCGGCGGCGTAGAGCGCCGAGCCGAAGTGGTCGTCGACCTCGACCGGCTCGGGTCCGCAACAGGCGCCGGCGCCGCCTGTGGTGACCTTCAGGGCCGCGGCCGCGTAGCGCGCCCGGACGGTTTCGCGCAGGTCGGTCGACGGGCCGGTGGACTGCTCGCTCATGACTCACTCCCGGAGGGACGGCTGTATCGGCTGGCACTGGCTTGTATTGACATCTGTCGATGCAACCTTGCGCCTTGAATCGAAAGACGTCAACATAGAGGGATGTCGAAACAAGAGCTTGAGGTGCTCGGCCAGGACGGCGGCGCGGCCTGCTGCCCGGGGGTGTCCGAGGCCCCGCTGGACGAGGAGCGGGCGGCCGAACTGGCCAGGGTCTTCAAGGCGCTCGGCGATCCGGTCCGGCTCCGCCTGCTGTCGATGATCGCCTCACGCGGCGAGGTCGGCGAGGACGGCGAGGACAGCCAGAACGGCGGGGGTGGGCGCGGCGAGGGCCGTGGGCGCGGCGAGGTGTGCGTGTGCGAGCTGACCCCCGCCTTCGACCTCTCCCAGCCCACCATCTCCCACCACCTCAAGCTGCTGCGCCAGGCCGGCCTCATCGACTGCGAGCGGCGCGGCACCTGGGTCTACTACTGGGTGCTGCCGTCGGCCCTGGACCGGCTGGCCGTGTTCCTGAGGACGCCGGCGACCGCGGCGGCGCTCGCGTGAGCGCCTCCCTGGGGCGCCGGACCCTCGCCGAGGCGGTCGGCTCGGCGGCGCTGGTCGCCGTGGTGGTCGGCTCGGGCATCCAGGCCACCGAACTCTCCCGGGACGCCGGCGTACAACTGCTCGCCAACTCGCTGGCCACCGTCTTCGGCCTGGGCGTGCTCGTCGCACTGCTCGGCCCGGTCTCCGGGGCCCACTTCAACCCGGCCGTCACGCTCGCGGCCTGGCTCGACGGCCGCCGCACCGGCGACGGACCGACCGCACGCGACCTGGCGGCCTACCTGCCCGCCCAGACCGCGGGAGCGATCGCCGGGGCGCTCCTGGCGGACGCCATGTTCGGCAGGCCGCTGATCCGGTGGTCCACCCACGACCGCGCCGCCGGGCACCTGTGGCTGGGCGAGGTCGTCGCCACCGCCGGCCTGGTCCTCCTGGTCATCGGGCTGTCCCGGGCCGGCCGCGCCGCTCTCGCCCCGGTCGCCGTGGCGTCGTACATCGGCGCGGCCTACTGGTTCACGTCCTCGACGTCGTTCGCGAACCCGGCGGTCACGATCGGCCGCGCCTTCACGGACACCTTCGCCGGCATCGCGCCCGGCTCGGTCGCCCCGTTCATCGCGGCACAACTGGTCGGCGCCGGGCTGGGACTGGCCCTGGCGGCCGGGCTCTTCGAGCGCACGGTCCCGGCCCGGACCGACACCCCGGCCCCGCACGGCGCCCCGGACCCCGCCGCCGCCCCCACCCTCCCCTGACCCCTCCCGGAAAGACGCCACCATGAGCACCCCGCCCCCCGACCGCCCCTCCGTCCTCTTCGTCTGCGTCCACAACGCCGGCCGCTCGCAGATGGCCGCCGCGTACCTCACCCACCTCGCCGGGGACGCGGTCGAGGTCCGCTCCGCCGGATCGGCCCCCGCCGGCACGGTCAACCCCGCCGTCGTCGAGGCGATGAGCGAGGCCGGTGTCGACATCTCCGCCGAGACCCCGAAGATCCTGACCACCGAGGCCGTCCAGGCGTCCGACGTGGTGATCACCATGGGATGCGGCGACACGTGCCCCGTCTTCCCCGGCAAGACCTACCTGGACTGGAAGCTGGACGACCCCGCGGGGCAGGGCGTCGAGGCGGTGCGCCCGATCCGCGACGAGATCGAGACCCGGGTACGAGCCCTGCTCGCCGACCTCGGCGTGCGACCGGGCGCGTAACGCCGGGCGCCCTGCCCGACCAGGCCTGCGGCCCGTAAGGACTCGCCGTGACATAGGGGGTGAACGGCCACGGATGTTCACCCGTACCCCTTGGCGTACACCTGCCCGTCGGCCTCGGCCGCGGGCGGGACCCCCGGAGACGGAGAGGCAACGTGTCACAGCAGCCCCGAGTCCAGCACCCCGGCCGCCTGATGCGCGGCGCGGCCCTGGCCGCGACCCTGGCGTTCGTCCCCCTGACCGCGGCCTGCGGCGGCGGTGACGACGACTCGGAGCGCGAGCGCAAGCAGTCGAGGACCGCCGTGACCGACGCCCCCGCGAACGGTGTGGTGGCCCCGGCCAAGGTCGAGGTGATCGCCGAGCTGACCGGCTGCGAGCCGAAGATCCGCATCGACGCGGCGGAGCTGCGCCAGGGCCTGTGCCACACGAAGGAGGTCGACTACCTCATCACCACCTTCCCCAGCGACGAGCTCAAGGAGACCTGGCTGGACTCCGCCTCCGGGTACGGCGGCAAGTACCTGGTCGGCACCCGTTGGATCGTCAGCGCCCAGCCGCAGATGCTGGGCGGGTTCCGCGACAGGCTCGGCGGCACGATCCGGCAGCTGCGCGGGTTCGGCCCGGCGGCGGAACCGAGCGCGACGTAGCGGATCCGGCCGCCGTCTTCCGCCGCTCCTCCGGCCTGGAGAATCTCCGCAGGTCAGCGGCGTGCTAACGGAGATGACAACGGTCACCGGTGCAGCCTTTGGCGATTCCCCGACAGGTGCGTTTCACTGCGGACAGGGCACCCGTCGCGAGGGGGAAGACGTCAACATGAGCGATCACGACCACGACCACGGGCACGACCACGCCTCGGGGCACGGCGCGGGCGGGCATGCCGGGCACTCCCACGGTGTCTCGGCGGACGCCGACCGCCGCTGGCTGGCCATCGCGCTCACCCTCATCACCGCGTTCATGGCGGTCGAGGTCGTCGTCGGTGTCGTCGCCGGTTCGCTGGCCCTCATCTCCGACGCGGCGCACATGCTCACCGACGCCGCCTCGATCGTCCTCGCGCTGATCGCCATGCGGCTGGCCGCCCGCCCGGCCAAGGGCGGCTTCACCTACGGCCTCAAGCGCGCCGAGATCCTCTCCGCCCAGGCCAACGGCCTGACCCTGCTGCTGCTCGGGGGGTGGCTCGCCTACGAGGCGGTACGCCGGCTGATCTCCCCGCCGCACGTCGAGGGCGGTCTGATGCTCGCGACCGCGCTCGCCGGGATCGTGGTGAACGTGGCCGCGACCTGGTGCCTGTCCAAGGCCAACCGGTCGTCGTTGAACGTGGAGGGCGCCTACCAGCACATCCTCAACGACCTGTTCGCCTTCATCGGCACCGCGATCGCCGCGCTGATCGTCGTCCTGACCGGCTTCGCCCGCGCCGACGCCATCGCCACCCTCGTGGTGGTCGCCCTGATGGTGAAGGCCGGCTACGGGCTGCTGCGCGAGTCCGGCCGCATCTTCCTGGAGGCGGCACCGGCCCACGTCGACCCGGACGCCCTGGGCGACAAGCTGGTCGCCCAGTCCAAGGTCGTCGAGGTCCACGACCTGCACGTCTGGCAGATCACCTCCGGCCAGGCCGCCCTGTCCGCGCACATCCTGGTCGAGCCCGGCGGCGACTGCCACGCCGTCCGCCGCGACCTGGAGGAACTCCTGCGCCACGACCACGGCATCACCCACACCACCCTCCAGGTCGACCACGCCCCCGCCGCCGTGCTGCAGAGCGCCCTGCCCGGCGACCGCGACCTGCTCCCCCTGGACGCCGACGGCCACTGCGAGGAGGCGCACGGCCCCGTCCACCGCGACGAACCGCACGAGCACTGAGCCGAGCGCTCCGCCGGAACGCCGCGACATGCCGTCTGCCGTCTGCGGCGCCGTCGTGGCTGGTCGCGCCCACGCGGCGGCAGCCGCATATCCGACAGGGCCCCGCGCCCCTTCGGGGGCGCTGCCGAGCGCTCTGCTGGAAGCGCTGTGGCCCGTCAGTCCCGGTGGTCGGGGGCGATGCGGTCGGCGAGCCGGAGCAGGGCCGACCAGGCGAGGTCGTAGGCCTTGTCGTCCTGGAGGTCGGAGTCGTGGCTCTGGCCGGTCAGCTGGCGGGCGGTGAGCTCGCAGACCTCGGGGTCGGGGAGGACGAGCTTCGCGCCCCCGGCCATTGCCGTGGTCTGTATCTCGCAGGCCTTGTCCAGGTAGTACATGCGCAGGAACGCCTGGCCGGGGGTCTCGCCGACGGTCAGCAGGCCGTGGTTGCGCAGCAGCAGCGCCGGGTGGCCGCCGAGGTCGGCGACCAGCCGCTGCTGCTCGGCGAGGTTGAGGGCGACGCCTTCGTAGGCGTGGTGGCCGAGCCTGCCGTAGAACTCCATGGAGATCTGGTTGAGCGGGAGCAGGCCGTCCTCCTGGGCGGCGACCGCGCAGCCGGCCCTGGTGTGGGTGTGCAGGACGCACCGGGCGTCGGCGCGGGCGGCGTGGATCGCGCTGTGGATGACGAACCCGGCCGGGTTCACGGGGTACGGGGTCTCCTCGACCGGGTTGCCGGACAGGTCGATCTTCACCAGGTTCGAGGCGGTGATCTCCTCGAAGAGCAGGCCGTAGGGGTTGATCAGGAAGTGGTGCTCCGGGCCCGGGAGCCGTACCGAGATGTGCGTGAAGATCAGGTCGGTCATCCGGAAGTGCGCCACCAGCCGGTAGACGGCGGCGAGTTCACGGCGCAGACGGAGTTCTTCCGAGGCGGGGGTGGGCATCGGGGGACCTTTCATCGAGGTACGGGCACGTGCGGGCGCCGGTGCGTGGTGCGAGGTGCGGGTGCGTGGTGCGGGTGCGGTCAGGCGGCGCTGAGTTCGGGCGCCGCGGCGGCAGGGGCGGGCTCGCCGGCCAGGCGGCGGCGCCAGGTCTCCAGGACCGTCTCCTCGGTCGGCCTGGTGGCGAGGCTGACTCCGACGTAGGCGACGAGGCTGGCGAGGAGGCCGTAGTAGATCGGCTCGTTGGCGAGCAGGCCGTCGGTGAACATGAAGGTGATCACCGTCGTACCGCCCGCGATCATGGCGGTCAGCGCGCCCGGCAGGTTGCCGCGCCGCCAGACCAGGCCGCCGAGGATCGGGACCAGGAGTCCGCCGACGAGCAGGTTGTAGGCGACGGTGAGCGCGGAGATGACGTCGCCGAGGACGCAGGCGATCCCCATGGCGACGACGCCGAGGACGGCGATGGCGAGCCGGTTGGAGCTGATCTCGTCGTGGTCGCCGGAGACCGTACGGCGGCGCAGCCGGGCCCAGATGTCGTTGTTGGCGACGGTCGCGGAGGCGATCAGCGCGCCGCTGGCGGTGGACATCATCGCGGACAGCGCGGCGGCCAGCACCAGACCCCGGACGCCCGTGGGCAGGACGTGCTTGACGATGGTGGCGAAGGCCTGGTCGGCGTCGGCCAGGTTCGGGTAGAGGGTCTTCGTCGCCATCCCGATGAACGCGCCGGCCAGAGCGTAGGCCAGACAGTAGAGACCGGCGACGGTGCCGCCCCAGGAGGCGACCTTGTCGCTGCGGGCGGTGAAGACGCGCTGCCAGATGTCCTGCCCGATCAGCATGCCGAAGGTGTAGATCAGCACGAAGGTGAAGATGGTCTGGCCGCCGATGGAGGTGGGCGAGAAGTAGCCGTGCGGGAGCTTGTCGGCCATGGCGCCGAAGCCGCCCGCCTTCACCACCGCGATCGGCAGCAGCAGGACCAGCACGCCGAGGCTCTTCACGACGAACTGCACCATGTCGGTGAGGGTGATGGACCACATGCCGCCGAGCGCCGAGTAGCCCACGACGATCGTGCCGCCGACGACCACCGCGACCCAGCGCGGCACGTCGAAGAGGACGTCGAAGACGCTGGCGTAGGCGATCGTCGAGGTCACCGCCAGCATCAGGGTGTAGACCCACATGACGAGGCCGGAGATCACGCTGGCCGCGTCGCCGTAGCGGAGCGAGAGCATCTCCGCGACCGTGTAGACGCGCAGCCGGGCGATCCGGGCGGAGAAGAAGACGCTCAGCGCGAGCAGTCCGAGGCCGATGGCGCCGACCATCGTGGCGCCCGAGATGCCGTAGGTGTAGCCGAGGCGGACGCCGCCGATGGTGGAGGCGCCGCCGAGGACGACGGCGGCCATGGTGCCGGTGTACATGAGGGGGCCGAGGCGTCTGCCGGCGACCAGGAAGTCGCTCTTGGAGGCGGCACGCCGTTTGCCCCACCAGCCGACGCCGATGATGCCCAGCAGGTAGACGGCCATGACGAGGTAGTCGAAAGTCACGGGATCCTCCGGGGACGGGGGAGAGAAGCGGGGAGGAGTGGGGGGTGACACGACCGTAGCCACGGGGTGTACTGGGGCTGAAGTGCCGCTTCTGTCCAATATGGAGACGCCCGTTGGATGAATCCGCCAATGCCGGAGCCAACATCGGAGCCAACGCCGGAGCCGACGCCGGAGCCGGCCCCGCTGCCGGCCCCGCTGCCGGTGCCGGGCAGCCGTCCGTGCGCCTCGGCGTGCTGCTCGCCGACCCGGCCCTCGGCCTCACCCAGGTCGCCGGGCCGCCGGCCGGGGACCGCACGGTCGGCACGGTCGGCACCACGGAGCTGGAGGACCCCTCCCCCTACCTCGTCGGCGGCGAGCTCCTGCTCACCTCCGGCGTACGGCTCCCGGACGACCCGGACGGCATCGACACCTACGTAGGACGAGTCGTCGCCGCCGGAGTCGCCGCGCTCGGCTTCGGGGTGGCCCCCGTGCACGCCGAGGTGCCGCCGGACCTCGTCCGCGCCTGCGACCGGCACGGCCTGCCGCTGCTGCGCCTGCCGCCGGCCACCCCCTTCGTCGCCGTCGGGCAGGCCGCCTACGCGGCGATCGCCGAGGACCGCAACCGCGAGCTGCGGGAGGTCTCCCGGGCCCAGTCGGCGCTGGCCTCGGCCGCCGCCCGCCCGGACGCCCTCCGCTCCGTCCTCGGCCAGCTCGCCGCGCACACCGGGGCGTGGTCGGTCCTGTACGACGCCCAGGGCACCGAACTCCTCGCGGCGGGCCGCCGCCCCGCCGCCCCGCACCTGCTGCGCGACCTCGCCGTACGCACCCTGCGGCGGGACGGCGGCCCGAAGGCGGCGGCGAGCCACGACCCCGACCAGGGCATCCACCTCACCGTCCACACCCTGCCCGCCGGTGCCGAGGGCACGGCCGCCGCGGCACTGGCCCTCGGACAGGCCGCCACCGCACCCCCGACCACCGTGCACCGCCAGGTGACCGGCACGGCGACGGTCCTGCTGGCCCTGCTCACCAGCCCGCGGCACGCCCTGAGCACCGACACCCACAGCGTCGGCGCCCTGGTACGGCTGATGCTCGGGGCCGCGCCGGTCGAGGTGGCCCCCGCGCTGGCCCCCCGGGACGGGCCGGCGGCGGGCGGGCACTGGACGGTGGTCCACGGCCGTCGCCGCCCCGCCGCAGCACCCGGCCCCGGCGACCCGTCCGCCGTCGCCGACCTGGCTCAACTGGCCGCTCTGGCAAGCCTGTTGGGCACCCCGTATGTACACATCGACGGCCTCGCCCTCAAGGCGCTGGTCCCCTGCGCCGCCGGCGCCCGGCCCGCCGTCCCCGACCGGGCGGCCGAGCTGGGCTGGGTCCTCGGCTACAGCGCGCCCGCCGCCGCGGCCGACCTGCCGCACGCCGACACGCAGGCGGAACGGGCCCTGCGACGCGCCCTCGCCGCCGGGACCCCCGCCGTCGTCCAGACCACCGACCCGCTCACCCTCCACGCGCTGGTCGCTCCGGCCGACGCCCGCGAACTCGCCCGTGCCCGCTTCGCCGCCCTGGACCCGGCCGGCCCGCCGGGCGCCGAGGTCCTTCTCGACACCCTGCGGACCTGGCTCACCCTGCACGGCAGCTGGGACCGCACCGCGGCGGCCTTGGCGGTGCACCGCAACACCGTCCGGCACCGCCTGGCCCGGGTGGCCGACCTCCTCGACGTCGACCTCCAGGACCCGGGGGCCCGGATGGAGCTCTGGTTCGCCCTGCAGTGGCTGCCCGGCGAGGGGCTCGGCCCTTGACCGCCGGGCCGGCGACGCCCTGGACGAACCGGCGCCGGAGCCGGGGCTTCGGTCACCGCTGGGCGTTCCAGAAGGCGCAGCGGTGCTGGGCGGCGGTCCGCGCCGGGCCGGTGCGGCCGGGGGCCAGCGACTGCACCGCGCCGGGTTGCCAGGGCCGCGGGTCCACGCCGGACGAGGGCACGTCGTCCGGGTCGCCGGTGCGCGCGAAGCGGGACCAGTAGTCGATCATCAGGTCGGCCAGCCGGTGCTGGGCCGGGGTCATGGTCCGGGGTCGGCCTCCCAGGTCGAACAGGTACGGGAGTTCGCTCGCGTGCGGTGCGCCGAGCGGGAACGGCGGGGTGCCCGGGGTGAGCAAGGGGGCGTGCTCGTCGGCGAACTCGTAGCGCCACACGGGGACTCGGGTGTCGAGCAGGGCGGCGGTGCGCAGGGTGGGGCAGGCGAAGTTGCTGTCGCCGATGACCGCTCCGAACACGGGGCCGCCGTCGGATGCAGTGACCGGGTAGGTGCGGACGATCGCGGCCGTCTGCGCCGGATCCGGGAAGAAGGCGGCCACGGTGTCGGGCCAGGTCTCCGGGGTGACGGGATTTCCGGCCTGGATGATTCCGGCGGCCCAGCCGTTGCCCTCGTCGTGGTTGCTGCCGATCAGCACCGGGACGTGAGCGAAGCGTCCCCGCGCGAGGGCCGTGCCGGGGTCGTACGGCAGGAGCGGTGTGCCGTAGGCCGGCTGCTGGTCGGTGTCCTGCGCGGCGAGCAGCCGGGAGACGCTCACGTGCCGCAGGCAGGCCAGGACGTCGTGGGCGGTCCCGCAGCCCACCGCCGCCGCGAACCGCGCCCCGGCCGCCCGCACCGTGGGCAGGTCAGCCGCGGCGGGCGCGAAGGGACGCTCCGGCCGGCCGGTGCAGGGCCCGCTCTGGATGATCGCCCGGTCGAACAGGCCCGCGGCCGAGGGCGAGGCGAGCTGCGCGCAGACGCTGAAGCCGCCGGCCGACTCACCGGCCAGGGTGACATCGTGGGCGTCACCGCCGAAGGCGCCGATGTTCGCCCGCACCCAGCGCAACGCCGCCTGCTGGTCGGCGAGTCCGAAGGTGCCGGAGCCGGGCAGTCCGCTGTGTCCGAGGAAACCCAGGGCGCCCAGCCGGTAGTTGACGGTGACCACCACGATGTCCCCGCGCACCGCCATCCGGTGGGCGTCGTAGGAACTGCCGGCGCCGGTGGTGAACCCGCCGCCGTGCAGCCAGACGATCACCGGCTTCGGACGCCGGGGCGAGGTGAAGGCGGACGCGGGCGCGGTCACGTTCAGGTGGAGGCAGTCCTCGTCCGTGCTGCCGCCGGGTACCTCGCCGGCCTGCTGCGGGCACGCGCTGCCGGGCCGGGTCGCGTCCCGGACGCCGGTCCACGGGGCGGCGGGCCGGGGCGGGGCCCAGCGCAGGGCACCGACCGGGGCAGCCGCGTACGGGATGCCCTCGAAGGTGCGGTAACCGTCCCCGGCGCTGCCGCGCAGGGCGCCTTCGTGGGTCCGTACGACCGGGGCGGATCGCGGTGCCGCCTCGGTGGCCGCCCGGGCCGGGACGGCGGTCCAGGCCGAGCTCAGGGCGGCGGCCAGGCATGCCAGGGCCGTGGTCAGTCGTCGTACCGTCATTGTCTCCCCCGTTGCGGTGCGGTCCTGGTGCGGTGCGGATCTGGTGCGGTGCGGTCCTGTTGCGGTCGTGGTTCAGCCGCCGCCCATGCCTCCCTGCGCGGCGACCATGGTCGTACGAAGCCCGCGTACGGCCTTCTCCAGACCGGGCGCGAGCGTGCCGAGGCGGCCGGTGAGGGCGTCAATGCGGGCCCGGTGGACACGGGCGGCGCGGCGCGGGACGACCGACGGGACCCCGCCCGCCGCGCACAGCGCCACCAGAGCGGCATCGGCGACGGCGACCTCGGCGGCCGGGCCGCGGTCGTGCAGGACGGCCGAGACATGGTCGGTGAGCGCCTTGACGGCCGCCGGGTCCGCCGCCCTGAGGCGCCGGGCGGAGAACCGGGCCCTCGGTCCGCCGCGCCCGGCGGCCGTGAGGAGCCCGCGGGCCACGAGCCGGTCCTCCACGGCCGCCAGCGTCCGCGAGCGGTGCAGCCGGACCAGGTGCTTCCAGCCGTGCGAGGAGCCGGCGGCCTCCCGCATGACCTCGTCCAGGACCGGGTCCCCGGTCGACGGTCCCGATCCGGTCACCCGGACGACCCCGTCACCGGTCTCCACCAGACTGCCTCGCAGCGCGAGTTCGACGAGTACGGCGGTCCGCACCAGGAACCCGGTCCTGCGGCGGTCGAAGGGGCCTCGGGCGGAGTCGTCGTGGGCGAGGAGATACATGCGGTAGGGCAGCGTGTCGGTCACACCATCGACGCTAGGCCCGCCGCGGCCGTCGCTGATCGGCCCCGGGAAGGGATCCGCACTGGGCGGCAAGGAGGAGTGCCCGGCCGGCTCATCCTCAAGGATGAGTCCACGGAGAGTCCCTGGAGAGTGCACGAAGGGTGTGCGGAGAGTGTGCGGACCCGTCCGGCCGGTCTCAGGGGCGGCGCGGCCTGACGAGTCCGCAGTCGTAGGCCGCGACCACGGCCTGGACCCGGTCCCGCAGCCCCAGCTTCCGCAGGACCGCGGAGACGTGGTTCTTGACGGTGGCCTCCGACAGGGCCAGCTCCCGGGCGATCTCGGCGTTGGACAGCGCCTGCCCGACCAGCGTGAGCACTTCGGTCTCCCGCCGCGACAGACTCTCCAGGCCCTCCGGTGGGCTCACCCGGGGCGCGGCGCGCAGCAGCTTGTCCAGCATGCGGCGGGTGACGCTCGGGGCCAGCGGCAGGTCGCCGCGTGCCGTGCCCCGGATGGCGTCGACCAGTTCGGCGGGCCGGATGTCCTTGAGCAGGAATCCGCAGGCTCCCGCCCGCAGCGCCGCCAGGACGTGTTCGTCGAGATCCCACGTGGTCAGCACCAGCACCCGGGTCGCACCGCCGTCGGCCACGATCTGCCGGGTCGCCTCGATGCCGTCCAGGACCGGCATCCGTACGTCCATCAGCACCACGTCGGGGCGCGTCCGGCGCACCAGCCGTACCGCCTGACCGCCGTCGGACGCCTCGCCGACGACCTCCAGGTCGTCCCGGGCATCGATGATCATGCGGAATCCCGTACGGACCAGGGCCTGGTCGTCGGCCACCACGACACGGATCGTCATGACGCGTCCTCCCTGGGCGGTCCCTCGCCCCCCGTGGGCAGTGTCGCGCGCACGCCCCATCCGCCGCCGTCCAGCGGCCCGGCCCGGAGGCTGCCGCCGAGCAGTGCCGCGCGTTCCCGCATGCCGGTGAGACCGTGCCCCGAACCCGCGGCCCCCGTGGGCCGGGCCCGCGGCCGGCCGTTGTCGGCCACCTCGATGTCCACCGCCGCCGCGCCGAGGTGTACCGACACCCGCACCTCGTCGGCGCCGGCCGCATGGCGCAGGACGTTGGTGAGCGCCTCCTGGATGATCCGGTAGGCCGTGCGATCCACAGCCGCCGGCGGCACGGTCGCCTGTACGACCGGTGGCTCGACCGGTGGTTCGACCGGTGGTTCGACCGGTGGTTCGACCGGTGTCGCGCCTCCGTCGGGAGCGTCCCCGGGGCCGTCCCGCCGTACGACGACCGACAACCCGGCCGCGCGCGCCGTGTCCAGCAGCTCGTCCAGCCGGGCCAGCCCCACCCGCTCCCGGCCGGTCCCGTCCTCCGGCCCGTCCGGCCCGTCGAGCCCGTCCGGCCCGTCCTGTTCGTCGTCCCGGAACGCCCGCAGCAGCCACCGCAGCTCGGTCAGGGCCGAGCGTCCCACCGCGTCGATGTCCCGCAGCGCCTGCCTGGCCTGTTCGGGACGGGCCGCGAAGCCGTCCTCGGCGGCGCTCGCCTGGATCACCATCACGGACACGGTGTGCGCGACCACGTCGTGCACCTCGCGCGCGATACGGGCACGTTCCTCCGCCACCGCCCGCCGCGTCTCGGCCGCCGCCCTGGCCCGCCGGGTCCGGTACAGCTCCCCGGCGGTCCAGGCCAGGGCCACGGCCAGGAGGTAGAGCGGCAGACCGAGCGGGCCGCCGGCCAGGAGCGCGAGCGGCGCCGGTGCGCACATCGCCGCCGCACCCCACAGGGAGATCCGCCTGGGCCGTGTCGCCACCAGCACGCACAGCGCGACCTGCGCGGCGAGCAACGCGCCCGTCGGGCTCACCGCGGGAAGCAGCGCCCATACCGCGAGGCCCGTCACCATCGCCAGGCCGAGCACGGCAGCCGGGCCGCGCACGACCCACCACAACGCACAGACCTGGACCAGGACCAGCCCCGACGCCACCAGCGGCCGCCACCCCGAACCGGCCCCCGCCACGGCCACCGCCGAGCCGAGCACACCCAGCACCAGCCCGCCCGACCCACACCACAGCAGACGCCGTCCCGGATCACCGCTCACACACCCACCGTAGCGACGGGCGCCGCGGGCGGGCGCGGATCGCCGCACCCGAGGACCAAGTCCGCACCCTTCAGCTGCACTTGGCCATGCACTCGGCCGTGCACTCGGCCAGGCACTCGGTCAGGCGGGTTTGTCGGGGCTCCGGGAGAAGGCCGTGTCGCCGGCCGTCGCCACGATCGCGTCCTTGACGAGCAGCACGCGCGGCGGGTAGCTCTGCGCCTTGTCCCCGGGGTCGTCCAGTGCGGAGGTCCGCCAGATCTCCGCTCCGGTGCGGCTGTCCAGTGCCAGCAGACGGCCGAAGCGGTTGGAGAAGTAGACCCGCTTGTACGTCACCGACACCGCGGGCGCGGACAGGCTCTCCACGTCCGTCACCTTCCGCCAGAGCTGTCTGCCGCTGTCCGCGGACACCGCGGTGACCGACCCGTCGGACCGGACGAAGTAGACGACACCGTCCACCAGGGTGGCCGCGCCGGACAGCGGACGCGCCAGCGGTATCCGCCTGACCTGCCCGGTTTCCGGAACCACCCGCAGCAGCGCGTTGTACGGCCGTTCGTACCCGGCTTCGTACACGTCCTTCGCGGTCTGGGGGGCGAGGAACAGGGGCTGCCCGCCGACCGCCCCGAGCGCTTCCGCCTTCCTGGGCAGGGTGGCCGTCTCGGTCAGGCTGCCGGGTCCGAGCCTCATCAGCTCGACCGGGGCCTGGCCGGCCTCGGTGCCCTTCGAGCACAGGGCGTAGGGGACGCCTCCCGGCGCCCACGGAGTGCAGTACTCGTCCAGCGAGGGAGCCCGCCACAGTTCCCTGCCGGAAGACCCGTAGGCCACGAACGAGGAGTAGTCGGGGGACATGGCCAGCAGTCCGCCGTCGTACAGGACCGCGTCCTGCGACTTGTTGATGTCGCGCCGCCACCGCGGATGCCCGGTGGCGGCGTCGAGGGCCACCACGCGCCTGATGTTGTCGTCCGGGTCCTCGTACACGTAGACCAGCCCGTCGCGCACGCCGATCGGCTGCGCTCCCTGGGGGCGGGTGCCGGTCCGCCACAGGATGCGGCCGGAGGCCGCGTCGACCCTGGCGGCCGTGAATCCCGTACCGCCGCAGAACAGGGCGCTTGCGGCCGCCACGCACCCGGCGGTGTTGTAGTCGAGAGGGACACCCTTCACCTCGTTCCGCAGCTCCGTCCGCCACGGCCGCCAGCCGTCGGGCAGCGCCGCGGCACGGGCGGTCTCGGAGGCGGTGGTGGTGGTGCCCGGGTCCGACCCGAGGACACCCACCCCGACACACAGCGCCGCGACGGCCAGCGCCGCGCCGAGTCCGGTGAGCAGCATCCGGGCCCGGCGTCGTCGGCCGGCGGCGGTGCCGCTGCCGGTGACGGTGGCGGCCTCGGCGGCACTGCCGGTGGTGCGGGTGGCGGTGGCGGTCGCGGACCGCGCGGTGTTCGGGGAGCCGGTGGCGTCGGACTCCGGCAGTGCCTGGAGCATGCGGTGGATGTCCGTCAGTTCCGGTCGTGCGGCCGGGTCCTTGTCCAGGCAGCGCTCGACGACGCCCAGGAGCGCTTCGGGCACCCCGTCGAGGTCCGGGGTCCCGTACACCACCTGATAGCCGGTTATGTACGGGCTGTCGGCGTCGAACGGTCCCGTGCCGACGGCCGCGAACACCAGCAGCGACCCCAGCGCGAACACGTCCGAGGCCGGGGTGACGTCCCGGGGAGCCGCCAGTTGTTCCGGCGACATGAAGGGCGGAGTGCCGATCATCCGCCCGGTCGTGGTGAGGTTCTGGTTGTCGGCGGCGCGCGATATGCCGAAGTCGATGACGCGCGGCCCGTCCTCGGTCATCAGGACGTTGCGCGGTTTGAGGTCCCGGTGCACCAGGCCCGCCCGGTGGATGTCGCGCAGCGCCTCGGTGAGCCCCAGCCCCAGGGCACGCAGTTCCCGCCGGTCCAGCGGGCCGTTCTTCTCGACGACTTCGGCGAGGTTCAGCCCCGGCACGTAGAGCGTCGCCATCCACGGCCGGTCGGCGTCCGGGTCGGCGTCCACGACCGGCGCGGTGAAGGCACCGCTCACTCTGCGCGCCGCCGCGATCTCCTGCCGGAAGCGCGTCCGGAACTCCTCTTCCTGGGCGTACGGCCCATGTACGACCTTGACCGCGACCTGCCGTCCCGAGGCGGAGACTCCCAGATAGACGACTCCCATGCCGCCCGCCCCGAGCCGGCCGAGAAGGGTGTACCCGCCTATGGACTCCGGGTCCCCGGTGCTCAGGGGCGTCATCGCCGATCATCCTTCCCAGCGCCTGCCTGCCTCACGGAGATCACAGTAGGGCCTGCCGGAGCCGGGGCGCGTGGGGGTGGTCCGGCGCGCCGTCCCATCCGGCGTTCCAGGACGGCCGTGTTCTTGCAGCTCAGAGCCGGTGCGAGCGTTCCAGCATCCCGAAACTCCCGAGGGGAATGGCGGCCGGAACGCCGCAGGACACAGGCTTGGGTCGTCCGAGCACGGCGCCGCACCGGACATGGCGGCCGTCCTCGTCCGATCCCGCGTTCACGGCCCGCACTTCCGGCGCGCCCAGAACCAGAAGACCGTCAAGAGAAAGCAGCTCATCCATGCGTATCGCCACTCGTCTCGCCTCCCGTGCGGCCGCCTCCTCCATGGTGGTCGCCGCCGCCCTCGCACTCGTCGGCTTCCAGGCCACCGAACAGACCGCCTCCGCCGCCACCAAGAAGGCCCCGGCGGTCGTCACCTGCACCGCGGCGAACACCAAGCTGACCGTCACCCAGGTGTCCCGTCCGATCAACCACCTGCTGCTCAAGGCCACCAACACCGGCACCAAGCCCTGCTACGCCTACATCGCCCCCTTCCTGAGGGCCGGCGCCGACGCCCAGGCCCCCCTGCCGTGGGCCACGGAGACCACGCCGCAGGCCGTGGTGACGCTCGAGCACGGCCAGTCCGCGTACGCGGGCATCACGACGTCCACCCCCGAGGGCGAGGGCGGGGCCAAGGAGAAGACCCTGGGCGTGATCTTCACCGACAGGAAGGGCAACGCGACCGACAAGGAGAAGACCCTGAAGCTGCCGCAGGGCGGCGTCTTCTTCAACAGCGCCGCCACGGTGACCTACTGGCAGGACAACGCCGCGGACGCCCTCGCCTGGTAGCCGCCCCGGCGTCATCGGCGTACCCGTGACCCCCGCACCGCCCGTGTCGCGCCGACCGCGCGGCCCTCGGGTCAGGTGCGGGGCGAAGCGGCCAGGAAGCGGTGGAGGGAGGCGGTCAGGCCGGTCACGAAGTCGTCGCGGGTCCGGTCGGGGACCAGGTCGAGGGAGAGGTAGGGGTTGAGGTCCTCCAGCTCGACCAGGAGCAGTTCGCCTTCCCGGGTGCGGCAGGCGTCCACGCGCTGGATGCCGTGGTCGAGGGTGTTCCAGTCGATGAAGCGGCGGGCGAAGGCGAGATCGGCGTCGGTGGGCTCGTAGGGTTCGAGGACCCAGCGCCGGCCGGGGTCGGGGGCGTGGAGGGCGTACTGGAAGGCGTCGTCGATGTAGTAGAACGACACCTCGTAGCGGAAGTCGATGCCCGGCTGGACCAGGATGTCGCCGTAGGAGAGGCCGCCGAGCCGGTCCCGGGGCACGAAGGCCAGACCGATGGAGTCCGCTCCGGCCTTCGGCTTGACCGCGTAGCGCGCGGCCTCCGGCAGCAGGTGCAGGTCCTGGGGCCGGTCGACGGTGGGGATGACCGGGTACCCGTCGGCCGTCAGGTCCAGCAGGTACTGCTTGCCGGCCATGTCGCCGCGCCCGGACAGCGGGTTGTAGACCCGGGTGCCCCGTGCGGCGGCCTTCGCCCGGAAGGCGTCGTAGTCCCGCTGGTAGTGCAGCACGGGGCCGCTGTTGCGGACCACGACCGCGTCGAAGTCGTCCATCAGCGCCCCGGCGTCCAGGGGGTGGCACAGGGCGAGGTCGAAGGCCTCGCGCAGCCGGGAGGTCAGGAAGATGTCCTCGTCGCAGTAGCGCCGTCCCCGGGCCTGGTAGGCGAGATCGGTCACGAACAGGAAGCGGGGGCGGACGGACACGGCGCATCTCCCTCTGTGGTGGCCGCCGGCCGGGACACGCACGCGGGACACGGTCTTCCCGGCCGACGCGAGGGTCCGGACCCGTGTCTCGTGAGTGCCTCAGGGCCCTACAGGTCGCCGCGGCGGAAGGAACGGGCGGCGGCCATCACGTCCTTGAAGCGTTCGTCCGCGATGGCTTCGATGGGCGAGTCGTCCTCGAGTTGCGGGTTCATCCCCATCATCCAGGCCCGGGCGGTGTGCTGGTTCTCGCAGTTGGCGATGTACGTGAACACCTGGTAGGCGGTGCGGAGGCGGAACTCGGAGTCGAATCGCGGGGCGTTCTGCCCTCTGGCCCACCGGCCGACCTGCCGGGCGTCGTCCACGCCTGCGATGAGTGCGGCGACTCGCTGGCTGAAGGTCTCCTGCAGGAAGCGGGCGATCTCGGCGACGGGCTGGCCGGCTGTGTCGCGGTGTGCGCGGGCCTCGGCTTCTGCTGTGGTCTCTTGCTGAGTCTGCATGGTCTCCTCGTTTCCTCGCCGGCCGGTGCGCGGCAAAGGATCGGCGCTCAGTGCGCGAGGGCTGCGGGGGTGGTCGGGCGCGGCTGGAAACCGCAGCGGCTGTGACGAGCCGTGCCGCGGCCGCCGGTGTCCGGTCGACTGCTGGAGGCAGCACACCACCTCGGCCTGGAGGAGACGCTGACGATGAGGGACTCGCTCGTGGCGCCTGGTCGGCACCTCCGTATGTCTCTGGGTAAGTGGCGCGCTATGAAGGTGATGTTGGTCAACATGCTTACTCCTCAGTGGCGTTGACGAGAGAGTACCCGTTTAGGGTGTGCTTACTCTACGGTTTTCCACCCTAAAAACACTCTTAAATTCCACCAGTTGTCGCCTGTGAACTGCTGTGAGCTGGGCTTTTACCACCGTGCATCAAGTTGCAGAAGCGTGACGCCGGGTGCGCGCAACAACCTGATCGGGCGACGGTACGTACGGCCAAGCGACGCAGTTCGCTCACCTGACGGTGAGTCCGTACTCGTCGGCCACCTCTTGCAGGGCGATGTCCTCCACCCGGATGGCGCAACGCTCCACCTCGGTGAGTTCGGTGTCGCGGAGGATGGCCCAGCAGCGCCGTCCGCCGTAGCCGGAGCGGAAGGTGATCCCCTGGACGAGGTGGTGGCCGGCCGCGTTGCGCTGGGCGACGGCCCAGGCGGCGATCTGGCGGGTGATCCGCCGGTTCGGGCCGTGCAGGTCGTCGTCGGTCAGCTGTCCGGTGACACCGACGGCGCTGAGCTCTTCCTTCAGGTCGGCCGCGAGGACCGCCCGGGTCTCATCCGTCTCGATGTCGAGGAACTGCGTCCGGTCGGTGGGGATGAGGCGCACCAGGATGCGCTCCTCCCGCCAGCTGGAGGGGATGTCCCCCAGGGCCATCAGACCCGGGTGGCCGGCGCCGGCGTTGCCCATCAGCTCGCGGATCTTGGGGCTGACCCGGTAGGGGGCGAGGGCCTCGGCATAGCACCCTGCCGGGGTGGAGGCGCAGTAGAGCGTGCTGTAGGAGTACAGGCTGTACCGGCCGGCCGCCGACTTGTCGAAGGTGTCCGGTTCCACGCGGTTGTACGCGACGGGATTGCGGGCCCAGCCGAGACGCCACACGCCCTCGGGCGGGGCGGCGGTCAGGGTTACGGGTGGGATGGTCATCGCTGCTGCCCCTCCTGACGGCCGGTCTGTCTCCCCTTCCGCCGCACCGCGTCCGGCGAAGGGCGCACGGTGGCACCGGGTGCCGGGGGCGGGCCGGATAACGCGACTGTCATGGATCCTCACTCGTGCCGCTCTGACAGGGGTGATCAGGGCATGGGTACCTGACCAACGTGGCTGGAGATTCTCTCGTTACGCGATCCGCGTGTCCGCTGTCAGCGGGGATGACGGACGGCGCACAGGTGGTGCGTTGGTGCAATGGGGCGGCGCACGACCTCACAGCTGTTCATAGCTGTTCATGGTGGAGGCGGAAGGCCATGGTCCCCGCTTCGCCGGAGGCGAGCAGTATCGAGGACGCCGCGCCATCGGGGTCCTGCACCGTCTTCAAGGTGCGCAGGGGCGCGCCCGTGACGATCCGGAGCAGGTGGCGGTCGGCCGTCGCGTCCCAGAGGTGGATGCTCGTCCGGCCCGCCACCGCGAGGGCCGTTCGCTCCGGTGACAGACGCAGAGCCGTGACGGCTCCGAGCTCGCCGTCGTCGAGAGCGAGCTCGCCGGAGAGCCGCCCTGTCTCGACGTCCCACAGTTTCAAGGTGCCGTCCTGACCTGCACTGGCGATGAGCAGTCCGCCGTCGTGCCAGGAGACGAAGGCGAGGTCGTTGATGATGTCCTGATCGCACCTGATCGTGCGCCCGACCTGGCCGAGGCCGTCCACGTCCCACACGCGGACGGCGCCGTCGCTGCCGCCGGACGCCAGAAGGGTCCCGTCGTCGGATCGGTGGGTGGCCAGGCAGCGCACGCTGAGCTTGTGGTGGCCGAAGTCCTGCAGCAGGTCGCCTGTCTGCGGATCCCACACGCAGACCCGGCCGTCGGCGCTCCCGCTGGCCAGCAGTTCGCCCCGGGCGGCCGACAGTGCCACCAGCGCGTTGACCGGCAGGAAGTGGCCACGCAGCACCGGTCCGGTCTGCTGCTTGGTCTCGAGGTCGGCGCAGACGATGCTGTGGTCGCTCAGGGCAGCGGCCAGCAGCAGACGGCCGTGCCGGCGGGGCCAGGCCAGGGCGGTCACCCTGCGGCCCTTCAGGAGGGTCCGATGCCTGTTGGTCGCAAGATCCCAGACGACGATCCGGGACGCCCGGGCCGCGGCGAGAAGACGTGCCGGAGCAGGTGACAACGCGCTCGCGGTGATGTGGTTCCAGGCCTTCGGCGCCAGTGCGAAGGTCTGGCGGTCGACCGGCCAACTGCGGACGACGCGGTCGGCGCCCGCCGTAAAGAGACGATTCTGCCCGCCGTCGTCCAGGCAGGCCATCGCGGTGACCGGCGCCGTGTGCGCGGGCAGGGCTCCCTCGACGGGTTTCAGACCCGGGAGCTCCCAGAGACGCAGGGTGCCGTCGCCCGCCGCCGAGACGAGAGCCGGCCGCCGGTCGACAGCGGTGACGAGCAGATGGGTCACGGGGGCGGCGTGGCGCGCGGTGGCGAGGGGTGCCACGTCGGCCGCGGTGGCCGTCAGGTCGTACAGGGACACGTGGCCGTCCTCGTCGGCCACGGCGTACTGACCCGCCCGGGGCATGGGCAACAGGGCGCGGACGCGGGCCGGGTGGCGGGAGTGCAGGGCGACGGTGCGGCCGTCGAAGCAGTTGACGGTGTCACGCTGGGTGAAGAGCAGGCAGGCGTGCCCGTCGGGCATCCGGACGCTGCACATGACGGCCGAGGAGTCCTGGAGCTCGGGCAGCGCGATGGTGTGGGCCTGGAAGCGTCCCGGGTCGAAGGCCTCGACATGGCCGTCGCTGAACGCGGCCAGCAGCAGCGGCAGGCGTCCGGCGGGCTGGTAGGCGGTGAGGGAGCTGACCCAGGTGCGCTCCCGGCACACGACGACCTTGCGGATGAGCCGGCCGTTGACCGCGTCCACGGCGGCGACGCAGCCGTCCGTGCCCGCGGTGATGATCAGGCCGCCCCGGAGCGGCATCAGGTGGCTGATGGCCCCCCGGTGCACCTCGATGGGGGCGTGGGCGAGGCTCCCGTCGAGACGCAGGATGCGGAGGGTGCCGGCCTTGTCGCCGGCCGCGACGGCGGTGGCTTCGCCGTGCGCGCTCTCGACCGCGGCGAGCGAGGTCACGTCGCTGGGCGTGGCGGTCCAGGCCGGAACCGGGCTGGCGTAGTGGCTCCACAGCGGGGTCACCGGCGATGCGCTGAACGTCTCCGCGGGCGCCACCGGTTCCGCCCGGGACCGCGGCAGCGAGGCCGCGGCGTACTGGGACAGCCACAGACTGGTCAGCCGGGACACCGGATCCGCATGGCGCGCGAACGGCTCCAGCACGGCCCAGGCCTGCAACCACTGCCGCCCGCCCGACCTGTTGTCGTCCGTGGCCAGGAGCCGGCGTACATCGGAGCTGGTCTCCCAGGCGAGCAGGGCCGGCGGGACGTGTTCGTCGTCCAGCACGTGCCCCTCCGCGGCGTGCTCGGCGAGGTGCCGGCGCAGATACGGATGGGGCGGGATGGCCGGATCCGCCGGGACCAGCCCGGCCAGCGCGGCGGCGATCTCGCGGTGGATGGCCGTGTGACGGCTGTCGGCGCCGTCACGCATCCCGGCCTCCGAGGTCCAGCAGGCCCGCGTCCGGGTCGAGCAGCACGTCCACCAGTTCCTCGTGCGCGGGCCGGTAGACGCGCCGGTCGTCCTCCACGGCATGCGCGAGATAGCCGCTGAGCCGTCCGCTGAGAAGTTTCTCGATCATCGGATCCCATTCCTCGGCCGCCAGCCGCTTCGGCATGAGGAAGACGCCCGCTATGGTCGGCCAGACCTCTCCCCAGGGCACTCCCTGCCCCTTGGCGTAGGCCGCCGCCTGCAGCAGTGCCAGGGCGACCTCCGGGGGCAGGCCCTGGACCTGCTGGACCTGCTGCAGGTCGTGCTGGAGCAGGCCCCTGATGCCGCGCTCCAGTTTCGTGTGCCAGCCCTCGCTGCGCGCCAGTGCCAACGGGTCGCCGGTGCTGCGCAGCTGGTCACCGGCGAGCCGGGCGTCGATGAACGAGGGCCAGACGGCCTCGACGACCGCCGGCACCACGCGCCGGCGGGTGTCGGCGTCCATGGCATCGCCGATCAGCGCCGTGACGTACTCGGCGATGTCGTCCTTGCTGCTGTCGCCGTCCGTTCGCTCCACACGGGCGGCCGGGAACGTGTCTCTCAACGTCCTCAGCATGCCCAGTTCGTCGGCGCCCGCGCCGCCCGGACTGTCTCCGGCCGGCCGGCTGGAGCGCACGCCGATCAGCAACCGCACCGCGGGGACCGCCGAGGCGTCCTCGTCCTGGCGCTGCCCCGGCACCGACGGATGGCAGAACGGTGCCAGCGGGGCGAGCACGTCCCCGACGATCCGGGCCTGCTCCGCCGCCTCGTCCAGGCCGTCGAGCACGATCGTCACGGTGTGCCCCCAGCCCCGTACACAGTCCTGGATCTGCCGCGACCAGACGTCCACCGCGTCCCCGGCCGCCGGCACCGTCGCGGGTTTCTGCCCCAGGGCGTGCAGCAGGTCGGCGGCGACCTGCGCGGCGTCCAGCTGGCGGGCGAGCACCGCGGCGGTCACCGACCCCTCCGGCGGCAGCGTGTCCCGCGGGGCCGAGTCCTGGGCCGTCTTGTAGAGGGGCTCCTTCCGGAACACCGGATCGCTCAGGGTCACGGCCCGGGCGAGCACCGCGGACTTCCCGCTGCCCGCGCACCCGGTGACCAGGAGCACGCCGCGCGGGGAGTGCGGGCCGAGGAACTCCGCGATCGACCGGTTCAGCCGCATACGGCCCCGGAAGTACCAGCCCTGATCGCTCTCCTGAGCCCGTCCTGTGGCCCGGTCCAACCAGTACTCCGCCGCCAGCGGTTCGTGCCGCCGCGTCGCGCCGAGCACTTCCGGCAGGTGCACGTAGCCGGGGTTGGGCAGGCACGGGGAGGGCCGGTAGTTGCCGCCGTCGAAGACGCGCTGCAGCTTGAACGCCCGTTCCTCGTCCTCCCGCAGCCCGCGGGCGTACGCGGCCATGAAGTCCGGGACGCTCAGGTACGGAGTGGTGATACCGGCGTTGCGGCGCAGGCGCTGCAGGGCCTCCTGCAACAGGGTGGGAAACCGCAGAACCTGGATCTTGCTGTCATGACCGCAGGTGACCAGGACATCGAGGTTGCAGTCTCGCCGGCGACTGCGCCGGATGTCCTTCTGCAGCGCCGCGAGTTCGGCATGGATGCCGCCTGCGAAGCAGGTGTTGACGATGACCAGCACGTTGTCGACGTGCGAGTCCAGGGCCGCGGCGATGATGTCCGAGGTCCGCACCGCCGTGGCCAGCGGCCGCTGCTCCACCGTGGCGGGCAGCCGCAGGAAGTGCGTGTCCGACTTGCCGGGGATCCCGTGCCCGGTGATGAAGAGCACCAGCGCGCGACCGCGCAACTCCCTCACGTCCTGCTCCCGCAGGAAGTCCTCGACGTCGCCCCGGGTCTTGAGATCCGGGGGCGGAACCTGCCGGAACGCCGGCGGCGGGCCCGGCGTCCGCCACCACGCGCGCACCGATTCCAGCTGCCGGTCGATGCCCTCGGCGAACGCCTCGGCATCGTCGTCGTCGCCGTAGTCGCGCACCGCCAGCGTCAGCAGGACGCGCTGTACCGACAGGTTCTCGCCCGCTAACGCGGGGTCCTGCAGAACTTCATCCCCCGTGTGTTGCATGTCACTAGTGTGACAGCCATGAACTCGTCCACGGGGGGAACCTTGCCAAATCCAGCGCCGCCCACCGAACCCGGCCTGACTCCCGCGGTCACCCACGACGCGGTCGTCCTCGTGCCCGGCATCATGGGCAGCGAACTCCATGACACCTCGACCGGCAAGGTGATCTGGGGCCTGGCGAACCCCGGCTGGCTGGCCAGGGCCTGGCTGACCCGCACCGGCCTCACGCCGCTCCGGCTCACCCCCGCCGAGCTGGAAGGCGACCACAGCCGCGTCCGGGCACCCCGTCTGCTGCAGACCCCGGCCTGGAGCCCGTTCCTCCGCGGCATCGAGCCGTACCACAAGCTCCTGCGCACCATCGAGGCCACCGTGGCCCACCGCGACGCGATCATGACGTTCCCGTACGACTGGCGGCTGCCCGTCGCCGTCAACGCCCGCCGGCTCGCCCGCGAGGCCCGCGACCACCTCCGGCGCTGGCTCGACCACCCCGCCCACACCGAGGCCCGCCGGCAGGCCGTCGACGAGCGGCCGGCCCGCCTGGTCCTCATCGCCCACTCCATGGGGGGCCTGGTCGCCCACGCCGCCCTCACCACCGGCGGCGACAGCGAACTGGCCGCCGACACCCGCGGAGTCATGACCCTCGGTACCCCGTTCCGCGGCTCGGTGGTCGCCGCGAACATCCTCAACGCCGTCCAGGGCGGACCCCTGCCGCTGCCGCACGCCCGCCTCGCCGCGGCGGCCGCCACCATGCCCGCCGTCCACGAGCTGCTGCCCCGCTTCCGCTGCCTGGAGGACGCCCTCGACGTCCGCCGCCTCACGCCCGCGGACGTCGCCGACCTCGGAGGCGACAAGGACCTGGCCGAGGCCGCCGATGACTTCTTCGCCACCCTCTACGACCAGCCGCTGCCGCACCACCGCCCCGTGGTCGGCATCCGCCAGAACACGGTCCAGTCGATGAAGCTCGTGGGCGGCCTCGTCGTCGCCTCCGAGTACTGCTTCCGAACCGACACCGACGGCACCGTCAAACGCGACGCCAACGGAGCGCCACGCCGCTACCAGGTCTGGGGAGACGGCACCGTCCATCGCGAATCGGCCTCCCTCGACCGCCGGACCGTCCCCGTCTTCGCCCAGCACGGTGCCATCGCCAACGGCCGCGAAGCCCGGCGCGTCATCGCCGACTTCCTTCTGGAGGACGACCACCTCGGCCCGGACCAGGCCGAGGACGGCATCGGCCTCGCCCTGCCCGACTACGCCCCCGCCGGCACCCCCTGGAACTGCGTCGTCACCGGCACGGACGACCCCGCCCAGGTCGAATGCACCGTCGCCGCCACGGACACCGACTGGAAGACGCCGGTACGGTTCGAAGCCGTCGACGACGACAGGCTCGGTGCCGAAGTCACCCTGCCGGGCCCCGGCCTGTACCGCGTCACCGCCAAGGACGACTACGGGACCGCCGTCACGCAGCTCGTCTTCTCGGGCCCCGACGGCGAAGAGGCACTCGACGACTGACGAACCCGGGGCACGCTGTGGGCGGCCGTTCGGATAAGGACCGGGAGGTGCTGGGATGCGGTGGTGGGCCGGGAGATGGATGGTCGCCGTGGTGGTCGTCCTGGCGGGATGCCACGCGTCGGAAGGCGGCGGACCGGTGGGAGGACCGTCGGAGAGCAACGGCTCGGCGGTGCCGTCGACGCCCCCGGCCACGACCCCGGCCACGAGCCCGGCCGGGGAAAGCCCGTCGGTGCCGGCCACCAGTCCCTCCGCTTCGCCGGCGGACTGCGCCGCCGGGCACGCGGAGGTCGCCGTCGGCCCTGGCGGCCCGGTCGTACAGCGGCTCTGCGTGCGGCCCGGGACGGTGGTGTCGCTCGTCCTGCGGCCGCGCACGGACGACAAGCGGTGGACGGCCGTGCGGAGTTCCGCGCCGGCGCTCGTCCTCGCGTCCGGCCTGCGGGCCGACGCGGACGGTACGTTCCACGCCTCGCTGCGGTGTGCGGGGACAAGGGGCGGTACGGCGGACGTCACCGCGTCGGCGAAGGCGCCGGATGTGGCGGGCGCCGCGCGGGTCGCCTTCACTCTGCACGTGGGTGTGGTGCCCTACACGACGCAGGGGTGACCCCGGAGACCCGGGACCACCCCTGCGACCGCCGCCGCGTCAGCGGCAGTCGCGTACGTCGATCGTGTAGATGCCGCGGCCGTGGGTGGCCGCGTACAGCGTCCTGCCGTCCGGACCCAGCTTGAGCTGGAGCACGGCGACGGCCGGGAGGTTCCCGACGCGCTGCCAGGCCGTACGGCCCGGCGCGCGGTAGACGACGCCGAGGTCGGTGGCGACGGCGAGGCCGCCGTCCGGGGTGACGACCGCGGAGTTGGTCGGCACGTCGGGGAGGTTCTTCGAGATGTCCTTCCAGGTGGTGCCGCCGTCGGTGGACTCGAAGACGTGGCCGACGCCGGCGCCGGGGCCTTCGGTCCAGTGCCGGGAGAAGCCGTTGACCGCGAGGTAGACGTGGTCGGCGTTCTTCGGGTCGACGGCGAAGCCGGCGAGGTAGCGGTTGGGCACGGTGCCGTCCGCGCCGGTGGCCGGGAGGGTGATGTCGTGCCAGCCGGTACCGTCCGCGTTGCCCACGGAGATGCCGCGGGCGAAGCCCTGGTTGTTGCAGGGGCCGCACCAGGCCGCGTACACCTTGCCGCCCGAGGCCGCGACGGCGGTCGCGGTACGGCCCTCGCCGAGGTCGTAGACGCTCTTCCACTCGTCGCCGCTGCGGATGGCGTAGCCGTGGGTCTGCACCCAGATGTGCCGGCCGCCCGCGATCCAGGTCGCCGGGTTCTTCGCGTCGGCCGTGATCGGGGCGATGAAGCGGGCCTCACCGGTGGCGTTGTCGGCGGGAGCCACGTTGTACGACGTGATCTTGCTGGGGTCGGTGACCCAGCCGCCGTCGTTCACCGCGCAGTTCTGGGTCACCTGGATGGCGAGGTAGACGTATTCCTCGGCGAGGTTGCAGCCGTTGGCCGGGTCGGTGAGGGTGTCGCCGCCGTCGCCGCCGAAGTCGGAGCCCATCACCTTGTCGTTGCTGCGCAGGATCGACTGGCCGTTGTCCTGGAGGCCGCCGGTGACGGAGACGCCGCCGTAGGTGAGGTCCTTGCCGACGCCCACCGAGTAGTACTGGAGGGTGTCGATGGTGCCGTCGTTGAGCGAGGTCCAGTCGGTGGCGTGCCCGGAGGCGTCCTGGGAGCCGTCGAGCGGGCGCTTGTAGGCGCCGCCGTCGTTGCCGACGTAGACGAAGCTCCTGCCGTGGTAGCTGCCGATCGCGACGCCGTGCTGGTCGGAGTGGGTGGTCTGACTGCAGTCGCCCGTCTGCTTGGCGGGGTCGATGCTCCAGCAGGGGAAGCCGAAGTTCCAGTACGGGCCGACGGTCGACCAGCTGCTGCCGCCGTCCTTGGTCTCGTAGACCTCCTCCAGACCCGCGTACAGGTGCTCCGCGTTCGCCGGGTCGACGGCCAGGAACTGGTTGTACCAGGCCTGCACGCCCGGCATGTAGCCGCTGGAGGTGAGCGCCGAACCGTCGGCGGCCAGGCCCTTGTAGTCGGCGATCTTCGTCCAGGGGCCGGTCGGGGAGCCGGACTTGGAGACGTAGATGCCCTCAAGACCGCTGTCGGGATTGGTGTTCAGCTGTTCCGGGGACTGGTCGATGGCGTAGTAGCGGGAGCCGTCGGCCGAGCGGGCGAAGGTGACGTTGCCGACGTCGTCCGCGTCGGCGGGCAGGTCGCCCAGGCCGCTGGTGATCCGGGTCCAGGTGCCGCCCGCGCCCTTGGTGTAGAAGCCGTTGTAGTCGTCACCGCTGCGCCAGCCGACCGCGAGGACCACCTTGGAGGGGTCCTTGGGGTCGATCGCGATGTCGTTGGCGATGTTCTTGTACGCCGCCGAGTCGTCGTCCGCGAGCGAACCGCCCGGCAGATAGTCGGGGTTGGGCGCGAACTCCAGCTTCCAGGCACCGCCGAGCTTCTTCGTGGAGTGGCTCCACACGCCCTCGCTGGTCGCCGCCCACACCTTGCCGCCGCCGAAGCGCAGCTCGTGGATGGTGGTGGACTCCAGCTCGTCGCCGCCGACCCGGCTGCGGGTGGAGAACGTGCCGTGGTGCGGGTCGGACAGGACGTAGACGCCGCTGCCCAGGTACGCGTCCGCGTTGGTCGTCGCCTCGCCGGTGCCCAGCCACAGCCGCCCGGCGCCGTCCAGCGCGAGCGCGCCGGTGGACTGGGAGGGCAGCTTGTCGCTGATGGGCTGCCAGTGCCCGCCCCCGGACCGGGACCGCCACACTCCGCCGCCCGCGCTGCCCGCGTACACGTACCCGTCGTCGTCGGCGGCCATCGCGGCCATCCGGCCGGTCACATTGCCCGAGCCGCCGCTGGAGTTGGAGTCGTAGTCGCGGTAGCGCGGGTCGTCCGAGTTGTACGGCAGGTTCGTGATGTTGCGCCAACTGCCGCCGGTGGTCGGCAGGTTGGTGAGGCTCGTCCAGGCGGCTCCGTACGCGCCCGGTGCGACGACGCCGGGTGAGGTGCGGGCCTCGGCGTACTGGTCCGCGCCCTCGGCTATCTCGTCGGCCTCGTTGCCGTCGTCACCGCCGCCGTCGTCGTCACCGGCTTTCGCCTTGGGGCTGACGGTTCCCACCGACTGCCCGCGCTCGGCGGCCAGTCGAGCCAGTGCGCGGGCCCCGAAGGGGCTGCCGGCTCCGCCGGGCGCGGCGCCGGCGGGTATCGCCACGAGTGCGGCGGATGCGGCGATGGCACAGATCGTGAACCAACGTCTCTTACGGGTCGGTACTGACACCAGGTCCTCCCGAACGGGCACGGATACAGCCGTCGGGGACGACCCGACCACCGGCGGCGGCGAGCGTCCGGCATTTGGAGCGCCCTTGACCAGAACCTGTCACTACACATGGCCGGAACCGACCGCCTCGTCGGGGGCGTGGGGTCAGACGGCCGCGGTCCGCGCGTGGGCGATCACCGGCAGTGCACAGGCGAGGACCGCCGCGATACCGCCGGAGATCAGCAGCGGAAGGCGGCCGTCGGCACCCCAGGCGAGCCCGGCCCACACGCCCGCGAGCAGCACGGCGGCGCCGGTGGCGCCCTGGTAGAGGCCCTGCGCGGTGCCCTGCTGGTGGTCCGGGACGAGCGTGGAGATCCAGGCCTTGCCGACGCCGTCGGTGCAGGCCGCGAAACCGCCGTAGAGCGGCAGCACCACGAACACCGCCCAGGGGCTGTGGATCAGGCCGAGGCCCAGGTAGCCGGTCGCGAAGAAGACCAGTCCGGAGGCGAAGACCAGCGGGCGCGGCAGCCGGTCGGAGAGCGCCCCCGCGGGGTAGGACAGGGCGGCGTAGACGAGGTTGTAGACCGCGTACGCGCCCACCACTCCGGCCGTCGAGAGGCCCAGGTCGTGGGCGCGCAACAGGAGGAGCGCGTCGGGGAAGTTGACGAGGTTGAAGGCGAGCAGCACCCCGAGGACCCGCCAGTAGGGGCGGGGCAGGGACCGCCAGGGCGTGCGGGCGGCCCGCGCCGGGGAGCCGCCGGTTCCTTCGGTCCGCGGGTCACGGACGGCGGCGACCAGCGCGACCGACGCGACGGCGGGGATCACGGCGATCCAGAACAGCGGGCGCAACCGGTGGTCGAGCGCCTCGTACAGAACCAGCCCGACGAGCGGGCCGACCACCGCGCCGGCGGTGTCGGCGGCCCGGTGCAGCCCGAACACCCTGCCGCGCTGTCCGGCCGGAACGCCCTCGACGAGCAGGGCGTCGCGAGGCGCCCCGCGCATGCCCTTGCCGAGCCGGTCGGTGACCCTGGCGACGAGGACCAGCGGCCACGCGGTCGCGAGCGCGACGAGCAGCTTGCCGACCGCGGCCAGGCCGTATCCCGTGGCGATCAGCGGACGGCGGGCGAACCTGTCGGCAAGGCGCCCGGAGGCCACCTTGGTGATCGATGCGGCGCCCTCGGCCGCTCCCTCGATCGCGCCGACCACGGCGGGCGGGGCACCGAGCACCACGGTCAGGAAGATCGGCAGGATCGGGTAGAGGAGTTCGCTGGCCGCGTCCTGGAGAAAGGACACCCCGCACAGCACTTTCACGTTGCGGGTCAGCCAGGCGGGACGGCGGCCGGTCGGTCGCGGGGCGGTACCGGGTTCGGTCACGGATACACGATGCCCTGGAAGCGGCCGGGCACCACGATGACGCCGGAAAGGTGTTCACGCCGTGATCTGCCATCCGGGTTCCAGGCTGTCGAGGAGGGCCTGGAAGGCTTTGTCGGCCCGGTCCCAGTGGCCGTCCGCCAGCGGGGTCATCAGCAGGCCGAGGGAGGCGTCGGCCAGGAGGGTGGCCTGGGTGTGCGCTCGCTCCTGGGCCATGCCGAGGTCGCGGAAGACGCCGGTCAGCAGGAGGGTCCACTCGGTGACTATGCCGCGCATGACGGGCCCGTAGCGGCCGGGGTGGAGCACGCTGGCGCTCATGATCTCGAAGTAGAGCGGGAGTGCGGCGCGTACGTCGGGGTCGCCGAACTGTCGCCACACCTCCTCCATGAAGCGGCGCAGGTCCGCGGGGCTCGCGGGCGGGCCGACGGCCTCCAGCAGTGCGCGGGTGCGCAGGAGGGGCCGACGCTCGTAGATGTCCAGGGCCTCGGCGACCATCCGTTCCTTGGTGCCGAAGTAGTACAGGAGCATGCGGTCGCTGGTGCCCAGCGCCTTGGCCAGAGGTCGCAGGGACAGGTCCGCGACGCCGTTGCGCATGACGTACTCGCGGACCCGGTCGAGAAGGTCGCGTCGCTTGGCCGGATCGGGTGGGCGAGGCATGGAGGGCTCCTGGATGCGCACGGACGCACGGGCGAGAATTCCCAGCCGTCCGTTATTTCGGTCTTGGACGGGTATTTACTGTAGCGGTAGCTACGTCTATATTTGAGGGCGTAGCGACTGCTACACGCAAGAGCCCGGCGCACGCCCGGCACGTTCACCGGCCGACCGCCCGGTCGTCAGCGAAGGGACTGATCCCCATGGCCACCTGGGCCATCGGCCTCCGCATCGCGTTCCACCGGGAAGGGCCGTCCCCTGATGCCGCCGCACCGTCGCGGCTCGCCCGGCAGTGGGCTCTGTGGTCCCGCCTGCTCGCGCCGCTGCGGCCGCTGGACGCACCGCGCGGCCGCGCCACCGCCTGGGATGCCTCCTGGCCCCTGCGGCGGGAACTGACCTCCGCGGGCCGAGCCCGACGCCTGGTGACCGCGCAACTGAGCGAGTGGGCCGTGGACGGCCTCGCCGACACCGCCGAGCTGCTGGTCAGCGAACTGGTCACCAATGCCCTGCGGCACACGCGCGGTCCGCTCAGGCTCAACCTGCAGCTGCGCGACTCGCGCCTGCTGTGCGAGGTCGAGGACACCGAGTCCGCCGGCCCCGCACGCAGCACCGCCGACCCGGATGCGGAGAACGGCCGGGGCATCGAGCTCCTCGACCTGCTCGCGGACGCCTGGGGCAGTGTCCGGACGCCCACCGGAAAGACCATGTGGTTCGAACTGCGGGCCGAGCGTCACCCCGGTGAGACGCAGGCACCGTGATGACGGTGGCCGATGTCGCGGAGGCCTCACCCGGCCGAGCCGCGATCGGGGTGCCGGGAGGCGCCGTCGCCTTGTGATACTGCTCGGATGATCGACCTGCCTGCCGCCGCGCTGGACTCGTTGTCCGGGCTCGCCTTCGGTGATGCCTTCGGCGACCGCTGGTTCGGCATCCTGCGCCACGAGGGCCCGGCAGCCCTGGAGGAACGGATCCTGCCCCCGGAGCCGCTGTGGCGGTGGAGCGACGACACCGCCCAGGCGCTCGTTCTCGTCCGGGAGCTCGCCGAGGGCGGCGGCACCGTCGACCAGGACCGCCTCGCCCTGCGCCTCGCCGAGGCCTACGCCGACGACACGCACCGCGGCTACGGAGCCTCGATGCACGACGTGCTCCGCCGGATCGGTGCGGGCGAGCCCTGGCAGGAGGTGGTCGCCGGACAGTTCGGCGGCCAGGGCTCCTGGGGCAACGGCGCGGCCATGCGCGTCGCCCCGCTGGGCGCCTGGCTCGCCGCCGACCTCGACGCCGCCGCCGAGCAGGCCGCCCGCCAGAGCGAGGTCTCGCATCACCACCCGGAGGCAATCGCCGGAGCGGTGGCGGTGGCCCTCGCCGCGGCGCTGGCGACGCGCAGCCGGGGCGGCCCCGCGCCGGCCCGCCCGGACTTCCTCCAGGCGGTCGCCGCACGACTCCCCGACAGCGACGTCCGGTCGGGAGTGCGGATCGCGGCCCGGATGCCGGCACACACCTCCGTTCGGCACGCCGCGGAGGTCCTGGGCTCCGGCTACCGGATGTCCGGGCCCGACACCGTCCCCTACGCCCTCTGGTGCGCGGCGGGACACCTCGACGACCTGCACGAGGGCCTGTGGTTCACGGTCGCCGGGCGCGGCGACATCGACACCACCTGCGCCATCGCGGGCGGAGTGATCGCCGCCCGCACGGGCGTCGCCGCTCTCCCGCCCGCCTGGCACGCGGCCCGCGAACCGCTGCCCCCGGACCTGACGGCTCACCGTGGTTGAGTCGGGGTGGATCAGACGGCCGACGGCCGGCGACTCGTACGCCGGACCGTCCGCGCGGTCGGACCCACCGCCTACGAAAGGAGCTTGTAGCCGCTCCAGCCGCTCGCGATCTTCACCCGTGCACCGAACGAGCCCTTTCCGTCACCGCTGTTGCGCCACACGTTGCCGCTGGTGTCGCGGGAGACCAGGTCCGGCCTGCCGTCGTCCGTGATGTCGCCGACCCCGACGACCGCGTTGTACGAGCCGCCCCAGTTCGACAGCACCTCGACGCGGGCCGCGAAGGTGCCGTCGCCCTTGCCGTCGTAGCGGTAGACGTTGTTCGACGTGTCCTGGGCCAGCAGGTCGGCCCTGCCGTCGCCGGTGATGTCCCCGACCCCGACGATCTTCCTGTAGCCCTTCCAGTTGTCGTAGAGCTTGACGCGGGCGGCGAGCTTGCCGGTGCTCGTCCCCTTGTAGAGGTAGACCGCTCCGGTGGACGCGTTCCTCGCGATCAGGTCCGGGCGTCCGTCACCGCTCACGTCGCCGGGCGAGGTGAGCACGTTGTACTGCGTCCAGCCGCCGGCCGAGAGGGTCGTGTACGACGTCGACGGCTTGACCGCCGCCCCGCAGCCCGGCTTGTACAGCCGCAGCGCGCCGCTGCTGTAGCGGACCAGGACGTCGTTGCAGCGGTCGCCGCCGAGGTCGCCGAAGGGGATCGCCGTGACGGTCCTGGGCCAGCCGGTGCCCGTGTACTTGTCGCCGAACTTCCCCGTCCCGGTGCCGCTGTGGAAGGTCAGCCCGCCCGAGGAGTTCAGGGTGAGCAGGTCGCCGCGGCCGTCCGGGCCGTCGGGGCTGACGAAGTCGCGGCGCACCGCGGCCCCGCGCTGCAGGAAGCCCTCGCCGCCGGTCACCGTGTTCGCCGTGCCGGTGCCGAGACCGGTCGCCTTCAGGGTCCAGGTGAAGTGGCCGTTGGGGAAGTGACTCCCGCTCGCCGCCTTGCCGTTCCAGGTCGCCGTCACCCGGGCCGGGGTCGGGCCGCCGGTGAGGGTGCGGGTGGCCCTGCCGTTCGCGCCGCTCTGGACCGAGGTGAAGGTGAGCGACCAGGAGGTGACCGGGCGGGACAGCACCCAGGCGCCCTCGAAGGGCGTCCCCGGGTCCACATAGCCGCCGGCCGACGTCTCGAAGGCCGTCACGGCGGACGGGGCGATGCCCGTGGTGGTGACGTGGGTGCGCTCGTAGTCGTCGAACCAGGCGACCAGGCCGGTGTACTCGTCGACCGTCCAGCGGTAACGGCGGTCCACCGTCAGGCCCTTGTCGGCCAGGCCGGCGGCGATCGTACGGGTGGTGCCGGTGGCCGCCTCGGTGAGGACGAGTGTGTCGGTGCCGTGGTCGTGGCGGACGGTGAAGCCGTCGCCGAGCAGCACGTCGCCGGGGGTGACCGCCGTCGCCGTACCGGCCTTGGTGTCGTACACGCCCGCCGAGTCCGTCCCGCAGGCCCAGTACACCCAGCGCCCCGCCGCCTGGAGCTCGCTCGGCACGCAGGCCAGGCCCGGGACGGTCACCGTGGTGAGCGTCTTCGCCAACGGGATGCTGTACGAGGTGAGCTTGCCGGCGGTGGTGGTGGCGCTCCACAGGGTGGAGCCGTTCAGGGCGGCGGCGCGCACGGACCGCTTCAGCCTCTGGCCCTGGCCGAACTCGCCGACGTACTGCGCCGGGGCGGTGCCGCCGGAGTCGAAGACGGCGTAGTCGTCGGAGACGTCGACGATCCGGCCGCCCTGGCCGCCGAAGTCCAGGTCGTGGCCGCCGATCTCCACCAGCCGGTCGTCGCCGAGACCCTCGCCCTCGTCGGTGCCGCCGTTCGAGTCGAGGTAGACGTCCCGGCCGTCGAGGTTCCCCCACAGCGCCGAGCACGTGGTGCCCTCGTACGGGCAGAGTGCCTCGTAGACCGAGCCGCTCGCCGTGGCCCCGGACGCCGTCAGCGTGGCGGAGCCGTCGGTGGTGAGGGTGCGCACGGACGTGGTGTCCGCGGTGGCCTTCGGGTCGTCCTCGGCGACCCGCAGGCTGCCGCGGCTGAGCGCGATGCCCGTCTTGGCGTTCTCCACCGCCGGGGCCTGCTGGACCTTCGCCAACTTCAGCGTGCCGTCCGCGTCCTGGCTCACCCGCCGCACCCACCAGTCGGTGGCGTCGGTACCACCGGTGACCAGCGCGCTGCCGTCCCCCGCCGCCAGCGTGTACTCGCCGGCGCTCGCCAGCAGGGTCTGCTGCACCGAGGGATCGTCCACATCGACCGCGAGCAGCCGGGAGCCGAGCGAGTCGGAGGACAGCGGCAGCAGCAGCCAGTCGCCGACCAGGACCGGATCGCCGTCGAGCGCGCCCGGATGGGCGGGCAGCGTGACGACCTGTTCGGCGCCGGTGAGGTCGGTGCGGGACTTCAGGTGCAGCTCGGCGGTGCCGGACTCGTACCAGCCGATGCGGTCCTCGCTCATCACGTAGTGCGAGGCGTAGGTGGCGTCGGTGAACGCGTAGGTGTTCACGGCCGAGCCGACGTCGATGTAACCGATCCTGCTGGTGCTGACCGACCAGAGCACACCGTCGGAGTCCGCCGCGCGGACATCGCCGCCCCCCACGCTCGCCACGTCACCGGTGACCGCGCGGGTGCGCCACTCGCCGTCGACCTTGTCGATCAGGGCCTGGGAGGTGACGATCGTGTCGCCTGCGAGGGCGCGGTAGTAGCCCTGCCCGTACTGGCCGGAGCCGTTCCAGCTCACCTTCCTGGAGGTGGCCGTCGCCGGATCCCACAGGGTGGCGTACGCGTCGTTGGCCGTGGTCGGCAGGGCGACCAGGTCGCCGTCCGAGCCGTACCAGGCCTTACGGCACTCGGAGCCGATGGACGTGCAGCCGGTGCCCGGGGTGTAGACGCCATCGGCGTTCTCCACGGTCACGGTCCTGCCGGTCGTGTAGTCGGTCCACAGCAGTCCGGCCCTGCCGGTCTGCCGGTGCAGGAAGCCGGTGTCGCCCGCGACGTACGGGCGGTCGGTGCGTGGTGTGGCGGAGCCGGGGTCGACCAGTGTGATCGCGGCGGTGCCGGTCTCGGCCGCCTCCGCGGAGCCGCCGCCCTCCGACAGGACGACGACGGACGCGGCCACGACGGCGAGCGCGAGTGAGGAGACGGCGGCGGTCAGCCCGCCCCGTCCCAGGGCGTGTCTGCCCACGTGATGTTCCCTCCCCTACGAGGGCCCCCGCCCTCGCACAAGTGGCCGGATCTTACCTGACTCTTACCAAGGGCCGGCGACGCCGACCCCTAGACCACCGGCCTGGGATTTCCCTCCGAAACGGGCGGCGCCGGCGGCACGGCGGACACGGCGAGCGCCACCCCATGCACGCCCTATGACCTCAGTCACAGCGCCCCGCCGATCAACCGGCGTACTTAGTAGACGCGGCATGGAGGACATTTGGGCATTTGTCCGTCTTGGCTCGGATGCGGCTCCCGGCGCCCGTCCCGGAATCCCGCCCGGCCGGCCCGCACGCCCGTCGCCCCGCGCCGCAAGGCTTCTGACGCCGCGACAGCTTTCCCTGCGGCCGTCATGTGCGGACCGGAGACCCGCACACCGCCCTGGCGAGGCCGGCCGCGACCTACGAGGCGAGGTAGTGGCGGGGACCCTTTGCGCTCCCTGTGAAGCCGTTCTAAGAATGTCGACCCACAGGACGTCGCCGCAGTTCGGAACCGGTGTTCACGCCGAGTCGACCGCGCACCGGGCGCTCGGCGTCACCGAGTGAGTAGGAGCCCCCCACATGAACTCGTCCCGAACGTCCGCGAGACCCCTCGCCCTCGCTCTCGCCCTCGGCCTGGGCCTGGCCGCCGGCGCGCTGGGCGCCGCGGTGCCGGCGAGCGCCCGGACGGCCACCGCCCCGTCCGCCTCCGCCGGTACCTCCGTGGCGCGGTACGACGGGTCGGCCGAGGAGGCCGCGAACAACAAGGCGTTCTTCGAGGCCGTGCTCAAGTCGGTCGCCCAGAAGCGCGCCGCCCAGCCCGGCGCACAGGCCGTGACCGTCTACTACAACACCTCCCGGGCACCGAGCTTCCGTTCGCAGATATCGGCCGCGGCCTCGATCTGGAACAGCTCGGAGTCCGACGTCAAGCTCCAGGAGGCGTCGAGCGGTGCCGACTTCTCCTACTACGAGGGCAACGACCAGCGCGGGTCCTACGCGTCCACCGACGGCCACGGAAAGGGCTACGTCTTCCTCGACTACACCCAGACCCGGCAGTACGACTCGGTTCGCGTCGTCTCCCACGAGACCGGGCACGTGCTGGGCCTGTCGGACGACTACGGCGGGCCGTGCAGTGAGCTGATGTCGGGCGGCAGCGCCGGAACGTCCTGCACCAACCGCTACCCGGACGCCGCCGAGCGCTCGCGTGTCGACCAGCTGTGGTCCACCGGACTCGCCCAGACCCCGGGCACGGTGAACCAGCCCGCCGGCCAGCCGAGCACCGCACCGTCGCTGCCGACCTTGGTACCGGGCCAGGGCCCCTGGCGTGCGCTCCTGATCACGCCCTGGAGCTGATCGCGTTCCCGGCTCCGGAACCCCGTCAACGGGCCCCGGGTGCACCGGGGTCACCGTTGCCGAACCGGCCCTCCGTGTGCCCTGCGGCACACCCGAACGTCGCCTCGGGGCACACGGAGGGCACGCGCGTCGCGCTCGCCCTGCTGCATCACCAGCACGTGCCGCATAGGCGAATGGATGTTCTGGTTTGATGCGTTGTGTGTCGCCACACGAACTGCGCATGACAGTGCTCGGTGAGGTCGGGGCCGCGTTCCGGGCCCGGCCGCTGGAGCTGGGCGGGCGACGGCAACGGGCGGTGCTCGCGCTGCTGATCGTCGCCCGGGGCTCGGTCGTCACCCGGGACCGGCTGGTCGAAGGGGTCTGGGGCGGCGCGCCGCCGCGCCGCGCCGCCGCCGCGCTGCACGCCCATGTCTCTCATCTGCGGCGCTGCCTGGAGCCGGAGCGGGAGGCGAGGGCGCGTGGGGGCGTCATCGTCAGCGAGGGGGCGGGGTACGCGTTGCGGCTGGCGGCCGACGCGGTGGACGCCTGGCGGTTCGAGGAGGCGCTGCGGTCCGCCGCCGCGCACGCCGATGCGGGCCGGCCGTCGGAGGCCGTGGCCGTCCTGGAGTCCGGGCTCGGGCTGTGGCGGGGCCCGGCCTACGCGGAATACGCCGCCGAACCCTGGGCCCACCGGGAGTCGGCCCGCCTCGCCGAACTCCGCGAACTCGCCCGCGAACGGCTGCTCGCCGCCCGCCTCGACCGGGGCGAGGACGCCGTCCTCGTGCCCGAACTCGAATCCCTGGTCGCCGAGGACCCGCTCCGCGAAGAACGCCGGCGGCTGCTCGCCCTCGCCCTCTACCGTGCCCACCGCCAGGCCGACGCCCTCGACGCGCTCCGCGGCGCCAGGCACCTGCCGCCCGCCGGATCCGGCACCGCCCCGGGGGCCGCCCTGCATGCTCTGGAGGCCGGGATCCTGGCCCAGGACCCTGCCCTCGACGCCCCTGCCCGCCGGGTGCCCCGCCCCGCCCCGCGGACCGACCTGCTCGTGGACCGCGGCCCCCAGCTCGCCGAGCTGCGCGACAGCCTGCGCTCGGCCCTGGACGGCAGGCCCCGCGTGGTGCTCATCGAGGGTCCGGCCGGCATCGGCAAGAGCCGTCTGCTGGGTGAGGTGGCCGGGCCGGCGGCCGGGGAACGGGTGACCACCCTGACCGCGACGGGCAGCCGGCGGGAGAAGGACTACGGCTACGGGGTCGTACGCCAGTTGTTCGAGCGGGTGGTGAGCGACCGCGAGGAGTCGCTCCTCGCCGGGGCCGCCGTCGCGGCGGGGGCGGTCTTCGGAGCGGTGCGCGGGCCGCAGCCGCAGAGTTTCGCGGTGCTGAACGCGCTGTACGAGCTGACCCGGAGGCTGGTGCGAACGGCGGGCCCGCTGGTGCTGGCCGTGGACGACCTCCAGTGGTGCGACAGCGGCTCGGTGCGGTACCTGGCGTATCTGGCGGGCCGGCTGGAAGGGCTGCCGGTGCTCATCGCCGTCACCCTGCGCACGGGGGAGCCGCAAGAGGGCGAGGAGTTGCCCGAGGCGTTGACGACGGCCCCCTCGGTGGTGCGGATCAGGCCCACCCCGCTGACGGCGGGCGGGGTCGCCGGTCTCGTCCGCCGGACGCTCGGCGAGGAGCCGCAGCAGGAGTTCACGGCGGCCTGCCATCGCGCCACGGCCGGGAACCCGCTGCTGCTCCGGCAGTTGCTGCGGGCCCTGCACGCGCGCGGGACCCGGCCCGACGCCGCGCACGTCGACGGGGTCGCGGAGGCCGGGTCGCGGGCGGTGTCCGGGCTGGTCCTCGGCCGGATGGCGCGGCTGCCCGAAGAAGCACGGGACGCGGCGCAGGCCGTGGCCGTGCTGGGGGACGGGGCGGCGACGCTCGCCGAGGTGGCGGCGCTCATGGCGCGGCCGGAGGAGGCGGCGGCACGGGCGATCGCGCCGCTCGTGCAGGCCGAGATCCTGCGCGAGGGCCACCCCTACGCCTTTGTGCACCCCCTCGTCGGGGAGGCCGTCTACCGTGAACTTCCGCCTGGAGAGCGGCAGTTGTGCCACGAGCGGGCGGCCCGTGCGCTGTCCGCCGCCGGTGCGCCGCCCGAGCGTACGGCGGCCCAGCTGCTGCTCGCCCCGCACCGGGGCGACCCGGACGTGGTGGACGTCCTCCGCGCGGCGGCCCGGGAGGCCGCGGGCCGGGGCGCCCCCGACGCCGCCGCGACGTACCTCACCCGCGCGCTCGACGAACCGCCCGCCCCCGAGCGCCGCCCCGAGGTACTGCTCGACCTCGGGCGCGCCGAGATGCTCGGCAACGGCCCGGCCGCCGTGGAGCATCTGCGCCAGGCGTACGACACCCTGACCGACCCGGGCCGCAGGGCGGCCGCCGCCCTGCTGCTCGCCCGGATCCTGGTCTTCGCCGGCGGCCACGGCCAGGCGACCGAGTTCGCCCGCCGGGCGGCGGCGGAACTGCCCGCCGACCTGGGCGACGAACGGCAGGGACTGCTGGCGCTGGAGCGCACCAGCGGGTTCATGCACGGCCTGGACCAGAAGCTGTGGCGGACCGTCGAGGACCCGGCCGTCGAGGGCGAGGGTCCCGGCGCCCGGATGCTCGCCGCCAACCTCGCCCGGGAGGCGGCCTCGGACGGCGGCGACCGGACCCGGGCCGTCGCGCTCGCCCGCTTCGCCGTCGCCGGCGGAGTGCTCCAGGCGGCCGGGGAGGAGATGCTCTTCTACACCGCGGGCATCGTGCTGCACCTCGCCGACGAGGAGGTCGGCGAGCTCTGGGACGCCGCGGTGGCCCGCGCCGTGGAGCGCGGCTCGCTGTTCTCCGTGCTCGCCACACACCTGTGGCGCGGCTTCACCCAGTGGCACCACGGAGACCTGGACGCGGCACGGCGGTCACTGGAGACCGCAGTCGGGCAGTCGGAGATCTGGGGCCTCGCCCCGGGCGCCCCGCAGGGCCGTACCTTTCTGACCGCCGTCCTGCTGGACCTGGGCGACACCGCCGGGGCCCGCGCCTGCCTGGAGCGGATGCGCGGCTGGATCCGGGGCGCGGAGGGCCGGCGGCTGCTCGGGGAGAGCGAGGCGCGGGTACTGAACGCGGAGGGGCGGTACGAGGAGGCGCTGGCCGCCCTCGACGACATACGGCACCTGCAGCCCGGCGCGGCCAACCCGGCGTGGTGGCCGTGGTCGCTGCTGCGGGTGCGGGCGCTCGCGGGCGCCGGCCGGCGGACCGAGGCGCTGGCCCTGGCCGCGGAGCAGCTGACGGTCGCCCGCGGGTGGGGAGCGCCCAGCACGGTGGGGCGGGTGCTGCGGATCGTCGGACGGCTGCGCGGGCCCGAGGGCGAGCCCGAACTCCGTGCGGCGGTCGCCCTGCTGGCGCCCGGTCCGGCGCGCCTCGAGTACGCCCGTGCGCTGTACGCGCTCGCCGAGTACGCGCCGGCGGAGGAGTCCGTCGCCCTTCTGGACCGAGGGCGGCAGCTCGCGCGGGAGTGCGGGGCGGCGGGTCTCGTGGCCGCCATGGACGCCACGGCGGCGGCCGGGAGCGGTCCTGAGTGAGGCCGTCGGTCAGGAGCAGTCGTACGTGAAGCTCGTCGACGCCGTCACCGGGTCCGGCGACAGCACTTCGAGCGTGGCGGTGGCCTTCATGGTGCCGCGGCCGTCGAAGCTCCAGCGCAGGACGACCTCGGAGGTCCTGACGTTCTCGCCGACCTCCTGGTGGAGGACGGCGGAGGCCGTGCCGTCGCTGCGCTTCCAGCGGTAGTCGACGGTGCCGGCGTTGCCGTCGGTCCTGAGGACACCGGTGACGAGGACCGTCTTCGCACAGCGGCCCACGTCGGGCGCGGTGACCGTGGCGCCCACCACGTGCAGCGGTGACCGGGCCGCCGTGCAGGAGCGCATGCCCAGTACGACGGCCACGACGACGGCGACCACCGCCAGCAGGGACGGCAGCTCGCGCCGCCACCACGGCCGACGGCGGCGGGCGGTCACCCCGGACGGGCCTTCCGGCGTGAGCGTGCCCCGCCAGATCTCCGTCGCGCGGTCGTCGGCCGTGCCGGACGCACCGGGTACCCCGGGCCCGAAACGGGTCTCCCCCTCGGCCGCTCCCGCGCCCGCGCCCGCTCGCGCCTGCGAAGGCGGGAGGTGAAGCGTCGCGGCCGGTTCCGCGGGCGGGAGGGTGACGGTGAGATCCGGGTCGTCGGGGCGCGACGCCGGATCGGTACGGGCGAACCGCAGTCGGGGGTCCTCGGGAGGTGTGCTCATCGGGGCGGGTCGCAGTCGACGGGCGCCGCGGTGGCCTGGAAGGAGCCGTTGCCGGAGTCGGCGGCCGGGTCGGTGGTGACCCTGACGCCGAGGTAGGAGTCCCGCGTCGGGACGGCGAAGGCGTGGGTGTAGCGGCCCGAGATCTGCGTCTTCCCCTTGGGCAGCGCGACCGGATCGGTGGCCACGACGGTCCCGACGACGCGGGGCGAGTCGCCGGTGTACCAGCTGAGGTAGAGGGTGCCGTCGGCGGCGCCGTCCGTCGTCACGCTGACGGAGGCCACGATGGTGCAGGCGGCCGACATCGGGCCGACCACGTTGATCTGCACGGACTTCACGTCGAGGGTGGGTGCGGGCGGCGCGGAGGTGCTGCCGCCGCCCGTGGCGCCGCCGGTCGTCGTCGTACCGCCGCCGCCCGTGGTGCCGCCGCTCGTCGTCGTACCGCCGCCGGTGGTGGTGCCACCGGTGGTTCCCGTGCCGCCGCCCGTGGTGCTCGTGCCGCCGCCCGTCGTGGTCGTGCCTCCCGTGCCGGACGATCCGCCGCCCGTGCCGCCCGCACCACCGGACGCCGACCCGTCGGACGGTCCGCCGCCGTCGGGCGAGGCGCTGTCGTCCCCAGACGGCGACGCGGAGGCCGACCCGCTCCCCGAGGGCGACGGGGAACCGTCCGACGCCGAGGGGGCCGCGTCGGGGGAGCCTGCCGGCCCGCTCGGACCGGTCCCGTCGGCCGAACCGTCCGCCCCCGTAGTGGACTCGGACCCGGCCCCGTTCGTCGTGCGGTGCCCGGCACCCGCGCCCGTGGCGACCGCCGTCGCCGCGACCCCGCCGATCACCAGCACAACCCCTGCCGTCAGTCCGGCCAGCATCTTCCTGCTCCGGCGGGGCATCCGACGGGCGCCCGCCCCGAGGGCGGTCGTCGCCAGGTCCGTCGTACCCGAGGCGGAACCGTCCGCCGTCGGGAAGGAGAGGAAGAACAGGGCGGCGAGCGCGGCGAGTTCGCGCCGGCCGCGCTCCTCCCACTCCTCGCCGTACACGGACCCGGCCACGGCTTCGAGTTCCTCGACGAACGCCGCCGCGCTCTCCGGGCGCTCCTCGGGGGTCTTGGCCAGCCCCCTGCGGATCAGCGGGCGCACCGGCTCGGGAGCCAGCTCGTCCGGGATCGGCGCCTCGATGTGCTGGATCGCCAGCTCGGCCAGCGTCCGGCCCGGGTAGGGCTTCATCCCGGTCAGGCACTCGAAGAAGGTCGCCGTCGCCGCGTACACGTCGGTCGCCGGTCCGGCCGCCGCGCCGGTCCACTGCTCGGGCGCCATGTAGGTCGGGGTACCGGAGGCACCCGCGGCCACCCCGCTCGGCACGGCGATGCCGAAGTCCACGAGCTTGGAGGAACCGTCGGCGGCGACCAGGACGTTGTCCGGCTTGTAGTCGCGGTGCACGACCCCCGCCGCATGGGCGGCCGCGAGGCCGAGCAGCGAGCCCCTGAGGACGACGAGCGCGGCCTCCGGGGTCGTGGCGCCGTGCTCCCGCAGCAGCCTGCGCAGGGGTACGCCGTCCACGAGTTCCATGACGATGGCGGCGCCGCGCGGGCTCTCGACGTACTCGTACAGCTCCACGACATGGGGGGAGCGGAGCTCGCCCAGCAGCCGGGCCTCGGCGCGGAACACCTCGCGGAAGGCCGGGTCGTCACGGAGCTCGTCGGCGAGGTACTTGATCGCCACCCGGGTGCCGGTCGTGTCGTGCGTGGCCAGGACCACGCGCCCACTGGCTCCGGACCCCAGCTCCTTGTCCTGTGTGTAGCCGGAGACCGCCCACCGGTCCCCGGCGCGTATCGCTTCGCCCATGTCCTTCGCCCCCCGGCCCGTCCCCCGGGCCGCCCCCGTCAGTTCGTTGCGGTGCGTGTGCTGTGTGGTGCGCCTGTTCCGTGGTCGTGGTGCGCCTGTTCCGTGGTCGTGGTGCGTCTGGTTCGTGGTCGTGGTGTGCCTGTTTCGTGCGCGGAACGGATGATGCGCCAACGGTCTTGCGAACCGCTTGCAAGCCGATCGCAAGTCGGCCGTCGGATTCTCGTCCCGACGGTGTGTCGTACGCCGGTCACGCAGGGGGGAATCGGCGTACGGCGCCGTCTTGAACGGTTTCTCCACCGGCCAAGGCCTCCAGGGACCGCCGGGTACGCGCATGCTCCAGGCGGGCCGGGCCGTCGGCCAGCAGGGCGAGCGCCTCGCGGAGTTCGGGTCCGCCGTCGGGCCCGCGTGCCTCGCCGCACAGCCGCAGCACCCGGCCGACGGTGCCGGGCGCGCCCCACCTGCGGGCCATCGACAGCTGCTCCCGTGCCAGCCGTTCGGCCCGGTCCCGCTCCCCCAGCCCGGTCAGTGCCCGTACCCGCAGCAGATCCCCGTCCCACCACACCGGGTTCACCACGTCCGGCTGGAGGTGCCGTACGCCGTCCAGTACGGCCAGCGCCGGTGCGTACCGGCCTTCGGCGATCAGCACCCGCGCCTCGCTCTCTCCGCGCAACCGCGCCCCCTCGGCGCCCCCGGCCCGCGTCCCCGTCCGCTCTGTCCGCCCCATCCGCTCCACACAGGCACGCGCGCCGGCGATGTCCCCGAGGTCCAGCAGCACCCCGGTCAGGAACGCGCGGCAGTGCGGCGCACCGGGCGCGACCCCCCACGCGCCGAACTGTTCGAGCGCGGTCTCCAGTGACCGGCGGGCCTGGTGCAACTCACCGTGCCGCCACTGCGTGAACCCGTTCCACAGGTGCGCCGTCAGCGTCCCGATCAGCGACCCCCGCTGCGCGGCATACGTCAGCGTCTCGTCCCACAGCAGCCTGACGTCGTCGTCGGCCAGATCCAGCACGACGCCCGCCGTGCACCACGAGAGCACCCTTCCGCTGTGCAGCAGCACCCGGTCCGTGAGCGCGAACCGGGCCGAGGCGACGGCCGCGGCGCGGTCGAGACGCCGCACGGTGGCGTCCCTCGCCGCCTCGGCGGCGAGCATGCGGGCGCCGGGCCCGTCCCCGGCGGGAGGTGGCACCGGGACATCCATACCGCCGGCGCCCACGGCGCAGGACCCGTGCGCGAAGGCGCCGAGTCGCGCCAGGGCCAGCAGCCCCTGCCGCTCGTCGGCCGTACCGTCCGGCTCCGCGGCCGCCCGGGACGCGAACCCGGCCGCCTCGCCGGGCCTGCCGGTGCAGATCAGGGTCTGCGCGAGCAGGCCCGCGGCACCGGCGCGCAGCAGCGACGAGGTCTCGTACACCTCCCGCAGGTGACGGGCCGCCGCAGGCCCGTCGACGAGTGCTTCGGCCCGGCCCAGTTCCAGCAGCACCTCGGGCCGGAGGTCCCGTGCGGGCGGCTCCAGCAGCGCGCGGGTGAGCAGGGTGGCGGCCGCGTCGTGCGCACCGCGGGCGGTCGCGCGGGCCGCGGCGGTGCGCAGGACGCCGACCACCCAGGGGTCGCCCCGGTAGGGGACCAGGAGCAGATGCGCGGCGGTCCGCTCCGGAGCCGCTCCGGCACGGTCGAGGAGCCTTGCCGCCCTCGCATGCAGGGCCGGGCGCTCGGCCGCGGACACCGTCCGCAGCACGGCCTCGCCGGCCAGGGGATGGACGAACGCCAACGGGTACTGGTCACGGACCACTTCCGCCCGTACGAGGGCCGCCGTCGCCGTGGCCACGTCCTGCTCGGACAGACCCGTGAAGGCGGCGACCGTCGGCAGCGACGCCCCACCACCGCCGCCGCCGTCACCACTGCCGCCGTCCGCGCCGCCACCGTCGAGAACCGCGACCGCCCGTACGACGGCCGTGGCGGCGGACGGCAGCCGGTCCAGCACGGTGGCCACGAGGTCGGAAACGGCACGGACGCCCGGCTCCGCCACGATGCGCGGATCCGCGCCCGCCCCCGCCGCCTCCAGGGCCCCGAGCACGTGGCTCAGCAGCAGCGGCAGACCCGCCGACACCCGGTGGCAGACGCGTTCGGCCTCCTCGTGCGCCGTACCGCCGAGCACCCGGCCTACCAGCCGGGCGACGCCCGCCGCGCTCAACGGCTCGGGCCGGATGTGCACCACCGTCGGGTCCTGTGCGAGGTCGGCCAGCACCTGCTCGCTCTCGCGCCGGTCGGGAGGCTCCCCGGCGCGCAGCGCGGTGACGACGAGGATCGGCAGGGTCCGGATACGCGGCAGCAGATGGGCCAGGAAACGCAGGGAGGCCGTATCGCACGCCTGGAGGTCGTCCACGAGGAGGAGCAGGGGCCGCGGTGCCGGGCGGCCGTCGGTGACCAGGCGCTCGACGATCCGGTAGAGCCCGTGCAGGACGTCGAAACCGTCGGGCCCGCCGGCGGTCCGCCCGTCGGACACCGGCATGGCCACGGCCGCGGCCCGCATCGTGCCGTCGTGGCCGCCGCCCACCGCGTCGAGCAACCGGCTCACGACGTCGTGGGGATCGCGCGGGCGGATCCCCGGCGCCACCTCCGTGCGGGCCTGCGGACCGTCACCGACGTCCAGCACCCGTACGCCCCACTCCCTGCCCAGCCGTCCCGCCTCCGCCAGCAGTGCGCTCCGGCCGATCCCTGCCGGGCCTTGCACACACACCAGCCCGCCGCGGCCCGCGACCGCGTCCGCCAGGCAGTGCCGCAGCTCCGCCAACTCCTTCTCCCGCTCGACGAGTCGGCCGACCAGAGTGGCGGACGCGGGCGGCGCGGACGGCAGGGGTGCGGCGGGACGCGGCGCGTGGGACAGGATCTCGGCCTCGACGCCGCGCAGGGCGGGGCCGGGGTCGATGCCCAGCCGGTCGGCGAGGGTCCGGCGGGCGCGGCGGAGTACGGAGAGGGCGTCGGCCCGGCCATGGGCGCGATGGCGGGCGAGGGCCAGCAGGGCCCAGCGCTCCTCGCGCAGGGGCTGTCCGGCGACGAGGTCCTCGGCTTCGGCGAGCAGTGCCTCGGTGTGCTCCTCGCACTCCAGGCGGGCGGCCAGTAACCGCTCCCGCACCACCTCACGCAGTTCCTCCAGGCGCGCCGCCTCCGTCCGTGCCCACGGCCCGTCCGCGAACCCGGCGAAGGCCGGCCCCCGCCAGAGGGCGAGCGCCTCGGTGAGCAGGGCCGCCCGCCGCGCCGGCGGCTCGGCCTGCCCGGCCTGCTTGAGCAGCGCTTCGAACCGCCAGGCGTCGACATGGTCCGCGCCGAGACGGATCGCGTAACCGGCGCCTTCCCACACGATGACACTGCTGCGGGCACCGGCCGCCCGGGCCGGTTCCAGTTCCCTCCGCAGCCGCGACACGTACGCCTGGAGAGCGCCGACCGCGCTCGGTGGCGGCCCCGCGCCCCACACCGCGTCGATCAGCCGGTCGCCGGTGACCACGGCGCCCCGTGCCAGCACCAGCAGCGCGAACACCGCGCGGGGCCGGGGGCCGCCGAGGCTCAGGGCCCGCCCGTCGTGCGTCACGGCCAGTTCACCGAGGACACCGACCCGGAGCCCGGCAGCCCTGCGGGGCTCCGGTTCCGGGGCGCTCGGTCTCGGCCCCTCTCCGCCGGCGTGCTCCATACGTCCCCACTCGCTGTCGGCCGTACGACCGATTGGACCATGCCGGGGAGCCGATGGACATGCCCTGTTCGTATCGGTATGGCCCTGCGGTGCTCACACGCTGCACCGGCAGTAGAGGTGGGCGCCCGCCGTCCGCGCACGGCGGGCCAGGGCCATGAACATGGCCACAGTGTCCTGGGCGTGGAGGTAGTCGGCGAAATCGACCTCCTCGATCTCGTACCACCGGGCCGTCACCATCGGAACCGCGTCCTCGGGGAGGGTGGCGAGGGTGTCCCGCCACCTGTCGGGCAGCTGCTCCAGGACCAGGCCCGTGTTCCAGGGGGAGTCAGGGTCGACGGGCTCGGTCCCGGGGTAGGGCGGTTCGGGCCAGATCAGCTCCGGCGCATCGCGCTGACCGGCGAAGGGGACCCCCTCCGCACAGGCGACCAGTTTGGCCACCACGACATTCGGGTCCAGGCCCTTTGCGTCGATCCAGTCCGCGCCCGAGTCCTCCAGCGACGTCCCGTGGCGCCAGTCGCCGTCAGGACCGATGGCCTGGTTCACCGCCGTGGTGTGGTCAGTCGCGTGGAAGTAGTCGTACAGCACGCCCATGCCGGTCTCCGTCGTTCGCCGATCCTGCCCTGTGCCGAAGTAGAACAGGCGGCACTGACATCGAGTCCGAACGGGCCGCGCCGGTCGCCGCCGGGTGTCCTCACGGCGGCAACCAGGCGGAGCGGGCCACGCCGGTCTCGTGCGGATCGCGGCTCCTTGCCGAACCGGCAGACCCCACGGGAGCGGGTTCACGTGCCCGGCCCGCTCACAGACCGAGTGCCAGGTCCTCGGCTTTTCAACCGGCGAACGGCGCGTGAATCGCCGTGCCCCCGGAAATCGTCACCAGCCGAGCGCGTCCTCGTCGGCTCGCGCGTCCCGGGGCGGCGCGATCGGGCGCGCGTCGTGGCAGGTGAAGCCGAGCCGGGTCAGCGCGCGGCGCATCTCGAAGGACGTGAAGTCCCGGCGGTTCTGCCTGGTGATCACTTCCCCGACCTGCATCACGGGGTAGATCCGGCCGTCGATGGTCACGGACACGCCGGTGACGGGTTCGGGGGTGATGCCGCCCATCGACTGCTCGACCTCGCTCTTGGTCAGGTCGAAGGGGAAACGGGCGATGACACAGCGCATGGATGCCTCCGCAGGGGTGGGTGAGAACACCGGGGAACGACTCCGGAGAGGCCGGACGCGCGACGGCGGCCGGACGGCGGTCAGGGGGTGAGGGCCAGGACGCCCAGGGCGTAGCCGTGCTCGTCGACCACGGGGGAAACGTTCAGTGTCCGTATCCGCATGGCGGACTCCGCGTCGCCGAGTGCGGCCGTCGACGCGGTGAACGGCCCGCGGTCGAGCGGGATGTCCCGCAGCCGGGTCCGGTCGCTGAACCACGAGCCGCCGCGGTGCGCGGCGAGCTGGGCCCGGGTGACCAGTCCCGCGCACCGCCCGTCCTCGTCGCGGAGGAGCAGGTGGGAGACGCGGGCCCCGATGAGCACGGACAGGGCCACGTCGACCGCCATGTGGTCGTCGACCTGCGGCCCGGGCGCGTGCAGCATGGCGTCGCGGGCGGTCAGACCGGTGCCGTCGGCCTGGCCTGACCGGTGTGCTCGGAGCGGAATCGGGGTCGTCGGCGTCATCGGCGGAATCGGCGTCAAGGGCTTCTCCTCTTCGTCGGGGCGGGCGGGGAGGGCGGCGTCTCGGCCTGGGTGCCGGTAGCGGGGGCGCGTTCCCCGTGGCCGGGCTATGCGGTGGACCCGGGGGCGGAGCGCCGCGCCCGGGCCGCGGCCCGGCCGTTCCCGCCCCGTCCGGCGGCCCGGCCCCGGCGGTCACGGCCGGCGGATCCCTTGCCCTCGCGTTGTGCGGGTGCGGGTGCGGGGACGGTGACCGGTACGCCGGACGGGGTCCGGGCGCCGGTGATGGCATGCAGTTCGGCCGCGCCGGGGCGGATCCGGGCCGTGCTCGGGGTGATGCCGGCGTCGGCCATGAGCCGGTCCACCGCTCGGCGCTGGTGCGGCAGGACGAGGGTGACGACGGTGCCGGACTCGCCGGCGCGCGCGGTACGGCCGCCGCGGTGCAGGTAGTCCTTGTGGTCGCCGGGCGGGTCGACGTTGACGACCAGGTCGAGTTGGTCGACGTGGATGCCGCGGGCCGCGACGTTGGTGGCCACCAGGGCCGTGACGTGGCCGTCCTTGAACCGGGCGAGCGTCCGGTTGCGCTGCGGCTGGGACTTGCCGCCGTGCAGGGCCGAGGCGCGCACACCGACGGACAGCAGGTGCTCGGTCAGCCGGTCGACCGCGTGCTTGGTGTCCAGGAACATGATCACGCGTCCGTCCCGGGCGGCGATCTCGGTCGCGGTGGTGTTCTTGTCGGCGTCGCGCACGTGCAGCAGATGGTGCGCCATGGTGGTGACGCTGCCCGCCGGCGGGTCGACCGAGTGCACCACCGGGTCGTGGAGGTAGCGGCGCACCAGGAGGTCGATGTCACCGTCCAGCGTGGCCGAGAACAGCAACCGCTGCCCACCGGAAGGGACTTGGTCGAGCAGCGCGGTCACCTGCGGCATGAAGCCCATGTCGGCCATCTGGTCGGCCTCGTCGAGGACGGTGACGGCGACCTGGTCCAGCCGGCAGTCTCCCCGCTCGATGAGGTCCTTGAGGCGGCCGGGCGTGGCGACGACGACCTCGGCCGCGCCGCGCAGGGCACTCGCCTGACGGCCGATCGACATGCCGCCCACCACGGTGGCGAGCCGCAGTCCCAGGGCGCGGGCGTAGGGCGCGAGCGCGTCGCTGACCTGCTGGGCCAGTTCCCGGGTGGGGACGAGGACGAGGGCCAGCGGCTGCCGGGGCTGGGCGCGCCGCCCGTCGAGGCGGGCCAGCACCGGCAGGCCGAAGGCGAGCGTCTTTCCCGAACCCGTACGGCCCCGGCCCAGCACGTCCCGGCCCGCGAGTGCGTTCGGAAGGGTGGCCGCCTGGATCGGGAAGGGCACGGTCACGCCCTCGGCGCGGAGCGCGGCCAGCAGTCCTGCGGGCATGTCCAGTTCGGCGAACGCCTCGACCGCGGGCAGCGGCTCGGTCAGGGTGACGGGCGGCGCGAACTCCTGCCGGCGTGCGGTGGAGTGCGCTCCCGGGCGGCTCTTGCGCCCGCTGCCCGGGCGAGGACCCTGGTGGCCCGTCTCCTGCTTGCGGAAACGGCTTCCGTGCGGGGAGCCTGTCGAGTGCGGGGCACTCCCGTTCACGCGGGAGCGACCGGAGGTGCCGCTGGTGCGACGGGTGCGGTTCAAGGTGGAACCTTCCTCGATACGGCGTATCGAGGAATTCCGTCCGACGGCGGGCGGCCGTACGAGGAATCACAAGAATGAGCCGAAGAAAAAAACGGAACGCCGGGCCTCTCACTCTCGGTGCCGAGGCCGGGGCTGTCATCAATCCGCAGATACCAGGGATCCCGGAGAACCTGGACAACCCGGATATCCCGGAGAACCCGGAAACTCCGGAGGTCGAATATCCGGGTGCCGGGGTGTAGGGGTAACGCAATGGCTGGGACCCGCACCCCAAGAGCGCGGGCCCCAGCCATATGACGCGCGAGCCACCGGCTCGCGACGATGCGTGTCAGTCTCAGGCAGCGACGATGTTCTCGGCCTGCGGGCCCTTCTGGCCCTGCGTGACGTCGAAGCTGACCTTCTGGCCTTCCCGAAGCTCGCGGAAACCACCGTTGCTGATGATGTTCGAGTAGTGGGCGAACACGTCAGCGCCGCCACCGTCCTGCTCGATGAAGCCGAAGCCCTTTTCCGCGTTGAACCACTTCACGGTGCCAGATGCCATATTGAATCTCCCTTGGGGGGCAGTGCCGGACCCTGCACTTTGCGGGGTCGAGTCGCCGCGATGATCACCCCTCCGGAAAGATTCCGGAAAGCTATGCAAAGAAAAAACCTCTGGTAACCAAAACTGCAACAGCTATCACGCTAACACAGCCCGGGAGGAACCGCCCGTGCACTTTGGCGTCGGCCCGGCGATTCTCATCCCGCCGCAGCCGGAATTTCTGCACCGGCGGAACTAGATATGCGCGTCGCCCTCGTCCAGCTTCCGGCGTATCTCGCGGTTCAGGCGGAGGGCGTCGTCCAGCTGGTCCTCGAGGGAGATGATGCGGCACGCGGCCTCGATGGGGGTGCCCTGGCCGACCAGCTCGCGGGCGCGGGCGGCGACGAGCAACTGGCGGCGGGAGTACCGGCGGTGACCGCCTTCCGAGCGCAGCGGGGTGATCAGACCGGCCTCACCGACGGCCCTCAGGAAGGCGGGGGTGGTGCCGAGCACGTCAGCGGCCCGGCCCATGGTGTAGGCGGGGTAGTCGTCATCGTCGAGGTTGCCGATGACAGAGTCGTTCTCGGCGGGCATGACACCTTCGTTCCGGGAGCGCTGCCAGGGACCCAGGTGTGCGTGGGACCCGTGCTCCGAAGGAATCAGCACCATCTGCGTCGTGCCACAACCCTATCTCCGGCGGGCACGGAGATGTGGCCTCGCCATGACAGATTTCCTCGCGGGTACACCCCGGTGCCGGTCCCGCCGGTGTTCGGCAGCACTGTCCGGTGTGCTGCCGCGTGTCGTCACCGGCCGTCGGAGCAGGCCTCGGTTCGGGCGCGGTACGCCGTCGCGTGGGCCGTCCGCCCCTCCCAGGCGTCCTGTGCGTTCGCGTGGGCGGGAAACCGGCCGGGCATGCCGGTACAGCGGAGGACCAGGCCGATCGTGTGGTTGTCGTGGACGCAGAATGCTGCAGTCGGCGAAGGTGACCGCGCTCAGGTCCACGATGATCAGGAGCCGGCCGGGCCGGGCCGCGCGGACCAGTGGGCCGACGGTCTGCGCGTCCAGTTCGCCGTACGCGCGGACGATGCGGCACTCCTCGAAAAGCGCGGGCGCTTCGCCCTGGGCCGTCAACGGTGCGCGCGGGGAGGGGAGTCGACGCCGGCCGGCCAGTGTCCGGTGGCCGCGCTGTGACGCCCTGGAGCTTGAACTGCCCGCGCCCGTCGACGAGTTGGCACCGGATCCGGACGTCGAGGTACGGGTCGCCGTGGACCATGGGCGTCCGGTACGTGTGCGTGTCGGAGGGCGGCGTTCTGGTGCGTCCTCTCCCGAACGTCCGGTACCCCGTTGCCCCTTCTGCCGCTCCTGTCACTCCTGCCTCTCGCTACTCCTGCACCTCCCGTTCCTCCTCCTGTTCCTCCTCCTGTTCCTCCTCCTGTTCCTCCATCAGGCGGATGCCCTCGTGTGTCAGCGACACGGCGGCCGGGGTCCGGTGCGAGGTCCAGTCCACGTTGATCAGGCCCTCGTCGGCCAGGTAGACACAGGCGGCGGAGAGGTCCTCGTCGGGCAGGCCCAGTTCGGTACGGAGCGCCGATCCGCTGACCTCGGGGCGGTTGTGCTCCACAGCCCCGTACAGGGATCGCAGGACCGCCTTCCGGTTGTTCTTGCGTTCGCGGAGTTTCGTCATGTCTGTCGTTCTCCGAGGTATTGACGGCCGCGTGGGGACGGCCGGGACGACGGACCCTCCTGGCCGCACAGACCCGGTTCACACCTCATCGGCGTGTGCCGACGCCTGGCCCGTCGCCTCGCCGGCCGTGAGCCACGACCGTGCGGGTTCCGCGGTGTGGGCGGTGTCGAGGGTGAGATGGAGCCGGGTGCCTCCGCCTTCCCCGGCGGGGTAGCTGCGCTGCTCGGTCGAGGCGAAGCAGTGCCGGAGGACCTCGGCCACGCGCCGGGCGACCTCCGGGGTCGCGGCGACGATGCGCACCTCCGCGTGATCCCGGGAGGGCAGGGAGTCGTACTCCATAGGGACCTCCTGGCGGGCGACCGGCAGAACGCGGACGCATCGCTGCCCGATACGCCGGGAGACGGTGCGGGGGCGGCTGCGGCGGGTTCCACGCGGGCCCGTCGGCATTTTTCCAGCGCTCTCTTTTCTGAAGGGTATGCCGGGGAGGACCGCCCGTGCGTGCCACGGCCGCACGGCGACCCGGAGAGCGGTCCTGCCCTCACGGGCTGCCCGCTCCCGGTGACCGAACGGAGCCGGGCCGGACGAGAAGGCCCCCGGAAGGTTCTCATCCGGAGGAAAGCCACCTACGCTTGCGGCATTCCGCCGTGCCACCGGCTTCCGCGGAAGGCAGCCCGTTCGGCAGCCCGTCGGCTGCTCGTGCCCCCGAATCCGGGCAAGGACCGAGTTCGCAGCCTCCGCAGAACAGTCACTCTCGTGGCCCACCCCGGCCGGCTGCCCCGGTGTGGCACCTCCTTCACCTCCCCTCGTCCCGAGACCGGCACGGCGGCCTCCCCGCTTGCCGACGCACGGTCCGACGTGGGGCACCCGGCTCCCGTTCGCGCGCCCGAAAAGGAGGGGGGAGCAGCGCGCGGGGAGCCCGGGCGGCCGCCGTCGAGGTCCGGACGACCGGCGGCGGCCGTCGGAAACCGCGGTGCCGGGCCGGAGAACCGCGCGGGGAGCCCGGGCGGCCGGGGCACCGCCCCTGGCCGGAGGCCCGTCCCTCGCCGCCACCGAGAAGGAGCCAGCACGGGCCCCCGCCGTCTTCCGGCGGGAGCCCACCGCCGCCTAGGTCCGCAGCAGCCGCTGGGTGAGCTCCCGGTACTGCCTCAGCGAGGCCCGGAGTTCGGCGGAGTCCGTTTCGGGGTCCCGGTCCTGCCAGCCTGCGCGGAGGACCCGCCGTACCTCCGTAAGGGCGGCCGCGAGCTGGGCGGCGGCTTCGTCGAAGGCGCCCTCGGCCTCCTCCAGTGCCTCGCGCGGGGTGTCCGCGAAGGTGTTGACGGCATGTCCGAGGCGGCGCACGATCTCTTCCCGTTCTGCCGAGGGGAGCAACGGCTCCGGTCCCGTGGTGCGGCGTCCACCCGGGCCCTGGGGCCGCTCCACGGGCTGCTGGGCGCGTGTCTGGTCGTACATCGTCGTGTGTACCGCTTCCGTTCGCGATGCGGATCACCGCCTGGAGGCGCCCTTCGCCTTCTCGACGGCCTGATTCAGGCTCCGGGGGCCCGGTCCGCCCTGCCTGCCCTTCATGGCCCTCGGCCGTCCTGCCAGTCAACGTCCGGCGACGATGGGTGTCAACGCGACGTCCGCCCCGGCGCGTCCGGCCAACGGGCGCTGATCAGCGGAATCAGGTACCCCCCGGCCCGAGGAGTACGGTGGGGCGAACGAGGGTGTGTCGTGCCTCTCCGACAGGTCGTCACCAGCACACCACCCATCCCCAGGGGCAGTCCGTGACCCCGGACACCGCCTCGCCGGTCCGAGGCCACGACGGACAGGTTCGCCGCGCGTCGCACCTGACGGCAACCGCGCATCCATCTACGGAAGTTGGCAGCAGCCTCATGACCACCGCACTGCAACCCCCGCTTCCCTCCCACCCCGTCCTCCGCCTGCGCCTGGCGCCCCACAGCGATCTGTCCCGGTCCATCGACGGAGCATGGTGGCCGCGCTCCTACGACCTCCTCGTCGAACTCCCCCGGCTGCTGGCCGGGTTGCCGCGTGCATGGGGCCATATCACCAGCGCCACCGTCAACGGGGCGGTGTGGTCCGCGACGCCCGGCCGGATACTCGTCTCCAACCAGGTCGTACGACTGCGCAGAGCCGTGGCGGCGAACGCCCCGCACACCGTCGTCCTGCTCGCCCCCGGCCGCGGGCGCTGGGACCTTGTGGTGGTGCCTCCGGACACCGCCGAGGACACCGCCGAACCGCTCATGGCGGCCGCGGCGGGCGCCCTCGGCAAAGGCTGACCCGGGCGCCGTGACAGGCCCGCCGGGCCGCCGGGGCGGGCCGGGCCGGGAGTACCGTGGAGGGACCGAGGGCATGCCGTGCACCGCCTCCGACACCGGTGCCGTTCTCGGGGATCGACGACGCCGGGTCGGCCTTCGCCCGTGCCCGGGGCAGGGTTGCTGATGCCCGCGCAGGTGTTCCTCCCGACGACCTTGACCCTCCCCGCGCTCCAACCCGCACGGGGCAGGCCGCGCACTCGCCTGCCGGACTCGGCGAAGGCGGAGCGCCGCTCCTCGCCCGAGGTGGCGGAACGCGTCCGCCCGCTGACCCGTGGTCAGGTCGCGGACCGTCTGGAGGAGCTGGGCGACCTGTACGCGGAGACCTCCGGCGGGGACGCGCAGGCGTGGAACCAGGCGCGTGCCACCTTCCTGCTCCATCTCGCGGCCGACGCACGACGACCGGGGTTCGCGCTGCTGATCGCGGAGACCACCGCCCTGGCCGGATACGCCTACGGCTTCCCCACGGCCGGCGCGGGTCCGTGGTGGGCGGGGTTCGGCGGACACGTCGCGGAGAGCCTGCTTCGCCGTGCCGCTTCCGGCGGGCTCTTCGTCGTCTCCGGAATCGTGGTGCCGCCCCGCGTGCGCCGGGAGTACAAGGACCAGGTCTGGAACCTCGCCCGGCGCCTGCAGCGGCGGTTGCTCGCCGACCACGGCGCCGCGCTCGGCGTCACGCTGGTGGACGCCCGGGACCACAGGACGGTGGAAACCATGCGGTCCTGGGGCTGGCGGGACGCAGGAGACGACAGCCCCCCGGCTGTGCGGCCGGCCGTGCCGCCCGGTCCGTTCCGCATCCTGGTACTGGATCCGGGGACGTGAGCGGCCGCCTCCTCACGGATCACCTCCCGGCCCCGATCACAGGCAGGGAACGAGGAAGGGGCAGGGGCAGCGGCAGGCGCAGGGCGAGAAGGGCGATGTCGTCGGTGCTGCCGGGCGACATCCGGGCCGCCACCTGGTCACACAGCGTGTCCAGCGGTTCGTGGGCGAGGGTGAGGGCGTGGCGGCGCAGTCGGCCGAGCCCGGTGTCCAGGTCACTGCCGGGAGACTCGATCAGGCCGTCGGTGTAGAGCAGGAGCGTGGACCCCGGCAGCAGGGCGTGGGCCGCGCTCGGCCGGTGGCTGCCACCGTCCGGACTGGCTCCGAGGATCAGCCCCTGCCCGGCTTCCAGGTACTGCGCGTTCCCGTCCGGGGTGAGCAGCAGGGGCGGCGGGTGCCCGGCACTGGTCCAGCGCAGCGTCCAGGGGCCGGTGTCCGGGCCCTCCACCCGGGCGAGGACGAGGGTGGCCAACGGCACGGTCGTGATGGCGTGCATGGCCTCGTCGAGGCGGTCCACGACGGCACCGGTCGGCCCGGTGCGGTCCCATGCGAGGGAGCGCAGGACGCCCTGCAACTGCGCCATGCCGGCCGCGGCGGTCAGATCGTGGCCCACGACATCGCCGATGACCAGGGCGAGCGCGCCGTCCCTCAGCATGAACGCGTCGTACCAGTCGCCGCCGACCTGCGAGCCGGCCGGCGCGGGCTGGTACCGGGCCGCCAGCTGGATGCGGCCGTGCTCGGGCAGCGGGGGGAGGAGGTTGCGCTGCATGGCCTCGGCGACCGCGCGCTGCCGGCCGAACCGGCGGGCGTTGTCGATGACCAGGCCGACCCGGCGGCCGATGTCGCTCACCACGTCCAGATCGCCGGTGTCGAAGGGCCGCGCCGCGTCGGTGCGCACCAGCGTGAGGGCACCGGTGACCTGCCGTCTGCTCCCCAGCGGCACCGTGATGACGGAAGCCGCGCCGGTCGCTCTGAGGAAAGCGCCGTGGACGATGGCCAGCGGGGAGTCGGACGGCGCGTCCAGGGCCGCCCGGTCCTGGAGGACGGGGCCGCCTCCGTTCAGCACCTGGACCAGGGGCGAGTGGACCGACTCCCCGGCAGGGGGCAGCTGGCCACGCCAGTCCTCCTGCCCGGCAGCACGGCCGTCGGGGCCGGTCACCGCCACCCGGTGCACCTGCCGGGAGCCGACCCGCAGGTCCACCGCGGCCCAGTCGGCGAGGCGGGGGACCAGGAGCCGGCTCAACCGGGCGAGAGCCTCGTCGACCTCCAGGGTCTGACCGAGCACATCGGTGATCTCCGCGACGAGTGTCAGCCGCTCGGTGAGACTCTCCAGAGCGCTCGTACGCGCGGCCCGTTCCGCCCGTTCCCCCCGCTCCGACTGCTCCGCCCGTTCCGCCCGTTCCCTGCGGGCGCGGCGGTCCTCCACCGTCTCGACGATCAGCACGACCATGCCCGGGGAGCGGCCGCCGACGCCGTCGTCCGTCAGCGGCGTGGCCGACCAGGAGATCGGGATCAGCCGTCCGTCACCCCGCAGACACCTGTCGTCGTCCCCGCGCGCCGAACGCCCCTCGGCCAGCGCCCGCAGCAGCGGGCAGCGCTCTCGCGGGACGCGGGCGCCTCCCGGATCCCGATGGCACAGGTCATGCAGGTCCCGCCCGTACACCGCCGCCGCCGGGCGGCCCAGCAGCCGCTCGGCGGCCCGGTTGACCGCGACGATCCGCCCGGCCGGGTCGATCACGGCCATGGCCGTGCCCAGCTGCTCCACCGCCTGCCGCAACAGATCTGGCTCCACCGCCGACAGCCGCCTCTCGTGCTCCCCGCCGGACCTCAAGCCCGGGCTCCGGGCCGCCGGGCCACGGAGACGCCGGTGCCCCGATGGTCCCCCGCCGAGTACCCGCCCGCACGGCCGACACGGCACTGCCTCCACGACACCCCGGCCGACGCCGGGCACGAGCAGCTCGGCGTCCTCGTGGTCGATGACGACGAGTACGGTGCCCTCGGTCTTCGGGGAACCGTCCACCGCGGTCACCGCCTTCACTCAGCCCGCGCCACCACGGGCGCGTCCGGCGATGTCCGAAGTCCGCCGTCGTGCCTCCTGAACCGGGTCCGTCCGGCTGACCGCTGCCGAGTACCCCGTGGCAGCGGGAGGAGTGCCTTCGCGCGGGGCTCCTGGGTCATCGCCCCCGGGAGACCGGGAGGCCTGACGACGGCGCCGTCTCCGGCGGCTCGTCCGATCGGGTGCCGAGGTCCTGCCGCGCGAGTGTTTCGCGGGGGTGCGGTACTCGCTCCGCGCCTCTCGGGCAAGGGATGGCGAGAGTACGACGGCACCCGGTCCTGAGGAGGGCGTCACATGGGTCCAGTGCGATGCGGGGAAGGCGCCGGCGCCGCCGTGGCAGCCGTATGAAGAGGGCACGCGGCCGGGGCGAGCGGTTCGCCGACGCGGTCGACGCCCGGCTGCCCGTCCACGACGGGGCGGGGCAGCTGATCCGCAAGTCCTTCCCCGACCACTGGTCGTTCCTGCTCGGCGAGCTCGCCCTCTACAGCCTGATCGTGCTGGTGCTGACCGGCGTGTGGCTGACGTTCTTCTTCAAGCCCGAGATGCGGGACGTGGTCTACGAGGGCCCCTACGAACCCCTGCGCGGAACGCTGATGTCCGGCGCGTTCGACTCGACCCTGCACATCAGCTTCGACGTCCGCGGCGGCCTGCTGATGCGGCAGACCCACCACTGGGCCGCGCTGGTCTTCGTCGCCGCGATCGGCCTGCACCTGCTGCGGATCTTCTTCACCGGCGCCTTCCGCCGACCGCGCGAGATGAACTGGGCCATCGGCGTCACCCTCTTCGCGCTCTCCCTCGCCGAGGGCTTCGCCGGCTACTCGCTCCCGGACGACCTGCTCTCCGGCACCGGTCTGCGGATCGCCCAGGGCATCATGCTGTCGATCCCGGTCGTCGGGACGTACCTCGCCATGTTCGCGTTCGGCTCCGAGTTCCCCGGCCACGACATCGTGCCCCGGCTCTACACCCTGCACATCCTGCTGCTGCCCGGCGTGCTGCTCGCCCTGGTCACCGTCCACCTGATGCTGGTGTTCCACCTGAAGCACACCCAGTGGCGCGGCCCCGGACGCACGGACAGGAACGTGACCGGCAAGCCGCTCCACCCCCAGTTCGCGGCCTCCTCGACCGGTCTGTCCCTCGCCGTCTCCGGGCTGCTGGTGGCGCTCGCCGCCGTCGCGCAGATCAACCCGGTGTGGGTGTACGGCCCCTACCGGCCGGACCAGGTGTCGACCGGCTCCCAGCCGGACTGGTACGTCGGCTTCCTCGAAGGCTCGCTGCGCCTGGTCCCGCCCTGGGAGACGAACCTCGCCGGGCACACCCTGATGTGGAACGTCCTGCTGCCGGCCGTCGTGCTGCCCGCGCTGCTCTTCCTCGTCCTGTACGCCTACCCCTTCGTCGAGCAGCGGCTCACCGGCGAGGACGGCCAGGAGCAGCACTTCGGCGACCGGCCACGCGAACGGCCCGTGCGTACCGGCCTCGGCGCCGCGGGCGTCACCTGCTACGCCGTGCTGCTGCTGGCCGGCGGCAACGACGTCATCGCCCTGAGCTTCCGGATCTCGGTGAACGCCCTGACGTGGATCTTCCGGGTCGCCCTGGTCGTGGCCCCGGTCGCCGCGTTCTTCGTGACCCGCACGGTGTGCCGCGCGCTGCTGCACTCGGAACAGGAACTGCTGACCGAGGGCGAGGAGACGGGGGAGGTACGGCAGACCCTGGCCGGCGGCTACGAGAGCGGCCACCGCCCGGTCACGTCGTTCCGGCCGGGTGCCCCGCGCAGGCCGCTCAGTCCTCCGGACCGGCCCCCCGGCTCGCGTACTGGAACACCAGCCCGGCAACCCCCCGAGCCAGAACGCCGAAGCCGATGAGGAACAGCCACAGCCCGAACACCACCCCCACCGCCGCGACGGCGAACCCGAACGCGGTGACGATCGGCCAGGGGCTGTGCGGCGGGAAGAACTCCAGCGGCCCGGCGGAGTCCGCCACCTCCGCATCCGTACGGTCCTGCGCGCGCGGGCCGCGCCGGACGTACTGGGTGGCGCAGAAGAACGACACCAGCGCGGCCATCCCGAACGCCACGATCAGCGCCGCCGTACCGGCCGGATCGGCGTGGGACCACACGCCGTAGAGCGCGGCGGACGCACCGAAGAAGACGGCCACCCCGCCGAAGAGCAGTGCCTCGGCCTTCACCGCAGGCCCTCCTGCTCCGCCTGCCGCACGATCCGGGGATGGTGCAGGTCGAACGCCGGGGACTCCGACCGCACCCGGGGCAGCGCCACGAAGTTGTGCCGGGGCGGCGGGCAGGAGGTGGCCCACTCCAGGCTGCGTCCGTATCCCCAGGGATCGTCCTGGTCGACCTGCCGTCCCCGGTGGGCCGTGCGCCAGACGTTGTAGAGGAACGGCAGCGTGGAGATCCCGAGCAGGAACGCGCCCGCCGAGGACAGGGTGTTGAGCAGGGTGAACCCGTCCGCCGGCAGATAGTCGGCGATCCGTCTCGGCATCCCCGCCTCGCCGAGCCAGTGCTGCACCAGGAACGTCAGCTGGAACCCCGGGAAGAGCAGCCAGAAGTGCACCTTGCCCAGCCGTTCGTCGAGCATCTTCCCGGTGAACTTCGGCCACCAGAAGTAGAACCCGGCGAACATCGCGAACACGACCGTGCCGAACAGCACATAGTGCAGATGCGCCACCACGAAGTACGAGTCCGTGACATGGAAGTCGAGCGGCGGCGACGCGAGGAGCACCCCGCTCAACCCGCCGAGCAGGAACGACACCAGAAAACCCACCGACCACAGCATCGGGGTCTCGAAGGAGAGCGAACCCCGGTGCATCGTCCCGATCCAGGCGAAGAACTTGATCCCGGTCGGCACCGCGATCAGGAACGACATCACCGAGAAGAACGGCAGCAGCACCGCCCCGGTCGCGAACATGTGGTGCGCCCACACCACCGCGGACAGCATGGTGATGGTGGTCGTGGCCCCGATCATCGGCAGATAGCCGAAGAGCGGCTTGCGCGAGAACACCGGGATGATCTCCGAGACGATCCCGAAGAACGGCAGCGCCACGATGTACACCTCGGGATGCCCGAAGAACCAGAACAGGTGCTGCCACAGCAACGCCCCGCCGTTGTGCGCGTCGAAGACGTGCGAGCCGAACTTCCGGTCGCACTCCAGCGCCAGCAGCGCGGCCGTGAGCACCGGGAACGCCGGCAGCACCAGGATCGACGTGAACAGCACGTTCCAGGTGAACATCGGCATCCGGAACATGGTCAGGCCCGGCGCGCGCAGACACAGGATCGTCGTGACGAAGTTGACCGCGCCCAGCGTGGTCGACACGCCAGTCACCACCAGCCCCATCACCCACAGGTCGGCGCCCGCGCCCGGGGAGTGGTACGCGCTGTTGAGCGGCGCGTACGCGAACCACCCGAACGACGCCGCGCCCCCCGGCACCACGAACCCGGAGACCACCATCAGCCCGCCGAACAGATACATCCAGTACGACAGCGCGTTCAGCCGCGGGAAGGCCACGTCCGGGGCACCGATCTGCAACGGCATCACCGCGTTCGCGAACCCGGCGAACATCGGGGTCGCGAACAGCAGCATCATGATCGTGCCGTGGATGGTGAACAGCTGGTTGTAGACGTCCTGGCTCATCAACTGGAGCCCTGGACGGGCGAGTTCGGCACGCATGCCGAGGGCGAGCAGACCGGCGAGGAGGAAGAAGCAGAACGCCGTCACCATGTACAGCCGGCCGATCACCTTGTGATCGGCCGTACCGCTCAACGCCAGCAGCCCGCGGCCCAGCGGTGCCGGAGCGACGGAAGACCCGGTCCCGCTACCGGCCCGCTGTGACAGTTCGCTCATGCTCCTCCTCAGCCGAGCCGAGCGCGCAAAGCGCCTCGCGGGTGCTCGCCCTCCCGGTCAACCGTCGGCTCCCACGCAAGGGCACCGCTCAACGAAACGGCCGATACATACCTCTTCGTCCACTCCACGGCGACGCTACCGGCGACCAGGCACACACCACGTCAGCCACGCCTCTTCCCACGGCATTCGCCACCGGGCAACGGGTACTCGGCGCCCATGCACACGACCCATGAGCAACTGGCCGCCGCCGACCCGGCGGCGGGGATGGTGATCATCGTCGTCTGCGGCCTGCTCGTCACGGCCGCACTGGTGGCCGCCGTACGCCTCGGTATCGGCGTACGACGCAGGGAGTCCGCACCCCCTCGCCGCGGTGACCACCCCGCGCTGGCAGCCCGGCTCCAGCAGATCCTCCGGCGGCGGAGGCGGCGGCGCGACATGACCGACTCGCGCGCGCCGGCCCTCATCATCGGGACTCGCTTTTCCGCGGCACTTAAAAGGCCGGTTCTCTGACCTGGGCCTTCCTGGTTCTGACCACCGGAACCCGTACGTCAGCCGTGGATCCGGGCCCAGGGCGCCGTGCCGTGGTCAGAGTCCCTGGGTGAGGAAGGCGGCGTCGGGGACCTGGACGGCCGTGGGGGCGGTGCGCGGGAGGAGGCCGAGGATCTGGGCGACGACGTACTGCGCCGACATCATGGCCCCTTCCTGCCAACCGGGCAGCGGGGATGCCTGGTCGCCGACGACGTAGAAGCGGCCGTCGCCCTCGGGCTGGAGGAGTTGCTTGTAGGCGACCTGGTGGTCGGGGTCGGCCGGGTCCCAGTCTGCCCAGCCGCCGAGTTGGTGGGGCACCTTGTGCCAGGCGATGGTCACCCCCAGGTCCTGGGGCACGGTGGTCTTCTCCAGGAACTCACGGTGCAGCTGTGCCGCTCCGTCGCGGGCCAGCCGCAGCCGGTCGGCCGGCGTGCGTTTGCCCATGTCCTCGGCGTACTCGCCGAAGTTGTACGCCCCGGTGAGGGTGCCCGTCTCGGAGAAGTAGTCGTTGGACGGGTACCAGAACTGGGTGATGGGGTGGTCGGTCCAGCTGATGCCGCCGTAGATCTGGTTGTGGTCGTCCTCCCAGAACCGCCGGTTCGCCTGCCAGCCGACCTTGCACGTCGGCGCGAAACCCACCGCCTTCACGGCGTTCCGGAACGCCGTGGAGAAGCCGGTCAGCGTGAGCTGCTTGAGCACCGGCAGCGGGATGTTGCTCACGCAGTAGTCCGCCGTCGTCGTCAGTTCCTGTCCACCTGAGCGGTAGGTGACGCTGACCGCATCGCCCGCCAGGTCGATCGATGTGACCTCGGCCTTGAGTTCGACGGTCACGTCGTACTCGGAGGTGATCCGCTCGGTGAGCGCGTGGACGATCTTGTCCATGCCGCCGACCGGCTGGAACATCGTGGCCTGCCACAGGTAGTCCACCGGCTGGTAGAACCTGTGCTTCCAGAACTCCGACCGAACCAGTTCGGCGAGGGGCAGCGGGGGTGCGGGCCGGGGGAATTCGTGGACGTCGAGCGGCTCGTCGTAGCCGGAGCGGGTGGAGCCGTGGTACTCGTTCTCCTCGTCCAGGTCGCCGAACCTGCTCAGCAGGTCCCGCAGCAGCCCGGTGAACTCGTCACTCTCGGTCAGGGTGGCGGACAGGAGCGCGGCGAGGTGGCCGCGGGTGTCGTTGGCGATCCGCCGGTTGCGCCAGGGCCGGCCGGGCGGGGTGTGTCCCGCGCGGTGCAGGACGTTCGCCGTGGTCTCCATGATGTACGGCTCCAGCGGCACCCCGAGGTCGGTGCAGTACCGGAGGACTCGGCGGTGGTGGTAAGGGATGCGTCCGGGGCCGAGGTTGAGGTACAGGCCCTGGTCGAACGCGCAGGTGTGGGTCAGCACCGGGCTGTTGCCCTCGCCGTCGAGTTCGTACAGCTTGTCACCCTTGCGGGCGGTGCGGTTGCGGCCGCCGGTGCGGGGCTGGGGCTCCAGGACCGTGCACCGGTAGCCGAGCTTGCCCAGTTCGTAGGCGGCGGTGAGGCCACCGACCCCGGCGCCGAGGATCAGTACCGACGGCTCCTCGCCGGCCGCCGCGCGCGGTGCGGCGGCGAAGTCGGGCGCGGCGCCTTCGCCGGAACTCAGCGGGCCGCCCAGGCCGGACATGGCGTGGTAGAGCGACTGTGCGGCGGGGGTGGCGGACTTGCGTGTGCTCATGGCTCTCCTCTCGGGGGACGAGGGGGCTAGTGGAAGTCGACGTCGGAGACGCTGACGAAGAACTCGCCCACGGAGTCGTGTCCGGCGTCGCCGCCACCCCAGATGTTGACGATGGCATGCCGTCCCCGCCGGGACGCCAGTGCCTCGGTCGTGTACTGCAGCTCCTGGTCGGCGTGCGTGCCGCTGCCGTGGTACTCGACCATGAAGGGAGTCGGCTCCAGCACGTCCCAGGAGATGCCCTGCGCCGGGTCCCAGCCCTCCGAGGTGATGAACCACTGGTGTGTCCACTTCGGACCCATGTGGTTCTGCCGGTAGTTGTAGGTGAAGGTGTGCCGCCCGTCGACGGCCTCCAGCGTGCTGGTCGGCCAGTCACCCAGGCCGTCCCCGCCGGGCAGGTCCAGGCCCTGGAAGGCGGGATTCGCAGCCGACGCCACGTCGGCGCCCCGGAAGAACTTCCGGTACTCCAGGTACCCGCGGGCCTCGTTCCACGGCGGATCGCCGACCGTGCCGGGAGGCACCACTTCCTGCCAGGTGGTCGAGGTGTTCAGCGCGCGCGCCTGCCGGCAGATCGGCGAATCGTCCTCGTCACGGATCGCCCGGATCGCCCTGCTGACCGGGAATTCCAGACTCCCGTGCCGCTCCCGGCCGCCCTCCTGCCGTTCCTCGGTGCGCGCGGGGATGAATACGTTGTAGGGCTTGGACGTGGACGTGTCGACGGTGAGCTCGTCCGTCAACGGCCCCCACGAGCCGTCCGTGTGCCGGGCCCGGATCTTCACCCGGTACTCGCGGGCCGGAGCCTCACCCAGGCACACCCAGTGCCGGTTCGCCGCCTGCCAGTGCGGATACCAGGCCGCCCAGTACAGGTCCACCGTCTGTGCCAGCCGCCCGTCCAACCACACCTCGTAGTGGTGCGGGTAGTCCGGCCGGCCGTTGTTCCAGTCGGGCGGCTCCGTGAGTCCCTGGCCAGGGACGTTCTGGCCGATCTGCCAGGTGAGGGAGATGCCCTCCAGCTTGACGTGACCGTCGTCGCGGTAGGTCGCCTCCGCACGCAGGTCCTCAGGGTGGGGCTGCATCTGGGTGTTCCTCTCAGTCGCACAGAATGGGTGGTCCATCGCGAACAAACCGCACTGAAACGCCCCAAATGCCACCACTCACTGTATTCGGGCATATGCATACCGCAAGTGCGGCGACTCGAAGCCGGGGGGTTCCGCGGGAGCGGGTGACGAGAATCGAACTCGCGCTCCCAGCTCGGGAAGCGACGGCGCCTGGGTGGCGGCATCACTGCTGACCTGCGAATACACCGTCTCCGGCATCGCGCGACGAGCTGACTCCGCACCGTTGCCGATCCATGCGCCCGGCCGACGCGAACCGGAACGTACCGGCCTGCCCGGCCGTCGCACCGGCAGTGCCGGGGTGCATCCCCTGCACCGCCGGAGTAATGCCACACGGTTGCTCGCGAAGGAGCGTCCGGCACCAGAGGCCGGTGCGACAGCCGTCGGCCGACGTTTCCAGCTCGCCCTTGCCCGGCTCGGCGCCGGAACCCTGCTCGGTGCCCTGCTTCCCGCGGCCGGCACGGCCGTGATCGCCGGCGAGATCGCCGAGGTGAAGCGTCGACGTGGCGGTACGGATCAGACGTGACCGCCGGAGCTGTCACCCGGCTGCACGTCGCGGGTGCGCTGGTAGTGGCGCCTTGCCTTCATCCGGTTGCCGCAGACGGCCATCGAACACCAGCGGGCCCTGTTCGTCTTACTGCGGTCGATGAGGAACAGCCGGCACTCCGGGTTGGCGCACGGCCGCAGCCGGCCCGGCATGGTCTCCTCCAGCGCACTCCAGGCCAGGAGGGCCTCCACCGCCATCCGGCGCTCTGCGGGAACGTCCAGCTCCCACGACACCCCCGCGGACGAGACGTGCGGACGGGAGGTGACATCCCTCAGAAGCGGGGCCAGAGACGCGGCCGACCGGCTGCCGCGCACCAGGTCCTGCAAGGCATCACGCACCTCCAGGACATGGCGGTGCTCTTCTGCGCTGCCACTGCCACCGTGGGCCCGCTGCCAGGAGCCGGCCGCTTTCGGATCCGCCAGCCGGTCCCGGACCACCCCGTTGACCACGGGCGTGGTGTTGAGGAGTTCCAGCAATGCGTCCTGCTGTTCCCGACCGGCCACCATTGCCCCCTCCTAACCATTTGCACTCACTTGAAAGGTTACATGACCACAGGTCCGCACTGGCCGACGACCCTTCACGGACAGAGGCTCGAGTCACGTCGACGCCACACCGCCGGGCGCGGCGATTCCCCCGATCCCACCCTTGTCACCCTAACCAGTAAAACCATCTTGACAGGTTAAAACAGGCGTGCTCGACTGGATGTGTAACCACTCAAACTCGACAGAAAGGTTAGCTAGATGAGCTCCGCAGTCCACCACCGCACCGCCACGGTCAAGGGTCTCGAGGTCTTCTACCGGGAGGCCGGCGACCCGAAGGCCCCCGTCGTGGTCCTCCTCCACGGCTTCCCGACCAGTTCGCACATGTTCCGCAACCTGATCCCGGCGCTCGCCGACCGATACCGCGTGATCGCCCCCGACCACATCGGGTTCGGCCAGTCCGCCATGCCGAGCCTTCAGGACTTCCCGTACACCTTCGACGCCCTCACCGAGGTCACCGCCGGCCTGCTCCAGCAGCTGGGCGTCGACCGGTTCGCGATGTACGTGCAGGACTACGGCGCCCCCATCGGCTGGCGGCTCGCGATCCAGGCCCCGGACCGCGTCACCGCGATCATCACCCAGAACGGCAACGCCTACGAGGAAGGCTTCGTCAAGCCCTTCTGGGACGGCGTCTTCGCCTACGCCGAGTCCCCCGGGCCGGACACCGAAGCGCCCATGCGCGGGGCCCTGACCCCTGAGGTCACCCGCTGGCAGTACGTGAACGGTGTCGCCGACCCCAGCCTGGTCAGCCCCGACAACTGGGTCCACGACCAGGCCCTCCTCGACCGGCCCGGCAACGACGAGATCCAGCTCAGGCTCTTCCGCGACTACCCCACCAACGTGGACCTCTATCCGCAGGTCCACCAGTACTTCCGCGACTCCCGGGTCCCGCTGCTGGCGGTCTGGGGCGCGAACGACGAGATCTTCGGCCCCGACGGCGCCACGGCGTTCCGCCAGGACCTGCCCGATGCCGAGGTCCACCTGCTCCAGTCCGGGCATTTCGCCCTGGAAAGCCACCTCGAGACCATCACCGAACACATCCGCGACTTCCTCGCCCGCTTCCTCGCCTGACGCGCAGAGGATCCAGGCGGCGAAGGACCCGGTACCCGGAAGGAGCCCCATGGGACTGTCCTGGCAGCAAGGCCCCCTCGCCACAGGCGCGATCGGGCGCTTCCTCACCCCCGAGCCCTTGCCCGAGCGCCTCCTGTTCGCCGAACGGCTGCGCCGCCGCATGCGCGTGAGGTTCGACGACACCTGGATCGCCGACAGCGAGAACGTCGTCCTGCTCCACGAGCCGGGCCGCTATCCCGTCGCCTACTTCCCCCGCGAGGACGTCAACGAGCCGGCCCTGGTCCCCAGCGGCAAGGTCACCCACCACAAGGACCTCGGCGACACCGCCTGGTACGCGGTGCAGGCCGGCAACCGCACCACCGAACGTGCCGCCTGGGAATTCACGGCACTGCCCGGGCACGCCTGCGAGCTCCAGGGCCGTATCGCCTTCGCGTGGCGGGCGATGGACGCCTTCTACGAAGAGGACGAACGCATCCTGGGACACGCCGCGGACCCCTACCACCGCATCGACATCCGCGACACCTCCCGCACGCTGGAAGTCCGCCTCGGCGACAGCGTGATCGCCCGCTCCGAGCACCCCGTGGTGCTCTTCGAGTCAGGATTCGCCCCGCGCTGGTACGTTCCGCGCGCCGACGTCGACGAGACCCGGCTGCGCCCCGTCGAAGGGCAGACCTTCTGCCCCTACAAGGGCTTGTGCAACTACTACGACATCGGCGACGTGCACCGCGCCGCCTGGTCGTACCGCAACGCCTACCGGGAGGTCGACCGGATCGGCGACCTGGTGTCCTTCGAAGCGGACAGGGTCGAGGTCCGTCTCGACGGTACGCGCCTGCACCCCGAACCCGGCCAGAACGTCGTCCCCCACGGCGTCGACCGCGGCCTGGACGTCAATGAGATCAAGGCCCACTGACCCGGACGAACTACGGGTGCTGTGGGTGTACCGCGTCCGTGAGGCGGACGGGGTACACCCATGCGCACGGTCCGGGGGATCCGGCGGATCAGCCCCAGTGGATGTCGGCCAGCGTGTCCAAAGGCATCCGCTCGGCCACGGACTCGGGTACGAGCAGGTGGTCGCCCTTGTGGAGGGTGGTGGGGAAGCGGAGGTGGGTGCGCTGTTCGAGCTCGTCGAGGGTGACCTGGAAGACGCGGAACTCGTCGAGGTCGAGGACTTCGAGCTGGTCCAGGTTCTGCGTGAGCAAGAACGCCTTGGCCTTCAGCTCGCCCCGTTCGGCGAAGGCGATGACCTTCCAGAACTCGCGGGGTATCTTCACCCCGCGGTACACGCGGTCGTCCTCCTGGAAGACCGGTCCGCCGAAGACGCTGACCTTGAGGTCGTCGACGTCGACGTCGGCGAAGACGGCGTCTTCCAGCTCGCCCCACAGGCCGTCCCTGGCGCTCTGGTTGAAGTCGTCCTTCTGGGGGGTGATGTTGGTGTAGAAGAACGAGTCGGTGTTCGCCTTGTGCGCCTCGGGCAGGCTGCCCCACAGCAGGTCGGCGCGGCGGGCTATGTGACCGCGGTCGAGCCGGTTGGTCTCGTACAGCTCGTTGCCGACCTGGGTGTTCGCGGGCAGTCGCGGGTCCTTGGTGAACGGGATCCCGGAGCGGCTGAGTTTCTTCAGGCTCGCGCCGTCGATGTTCCAGCTCACCCATATGGGCAGGCGCCGCTTCTTGCTGAGCGTCAGCGAGAAGTGCGTGTAGTCGATGACCTCGGTGCCGTCGAGCCGTACGGCATCGCCACTGAGCTGTGCGGAAAGGCGCGGGACGTCGATCTGCTCGTCGAGGAACTGCGGGTTGTAGCCCAGCAGGGGTTGTACTTCCTCGGGGGTGGGCTGCTGCAGGGTGATGCCGAGTTTCTCGAACACGGAGCTCGACAGGCAGGCCAGTGCGTGGTCGTCCGGGTCGCCGGCGCTTTCACCGCCGAAGTGGAGTCCGGCGATGACCTTGCCCGGCCGGCCGTTCTGCTTGAACAGCCATGCCGCGCCCGAGTCGCCGCCACTGCTGATCTGCCGGTCCGCGGCCGGGTGCTCGTCGTCGGGCCCGATCTCGAAGCACCCGATGGTCCGCTCGCCGACGTCGCCCCCATAGTCGATCTTGGCCATGGTCCCGATACGGCGCACGATCCCGTGCGTGACGCCCGTCGTGCGGCCGCTCTTGATCACCTTGTCGCCCAGCTCCGGCTCGCCCAGCTCCTGGGGTGCCACACCGAGGTCCAGGATCTTCGGGTCGAAGGTGCGTCCGCCGTCGATGGTCGCGACGGCGCAGTCACCGGCCGGGCCGAGGTGGGAGCGCTTGAGGGCGCCGAGGTGGTTGCGGGAGACGCGGTTGTCGTCGAACCGGCCGGGCTGCACGATCTCCTCGCCCAGTTGACCGTCCGGGCCCTGCAGCACATGCCAGTTGCTGAGCACGTACGGGGTGCCGTCCGTCTTGTCGAACACGATGCAGCCGATGGTGCCGGCCGTCACGGTCACACCTCCGACGCTCGCTCCCGGGATGATCGGGTCGAGGTGTCTCTTGCGCTCCGGCTGCTCCACCTCGGCCACCACCCGGAAGTGCGGCGCGTAGCTGCGCTGGACGACGTCGGTCGGCACCTGTACGCCGTCCACCGTGACGGTGTCCGGTATCCGGGTCGTGCCCAGTGCCTCCAGCGCCTCCGGCTCGGCCTTGCTGTCGACGGTGAACTGCAGCACGACCTGCTTGCCCCGCACCCCGTTCTTGATCTTCTGGCCGATGCCGACGGACGACACGTTGGGGTCCTTCAGCAGGTCCGGTCCCCGCGTGCGGATGTACTGCTTCAGGGAGTCGATCAGCTTGTCCTGGGCGGAGGCGGATTTCCTCGGCGGCGACGCGGCCTTCTTCTTGCCGTTGACGGTCATGAGTCCCAAACGTCCTTTCGCGGAAGGAGCGGCACGCACCACGTGCACCGCGAACCGGCCGGAGCCGGCCCGGCGTCCCCCTGGGCGTCCACTGTTCGACATCTCATCGAATCAGCGTTATGCGGCATATGCCGCTATTTGGTAACCCAAGAGAGTCGGAGGTGATCGACGCGTCCCCGCACCGTCATGGGCTCTTCTCGCCGGTTCCCGCGAGGCGCGCCTCGACGGTCGCGGCGACGACAGCGGACGAGACGGCCAGCAGGCCGACGAGGAGCGGCAGTCTGACGGTCATGCCCGTCAGGGAGCCGGCCAGCGCCGTTCCGGCGGATCCGGACGTGATCTTCAGGGCCGCGACCCAGATGAAGACCTGGCTGCGTGCCCTGCGCGGTGCGTACTCCGTGCGGGCCGCGAGGGTGGCGGCGAAGAAGAAGGCGTTGAGAATCCCGGTGAGCGCGTAGGCCGCGACGCTCACCGCGAAGGCGGGGCTCAGGGTGACGGTGAGGAGGCCGGCGGCGACGCCCAGGGCGAGGCGGCGCATCAGCCGGCCGGGGGTGCCGGTGAGCGGGAAGGCCATGACGGCCATGGACCCGGTGAGATTGCCGAGGCCGTAGGCGGCGGTCAGGACGGCTGCGGTGGCAGGCGCGGTGCCGAGGATCTTCGTCAGGTGGACCGCGGTGATCGGCAGTGCGGCGACGCTCAGGGCGACGACCATCGTCAGATAGGCGGTACGCCGGAGATCGCCGGTGCGGGCCATCAGCGCGAGGGTCGCTCCCGGCTTGAGGACCGCGGTCCTGTCGCCGCCGTGGGACGGCTCGGCGTACGGCAGGAGCAGGACGCCACCCGCAGCCGTGGCGGCCCCCACCGCGAGCGCGAGTGCCGCCGCGGTGGGCGAGACCCAGCCCGACAGGGCAGCCACCAGGGACGGGCCGACGGTGCCGCCGATGCCGTAGGTGGCCACGTCCCAGCCCTGGGCCCGCCGTTGCGTGCGCAGTCGCGGACCGACGATGGCGGGCAGCCGGCTGCTGATGCCGCCGGTCAGCAAAGGCCCGCAGGTACCGGCCGTGGCCAGCAGCAACGCGGTCAGTACGGCCGGCGCGTGCCCGTATGCCAGTACTCCCGCGGCCAGCGCGGCGGCGTACAGCAGGCAGGCCGCCGCGATGACCTTGCGGCCGTCCCGCGCGAGGTCCAGCGGCCGCGCGACGAACGGGCCGAGCAGGTGCGGGGCGGTGATGCAGGCACCCAGCACCCCGGCGAGCGTCCCGGAGCCACCTGACGAGGTGACGAGCAGTACGACGGCCACCACGGCCCCGCCGTCGGCGGTGCGGGCGAGTGCCGCGGCGAGGACGTAGCGCGCCAGGCCGCTGCTCTCCTTCACGGGCGGATGCAGGGCCTGCCGGGTCCGCGGCGTGCCTGCTGTGCGCTGCCGGCTCATGGCGTCCGTTTCGGCTCAGGAGGTGAGCGCGAGGGCGTCCAGCACGGCGACGACCTCCTGGCGGGCGGTCCCGTCCAGGCTCCGCAAGGGGCGCGGCAGGTTGGGTTCCTCCGTCAGGCCGAGGTGGGAGGCGGCGGCCGACATGACGCGCAGGCTGCCGTGGCGGCGGAACAGGGCCCACAGCGGTTCGAGTTCCCGGGACAGGTCCGCCGCCGGGCCCGCGTGGCCGGCCTGGGCGGCGCGGGTGAGGACGAGGGCGGTGCGCGGGAAGGTGCCGCCGATCACCGAGTACCAGGCGTCGCACCCGGCGTTCAGGCCGCGGACGGCCGTCCAGTCGCCGCTCACCCCGATGGTGACGGTGGTCGGGATCTTCGCGCGCAGTGCGTCGACACGGAGCTCGGCCTCGCGCGGGTCGTCGGGGACACCGGGGATCTTGATCGACCCGATGTTCGGCAACTGCGCGATACGGCCGTGCAGTTCGTCGGTGAAGTGCACGTGCGTGGTGCCGGGGTTGTCGTACACGCACAGCGGTACGGAGAGCTCGCGGGTGACGTCCTCGTACAGGCCGAACACCTCTTCCTCGGTGAGCGGCTGATAGGTCATCGGGGCGAGCAGTACTCCAGAGGCGCCCGCCTTCTGGGCGTCCTCGGCCAGCTCCAGCACGTGCGAGGTACGCAGCGCGCCGATACCGACGATGACGGGAACCCCGTCGGCGGCGTCGACCGCGATCTTCGTGGCGCGGGCGCGCTGCTCCCGGGTGAGGTAGGCGTAGCCGCCGGTGGAGCCGAGCGCGCCGATGGAGTCCACGCCGGCGGCGGCCAGGCGGGCGACGAGCGCCGCGTACGCCGCTTCGTCGATGCCCTGCTCGCTGGTGGGTGTGAGGGGGAAGGCGCTCAGGCCGCGGAACATGGTGGCTCCTTGAGTGGGTGGGATTCCGTGATGGTCAGCCGGCCGGCGAGCGCAGTTCCGCGACGACCGCGGCGAGATCGGCGGCGAAGGCCTCGGCCTGCGGCTCGGTGACGGTGGCGGAGGTGACCCGGATCGCGCCCGGGTGGGCGGCCGGATCCGGCGAGAAGAGGTGCCCTGGCCGTACCGCCCAGCCGCGCTCGGCCAGGGCCGCGACCGCGGCCCGTGCGTCGACGTCGAGCTGGACCCATACGTTCAGTCCGTCAGGCCGGTGCGGGACCTCGATGCCGTGGGCGTGCAGCCGCTCGACGAGCAGACCGCTGCGCCGTGCGTAGACCTCGCGGGCCTGTTCGTGGAGTTCGTGGACGCGGGGATCGAGCAGGAGTTCACGGGCGATGTGCTGCAGCAGGCGGCTGACCCATGTGGTGCCGGCGCTCAGCCGTGCCTCCAGGTGCGCGGTGGACTCGGCGTCGGCGGCCACGAGAGCGAGCCGCAGGTCCGGCCCGAGGAACTTGGACACGGACCGCACCAGCGCCCAGCGCGCACTGCCCGGTGGTGTGATCCGGTGGTACGGCCGCGCGGAGACCGCCGAGAAGTGGTCGTCCTCGATCACGAGGACCTGGGGGTGCTCGGCGAGGATCGCCCGCAGGTCGGCCGCCCGTTCCGCGGTGAGACTCGCACCGGTCGGGTTGTGGGCACGGGGCGTGCAGACGACCGCGCGGGCACCGGCCTCAAGAGCGGCCCGCAGAGCGTCGGGGCGCATGCCGGCGCCGTCGACCCCGACGGGCGCCGAGCGGTAACCGCTCAGCCGCAGGGTGCCGATGCTCGCCAGGAAGCAGGGGTCCTCGATCGCCACCAGGTCCCCGCGGGTGAGGTGGGCGTCCAGCAGCCGCTCGGTGGCATCCACCGCTCCGTGCGTCACCAGGGTGCGGAACGGACGGTCGATGTCCTCGGCGAAATCGGCACGGGCCCACGCGTCCAGCCCCGCGTCGACAGCGGGCACACCGTACAGCGGCCGGTCGTAGTCTCCGCGCCGGGCGGCGGCCAGGGTGTCGGGCAGCAGCTCCGGGTCGGGGTTGCCGCTGGCCAGGTCGATGCGGTCGCCACCGACGCCGACACCGACGCCTTCGCGTGCGAGCTGCGGCACCGCCGCGACCACCGTGCCGCCGCGACCTCGCGTCTCGGCCACTCCCGCCTCGACCAGCCGCCGGTAGGCGAGGGCGACCGTGTTCCGGTTGACCCCCAGTTCGGCGGCGAGCGCGCGCACCGGGGGCAGGCTCGACTGCGGCGCCAGCTCGCCCGAGGCGACCTGGTCCCGCACACTCCCTGCGATCTCGGCCGCGGTGGTGCCCCGGATACGCACGTGATCAGCTCCGCCCGAACACAAGAATTGTCCTATGCCAAAGTTTGTCCTATGCCAAACGTAACCCACGAACGGCCTCCGACGCCAGCGTCATGCCCCCCCCGGGGGGCGCGAGCGACGGCGCCGTTCTCGACCTCGTGGGCCGCGGCACCTTCGATCCGGCGAGGCGTGGGGCCGCGGCACCCGCCCAGGCCCCGCGCCCTCGTCGCGGGCTCAGTCGAGGGCGGCGAGATGGTCGGCGTCGCCGCCTCGCCACTCGATGAGGAAGATGGTCGCGTCGTCGCTCGTGGTGCCGCCGCGTTCCTGTTTCAGGGCGTGGGAGAGGGCTCGCACCACCGCCCGTACCTCGGTGCGGTCGCGGAGGATCCGGTTGGTCCACTCGACGAGCTGCTCCTCACCGAACTGTTCCCCGCCGGCCTGATGCTCCTCGATCAGGCCGTCGGTGAAGCACAGCAGCCGGTCCCCGGGGCGCAGCATCCGCTCGCTGACCACCGGCTCCTCGCCACCGAAGCCGACCGGCAACGTGGTCGGGCTCTCCAGCCGGTCCACCACCGCGCGGTCCCGGATCAGGAACGGGGCCGGGTGGCCGGCGTTGACCCAGCGCAGCTGTCCCGTGGCGATGTTCAGAACCATCATCTGCGCGGTGACGAAGTGGTCGGGGCCGAACTGCTCGTCGATGGCCCTGTCCATGAACGCGTACACCCGGGACAGATCCGTGTCGGACCGTCGCGTGTGGCGGTAGGCGCCGATGGCCACCGTCGCCATGGTCGCGGCGTCCAGTCCGTGGCCCATCGCGTCGATCATGGCCACGTGCAGGATCTCGCCGTTGAGGGCGTAGTCGAAGCTGTCTCCGGCCACGTCGTAGGCGGGCTCCAGGATTCCGGCCACCTCGACCTGGGGAACGGTCATCGACAGCGGGGGCAGCAACGACCACTGGATCTCCGCGGCCACGCTCATCGGGGCGCTGCGCCGGGCCTGGAAGAACAGGTCGGTGTAGGCGTCCTTGGTGACGATCATGTCCGCGACCAGACCGGCGAGTCTGCGGAGCAGTCGCCGGTCGTCGTCATCGACCCTGTCCAGGGTGACGGCCATCGCCCCGATCTGGTCGCTGCCGTCCAGCAGCGGCAGGTACATCCGCACGCTGCCGTCCTGTGGCACCTCCACCGTTCTGCGGCTCAGGAACGCCTCGCCGGCGGGCGAGTCCTCGACCGACTCCGGGCCGCCGACCCTCAGCCTGCGGCCCGGCAGCGGCACCAGCAGCACCTGTTCGTAGTCCTGAAGGAGGATGGAGACCTCCCGCCCGCCGACCCTGGCCACCTCCTCCGCGACGAGTGGGGCGATCAACTCCGGCGGCATCTCGTGGGCCCGGTCCAGCAGCACACCCAGCAGTCGTTCGCCGAACCCCTCCGACCGGTCCACCCCGATCCCGCCCGGCTTGTGCCCACCGTCCGTCATCGCTGCTTGCTTCCCTTCGTCCCGGGGCGCGATCTGCCTGGGAATCTCATGGGGCGGCCGTGTCCACACGGTGTTCGCAAGCGGCCCGGTGCCCCGGCCTCGTCGAACCGCGGCCCGGCGGTCATCGGCGATCGGCGTGGCACAACGCTGTGGACCGGCCCAGGCTTGCACCGCCGACTGGTCCGACGAGCCGATTACGCCATATGCGGCATGTCGGCCGGCGAGCGAGCCGGGTCCGGGGTACCGGTCTGATCGAACGGGGCCGACGGCGGCCATGGCCTGCTTCCGACGGCGCGCCGGCCGTCATCCAACGACCCCGGCGTATGAACACCGGGGTCGCCCTTCCAGGCCGGTCGCACGTGAGAGTGTGCCGACCCGGTTTCACCCTATGCCTCATGCGCGTTTCGGGCATCAGGGGCTTCGTGCTCCGCTCAAGGGCCTTGTCCGAGGAGTACGGTGGAATCACCGAGGATATTTCGCGCACCGGCCACCACGCTCGTGTCGTTTTCGGCGATCCAATAGGCCGGGCCGACTGCGGTCGGCCCGGGGCAGGGTTCGCGTCATGACTGCGACCATTTCCCTCTCGCCGACACTCGAAGACCGGTTGCCGTCTCCCCCACCCTCTTCGCCCCCTCTCCGCCTGTCGCTGGCTCCCGTCGGTCCCGCACCTGCCCTCCTGGACGGCGCATGGTGGCCCCGCTCCCGTGATCTCGGGGCGGAACTCCCCACCCTGACCGCCGTGCTGGATCCGCTGTGGGGGCGGATCACCCGGGTGACGGTGAATCCCACCCACTGGCCGGTCGTTCCGCGCAAGGTGCCCGTCGCCGGGCATGTGGTGAAGGTGGGCTGGTTCCTGACCGAGCAGGACCCGCACGAGCTCATGCTGCTCTCCTACCGCATGGGCCGCTGGAACCTCCTCGTGGTCCCGCCGCGTACGGACCCCGTCTCGGCCGCCTGGCTGATGACCGCCGCGAGCGACCCGCTGGGTACGTCGACCGCGAGCCGGCTGATGGAGGAGGCGGCGCGGCTGCGGACGGTGTCCGAGACCGACCGGGCGGCCTCGCATCGACCGTTGGACGCAGAGTGACTGAAGCCTTCGCGCTGCGGTCAGGCGTGCACGAAGGCTCCGAGGGCAAAGACAGTCCCCGGTAGTGCTGCGCGTGTCCTGAAGCTTCAGTCGTCACCGTTGCCTCGGTATCGCGCCGGCTTGCCGGGGGCCTGAACCACATCCTGTCCGAGTCACTCCGCCGACCAGACGTCCTCACCGACTTCGTGGCCCTTCCGGTGTTGCGGTCTAGTAATCACTTTCTACCGCAAATGCCAAAAGTCAATACATTTGGGGTAATTTTTTTGGCGGCAGCCCCGCCCGCTGGACGGTCGTTCACCGGTGTCCGCGCGTGCCGCCCCTGCGCAGGATCTTGTCCATGCCGACCGCGACGACGACGAGGGTCCCGGTCGCGATGTCCTGATAGAGGCTGTCGATACCCGCCTGGGTGAGACCGGAGCGCAGCACGTTGACGATGAGTGCCCCGATCAGCGTTCCGACGATGCTTCCCCGGCCGCCGAAGAGGCTGGTCCCGCCGATGACGACGGCGGTGATGCTCTCCAGATTCGCCGTCTGGTACGCGTTGGGGTCGGCGTTGGGGATGCGGCCGAGGGCCTGCCAGGCGGCGATGCCGTAGAGGAGACCGGCGATGACGTAGACCGACAGAACCGTGCGCGGGACGTCGATGCCGGCCAGATGGGAGGACTCGGGCGCGTTGCCGACGGCGTAGATGTGCCTGCCCCAGCCCGTCTTGGTGAGCACGTACCAGAAGAACGCGTACAGACCGAGGAGCAGGAACGTTCCCCAGGTGACGAGTACGCCGCCGAGGTGGACGCCATGTCCCCAGAAGACGAGCAGATCGCTGGTCACCGGATAGCTGCGGGAATCGGAATAGAGCCTGCTCGCGGCGTAGACGACGCTGAGTGCACCGAGGGTGACGATGAAGGGGGGCAGGTCCAGCCGGGCCACGAGCAGGCCGTTGACGGCCCCGAGGAAGGTCGCCACGGCCAGGCCGAACAGCAGCGCCGCCGCGGGGCTGTCCCCGTCGAAGACGAGCTTGGCCATGACGATCGTGCCGAGAACCGCGATGGCCCCGTTCGCCAGGTCGATGCCCGCGGTGAGGATGATCAGGGACTGCCCGAGCGCCAGGGTGCCGATCACAACGGTCTGCTGCAGCACCAGGGAGAGGTTCTCCGGCGTCATGAACGTGTCCGTCGTGAGCGAGAAGACCAGTACGGCGACGGCCAGGGCGGCGAGGGGACCGACCGTCGGCGTGCGCAGGGCGTACCGCAGCGCCTCCCGCAACAGGGCGCCCGGCTCTCTCTCGGCGGCAGTGCTGGTGGTACCGGGAGATCTCATGATCCTTTACTGGTTCCTTCCACCGGTCGGCCCCCGAGGGTCATCCCCAGCAGTGCCGGAGTCCCCAGTCCGTGGTGCGGGACGCCAGTCCCCGCACCGGCTTGTCGGTGATGAGCTGCGTGCCCGTGTCGGTGAAGCCGACCGGTCTCTTCCCGCTCCTGGCGAACTCGGCGACCGCGGCCACTCCCTCGTCGGCCATCCTGACCGGGAACTGCATCACGGTGGCCGCGTACTTGCCGGCTCTGACGGCCCGCACGCCGTCGCATCCGCCGTCGATGGTGCCGATGGTCACCTGCCGGGTGAGGCCGCGGGCGGCGATGGCCGCGGAGGCACCGTCGGCCACCGGTTCGTTGATGGTGTAGGCCGAGTTCACGTGGGTCGTGCGCTGCAGCAGGTTCTCCGTCGCGGTCTGCGCCAGGTTGCGGTCGCCATTGGTGCTCGCCTGCCCGCGGATCGCCGGTGAGTCGTTCCTGATCCCGAAGCCGTCGAGGAACCCGTCGTGGCGCTGCCGGCTGACCGAGGAGCCCTCCGTACCGTCCAGCATGATCAGCTCGGGGGGCCGGCCGACGAGTACGGCCCTGACATACGCGCCCTGGAGGCGTCCGGCCTCGAGGTTGTCGGTCGCGTACGTGGCATCCACGGCGTCCGCGGGGTCCGTGGCGGTGTCCAGCGCGATCACCAGGATGCCCTCCCGCCGGGCTTCCGCGATGGCGCCCAGGATCCCCGTCGTGTTCGACGGCGTGATCAGGATCCCCTGCACATGGCGGGCGATGAGGCTCTCCACCGCGTCGACCTGGCCCTCGTTGTCGCCGTCGAACTTGCCGGCCAGGGCGATGAGCTCGGCGCCGTTCTTCTTCGCCGCCTCCGCGGCGGCCTTGCGCATGGTCACGAAGTACGGGTTGGTGTCGGTCTTGGTCACCAGACCGATCGAGACCTTACGGTGCCCGCCGCCACCCGAGTCGCCCTGACTCCCGCCGCAGCCGACGGCAAGCAGCAACGTGCCCACCAGGAGGAGCGTGACCCCCTGCCGGGGCCGGCGCCTGGAAGCCTCCATGATCCACATAAGCGTGCCCATATTGTTAATAAATATCCCACTACGCCATCATTCCAGTCTTCTCCTCAGCGACCTGTCGGCCGACGGTTTGCACCCGCCCCGAGAGGCGCGAAAGATGATGATTCGACATAGGGAGTCCTCTGCGAGCGGGGCGGAGAGGGTGAGATTCGCGTGACTGAGCCACCCCTGCTGTCACTACACGGAATCTCCAAGCGATTCGGTGCCGTCCAAGCCCTCCAGGATGTGGATCTGGAGCTCCGCAGAGGCGAGGTTGTCGCCCTTCTGGGCGACAACGGTGCCGGCAAGTCCACCCTCATCAAGGTCATCGCGGGTGTCGACCCCGCCGACAAGGGCGTCATCGAGTGGGAGGGCCAGGTCGTCCACATCAGGACCCCTCGGATCGCTCAGCGCCTGGGCATCGCGACCGTGTACCAGAACCTGGCGCTGTGCGACTACCTCGATGTCGCCGAGAACCTCTTCCTCGGACGGGAGCGGCGGTGCCCCGGTGCCCGGGGTCGCCTGTTCCGGTTGATGGACAAGGACGGCATGCGCGGGGAGGCTCGACAGCTGCTCGACGCACTGGGCATCCGTGTTCCCGACGTGCGTGCTCCGGTCGCTTCGCTGTCGGCGGGCCAGCGGCAGACCGTGGCGATCTCCCGCGCGCTTCTCGGCCGGCCGAAGGTGGTCCTCCTCGATGAGCCCACCGCGGCGCTGGGCGTTTCCCAGGCCGGTCATGTCCTCGATCTCGTCGACGAGCTCCGCGAACAGGGCGTCGGGGTGATTCTCATCAGCCACAGTCTGGGAGACGTCAAGGCTGTGGCGGACGAGGCGGCGGTGCTGCGGCTGGGCCGCAACAACGGCCTCTTCCACGTGCCGACCACACCGCAGGAAAGGATCTTCTCCTCCATCGTCGGCGTCACGAGCAACAACTGACCCTGACCGCCTGGCCTCCGCGTGCCACGTTCCACACGGTGAACGTGGCCCTTGCGGCCGACTACGACACCGACACGAGATCCTCGGCGGCCAAGCACCTGCTCCCGCCGGGAAGTCGTGCCCCTGGACGGCCGCCGAGACGTCACCGGTCGAGATCCTGGTACTCCTTCGCGGGCACCCCGATGTCCGAGAAGACCTCCCATGCCTGCCGCCTCATCAGTTCGGCGGCGGCACCGTCGGTCATCCGGTGGGCGTGCGCGAGCGCCATGAGCGTGCGGGCCTCGCCGAGCCGGTGGCCGGTCTCGCGGTGTACGGCCAGGGCCTCCTGGCCCAGCTCGACGGCTGTGGCGTGTGCTCCCTCGGACTCCGCTGTTTCGGACAGTGCTGTCAGGGCCTGGCCCTCCACCACACGGAAGGAGTGGTCGCGTGCCAGGCGCAGTGCCTGTTCGGAATGGGTGCGGGCCTCGCCGTAACGGCCCAGTTGCCTGTGGGTGAGGGAGAGGCTCACGAGGCTGTCCGCCTCGGCGCGTTTGAATCTCGCCTCGCGGGCCAGCGTGAGAGCCTGCTCGTCGGCCTGAAGAGCTTGTTCCGGATGTGCCAGTTTGCGGTGGGCGGCGGCCACCGTGTTGAGGATGCCGGACTGAATCCACTGGCGTCCTGTGTGTCTGACCGTGGCGAAGGCATGCCCGGCCAGTATCAGCGCGTCGCCCTGGCGGCCGAGCTCGATATTGATCTTCGCGATGGCGTCGAGCATCATCGCGCGGCCGGGGCGATAAGGGGCCCTCTTGCCGGCGGCCACCGCGGGGCCGAGGACGTCGAGGCCGTCAGCGAGACGGCCGAGTTCCCAGTAGACCCAGCCCAGAATCTGCAGGGCTCCGTTCTTGTTCGACCAGGCGAGCTCTTCCTCGGCGTTGATGATGCGTTCGAGGTGATCGGCGGCCTCGTGCAGCCGGCCCAGATCCCGGCAGGTCATGGCAAGGCCGACCACCCCGAACCCGTCGAAGTAGCGGTTACCGGCTTCCCGGAAGCCGCGCAGGCCGGCGGTGAAATGCTCGTGCGCACGGTCGAGGCGCGCCATGCTCCATTCCACGAAACCTCTGACGCCGAGGCCGGCTGCCTCGCCCGTCGCCCAACCGAGCTGCCGGCTGATGTCGAGTACGCGTGCGCCGTGATCCATCGCCTGCCTGCCATGCCCCCGGTCCCACTTGATCACTCCAAGGCTCATGTGCATGGCTGCCTGGCCGAACAGGTCGCCTTCGGCCGTGGCCGCGTCCAGCGCCGTCTCCGCCGTGGTCTGCCACGTCGCCCGCGGCAGGTGGTGCCAGAAATGACCGAACAGTGCGTTGGCCAGGTGCCAGGCGACGGGGCGGGGGCCGTGGCGACCGGCATGGTTGATGGCGGCGAGCAGGTTCGCCACCTCCGCCTCCAACCACCGGTCGGATCCGGGGTCCGAGTGCCTGCCCGGGTACCCGCCGGGGCGGAGGTCGGGGGGCAGCTCCGGGAAGAACCAGGTTCCCGCGGCCCGGCGAGTGGCGTTCAGGTACCAGATCATGAGCCGCTCCGACGCGGCGTCGCGGTCCACCGGCGTCTCCTCGATCAGCGCCCGCTCCTGCGCATACTCGCGAAGCAGATCATGGAACCGGTAACGCCCCACCGTCACCGGTTCGATCAGGTGGGCGGCGGCCAGCGCACCGAGCAGACGCCGGGCCTGCGACAGCGGTGCGTCCAGCAGGGCCGCCGCGACCTCGGCGGTGAACTCCGCGCCCGGGCACAGGCCGAGCAGGCGGAACAGCCGGCGCGCGCCTGGTACCAGATCCCGGTACGACACCGAAAAGGCCGTATGCAAGGGCGAGTTCGCCTCGCCTTCCGGCTCCAGCGCCTGCAGCCTGTTGCCCTCGGTCATCTCGGCGACCAGGTCGGCCGCCCGCAGGCCCGGATCGCCCGCCAGCCTGGCGGCGGCCACCCGCAGCGCCAGCGGAAGGCTGCCGCACAGCCGGATCAGTTCGCCGACCGCACGCTCGTCGGCGGCCACCCGGTCCGCGCCGAGGGTTCGACTCAGCAGCGCGCGGGCCTCGTTCGGGTTCAGGAGGTTCAGTGGCAGGGCATGGGCGCCGTCGTGGGCGACGAGGTCGCCGAGGCGATTGCGGCTGGTGACGACGACACAGCAGGTCGGGCTGGACGGCAACAGCGGACGTACCTGCTCGGCCGAGGCCGCGTTGTCCAGCAGGACCAGAATGCGCCGGTCTGCCATCAGGGTCCGGAACAAGCGGCCCTGGGCCTCGTGGTGCGAGGGGATCTCCGACGCCGTGAACCCCAGGCTGCGCAGCAGCAACTCAAGGGCCTCGCCGGGCTGGAGGGGCTGCCGGTCGTGGTCGAAGCCGTGGAGGTTGACGTAGAGCTGGCCGTCCGGGAAGTGGTCGCGGACCTGATGTGCCCAGTGCACGGCCAGCGCGGTCTTGCCGATGCCGGCGGCGCCGCCGATGGCGGAGATGATCACGGTGTTCGCAGTCCCCCGGTCCTGCACGGGCGGAAGCAGGGCATGGAGCCGGGCGAGTTCGCCTGTGCGGCCGACGAAGCCCGGGGCGTCGTGCGGAAGTTCGGCGGGCACGGGGGTCTCGCGCGGCTTGGCGGGCCTGGGCGGGTAGGAAGCCGGCGGGCGTAAGAGGAAGGCGTCGTCCTGGTGCAGCACCGCCTCGTGCACCCGGCGCAGTTCCTCACCGGGATCGGTTCCGAGCTCGTCACGCAGTCGTACGCGTATGTCCTCGTAGGCCTTGAGTGCTTCCGCCTGACGTCCGCAGCCGTACAGAGCCCGCAGGCGCAAGGCCGTCAGCGCTTCGTCGTAGCGGTCAGCCGCCGAAGACGCCGACAGTCCACCGAGGTCGTGGAGGGCCTCGGCGAACCGGCCCAGCAGGACCATGCACTTGAGCCGCTCCAGCCGGAGCGTCCGCCGGCGCTCCTCCAGCCGCTGCCGCTCCTCCTGTGCGAACGGTCCCGGCAGGTTGGCGAGGGGCTCGCCCCGGAACAGCTCGACGGCCGCCGACAACTGCCCCGCCGCCGTGACCAGATCGCCCGACGCGACGGTGCGCAGCGCCTCATCGCTCCGCACGTCCAGATCCGCCGTGTCGAGCCGGATCCCCTCGACGACGAAGCGGTACCAGCCCTTGCCGCTGCGGATCACCGACTCCGCGGGCTGGGTGCCTTCCGGATCAAGGGCCCTGCGTAACGAGTTGACGTGCGTCGGCAGCACCTTGCGGCCGCCTGCGGGCGGCTCCGGCCCCCACACCGCGTCGAGCAGCCGCTCATGACTGACCACGGCCCCTTGGCGCAGCAGCAGCGCGGCCAGTACGGCCTGTCGCTTCAACGGGCCCAGTATCAGGGGCGTTCCGCCCCGCCAGGCCCGTAACGGCCCGAGCACCTCGAACCGAAGCAGCTGAGGAGATCCCCCGTCCACCGCGAAGCCTCCGCTCCCGTAGGTCATCGAAAATTCATCAGCATTGCAGCACCCCCGGTCATGGTGGCGGAGACGACATCGCACAACCCGCACAACCCGAACGGGAGGATCGAGTGATCGAAGTGGAACTGGTGGCCACCGCGTTGGCCACGGGGGCGGCGCCCGGACTCCCCGGCACCTCACGCGGAGTGATCGACGACCTGCACGCCGCGCTGAGAGAGGCAGTCCGCCGACGGTTGGGCGATGGCGGGAACGGCGTGCCGGGCGGCTATGGGGTACGGGTGCTGGACGCGTACGAGACGGACCCCGACGTGTGGTGGACCCGCCTGCTCCAGGTTCTGACGGCCTCCGGAACGGACATGGACGAGGAGATCCTCGCGGCGGCCCGCAACGTGCTCCGCGCGGACCGCCGGACAGGGCACATCACCGTGGCCGCCGCCGGCTCCTGACCCGGGCTTCCGGGCGGAGCTCACACCATCTCGACAGTGGAGAGGCTTGGCGGTTGTGGGAGCTTCCGGTGTCGCTGCGGGCCAAGGCGCTTCTAAGGCCGTCGCAGGAGCCCCCTCTCCATGGCCACCACCACCGCCCTCGTCCGGTCGTTCACATCGAGCTTGGCGAACAGGCGCAGCAGATGCGTCTTCACCGTGGCCTCGGCGATCACGAGGCGTCTGCCGATCTCGGCGTTGGTGAGGCCGTCGGCCACCGCGTCGAGGACGTCGGTCTCGCGGTCGGTCAGCGGGTCCTGGACGGGACGCCGCATCCGCGCCACGAGCTTCTCGGCGACCCGGGGAGCGAGCACCGTCTCGCCGCGTGCCGCCGCGTGGATGGCGTCGACGAGCTGCTCGCGGGTGGTGTCCTTGAGCAGATAGCCGATGGCTCCGGCCTCCACCCCGCGTTCGATGTCCGTGTCGGTGTCGTACGTCGTCAGGATCAGCACCCGGGTACGCGGATACCGGGCGACGATCTCGGTCGTGGTGGCCACCCCGTCGAGCTCGGGCATCCGCAGATCGACCAGGGCGACGTCGGGGTCGTACCGCTCGACGAGTTCGAGCGCCGCGCGTCCGTCGCCCGCCTCGCCGACGATCTCGATGCTGTCCTCGGCCGCGAGCAGGGCGACCACTCCGGCCCGCATCACGGTGTGATCGTCCACCACGACGATGCGCAGACCTCGTTCCCTCATGCCTCCGCCTCACTCGCCGGCGGGATCGTCGCCAGGATCCGTGTACCGTCGCCCACCGAACTCGTCACCGTGAGCCTCCCGCCCAGCTCCGCCAGTCGCTTGCGCATGCCGTCGAGCCCGAAGCCCGCCGACTCCCCCGCCACGAACCCGCTGCCGTCGTCGGTGATCTCCAGCTCCACTCCGTACGGACGCCGGACCAGCACCACCCCCACCGTGGACGCGCGCGCGTGTTTGCGCACGTTGGCCAGGGACTCCTGGGTGCAGCGCAGCAGCGCGATCCGGGTCTGCTGGTCGCACTCCAGGTCCGCCAGGTCGGCGTCCACGGCGAGCCCGGTGTCCTCCGCGAAGCGGTCCAGAGTGCGGCGCAGCGTCTGCGCCACCGTACCGGCCGCCGCCCGGCCCGGACCCGGCTGCCGCGCCGAGCCCACCAACTCCCGGGCCTCGGCGAGGTTTTCACGCGCGGTGGATTCGATCGACCACAGCTGCCGGGCACTGCGCGCCGGATCGTCGGACATGCCCGCCCGTGCCGCCTCCGCGAGGACGATGATCGAAGCGAAGCCCTGGGCGAGCGTGTCGTGGATGTCCCGTGCGATGCGTTCCCGTTCGTCCGCCGCGCCCTGCCGCTGGTGAGCCTCGGACAGCTGCGCCTCCGTCCGCTCCAACTCCTCGATCAGCCGCGCCCGTTCGCTGCTCTGCGCGACGACCGAGTGCGCCCACAGGCCGATCAGCACACCCACCGCGACCACGATCAGGGTGGACACCAGCGTCTCGCCGAAGAACTCCGCCGACCAGCCCTGCCGGACCAGGGCCCCGGTCAGCGTGACTCCGGTGGCCGCTCCGAGGAACCCCATGGAAGTCCTCGGAGTACGCCCGAACATCCAGTAGTGCGGCAGCGTCACCATGAACAGCGCCGCATAGCTGCTGCCCAGATACGCCAGTCCGCCGAGTGCGAGCACCAGCACCGAGAGATAGACCTGCGGACGTACGACGGGGTTCCCCGGGAAGCGGTCGAGAACCGCGTAGCACAGCACCACGCAGCCGAGCAGTGCGAGCGCCTTGTACTTGCTCCCGCCGGACGGAGCCGCCGTCACCAGTCCGACGGCCATCGCACCGAACAGTGCCCAGCACACCGTGTTCCACCGGCGCAGCGACGTGGCCCAGAAGGCGTCGGCCAAGGGGTCGGCGAGAGCGGTCATACCGATCAACGTACGTCGACCACCAGTTCCCCGTCGGCGATTTGAGCCGCCGCCCCCGTGCGCCCTGCCGCCCGCGAGGGCCACCAGCTCGCCTCGCCGAGCAGCAGCATCGCCGACGGCAGGACCATGATCCGGACGATGAAGGCGTCGAGCAGCACGGCCACCGCGAGGACGAAACCGATCTGCTTCATCTCGATGATGTGCAGGAAGACGAAACTCGAGAACACCGTCGTCATCACCACCGCGGCGCTGGTCACCACGCTCGCCGACCTGCGGATTCCCTCCAGCACGGCCTGCCGGGTGGGCACCCCCGCGAGCACGGCCTCCCTGATCCGGCTCACCACGAACACCTGGTAGTCCATCGAGAGCCCGAAGAGGATCACGAAGAGGAACAGGGGTACGCGCGAGCCGATGGAACCGGTGGAGCGGAAGTCCAGCAGCCCTTCGGCCCAGGTCCCCTGGAAGACCAGGACCAGCAGTCCGAGCGCCGCCGCCGCGGACAGCAGATTCAGTACGACACCGATCAGACCCAGCACCACGGAGCGGAACGCGTACGCCGTCATCACGAAGGTGACCAGCAGCAACGCCCCGAGGACCAGGGGGAGTCTGCTGTTCTGGTGAGCGGGATAGTCGGTGTACCGGGCGACGTCCCCGCTCACTCCGGACTCCGCCCCGTCGATCCGCCCGACGGTCGCGGGCAGGTAGTCGTCCCGCAGGTGGTCGAGGGACTCGTACGCCTGCTCGGAGTTGCCCAGGTACGGCACCTTCAGTTCGAGCACACTGATCCGGTGGTCGGCCGACGTCCGGATGCCCGAGGCACCGGCGAACAGCGGGTCGGCGTCGGCGCGCCGGGCCAGCTCGCGCAGCGCCCGGGCGACCTCGGCGGCGCGCGCGGCGTCGGCGCGTACGACGACCTGGTGCGTGACCCGCTGCTCCGGGAACGCCTCGTTGAGCCGGTCGTACACCCGCATGGCGGGGATGGCGCGGGAGTGCGTGTCCCGGCTCATCTCCGTGATCTTCAGGCCTGCCAGCGGGGTCACGAGGGCGAGCAAGGCAAGAACCGAGACGCACAGGGTGGCGAGGGGGTGCCTGCTCGCCGGCCGCAGCAGCGCGGCCCACACCCGGCCGCCGCCGTCGCCCCGGATCGGGCGCGCCGGCTTTCCGTGTTCGGCACGCCGCCGGGCCCTGCGCTCGGCCCGCTGGCCGAGCTTGACCAGCAGCGCCGGCAGCGCCGTCAGGGAGCTGGCCACCGCGACCAGGACGACCACGATGGTGCCGGTGGCGAGCGAGGAGAAGATGACGTCGGAGGCGAGATACAGCGTCGCGGTGGAGGCCACGACCGCGAGTCCGGAGATCACGACCGCCCGCCCCGAGGTCGCCGCGGCCAGCTCCACCAGCGCCTCGGAGCTCAGTCGGCCGGCCGCGCGGGCCCGCTCCTCACGCTCCCGCTTGAGGTAGAAGAGCGTGTAGTCGACGCCGACGGCGAGGCCGATCATCAGGATGACGTTCGTGCCGACCCCGGCGTCCGGGGACAGGTGCGAGGCCACCATCGACAGCCCGACGGCCGCCGCGATCGACGACAGGGCCAGCAGCAGCGGCACCCCCGCCATGGTCACGGACCCGAAGACGACCAGCAGGGTGACCAGGGTGATGGGCAGCGTGATCTCCTCCGACAGCGCCAGGTCGTCGCCGCGCTGCTGGTCGACTCCCTTGCTGATGGAGGGACTCCCGGTCTCCTCCAGCAGCAGCCCGGGATGCGCCTTCCCCACGGCCTCGGTCTGGGCGAGCAGCGCGTCGACCTTGTCCTTCGCGTCACGTTCCTCGCCCTTGAGGGCCACCTCGACCATGAGGATCCGGCGATCCCCGGACAGCAGCGGGTCGGCCACGCCCGCCACCTCGGGCAGCCGCTTCATCCGGGCCGTCAGGTCCTTCGCGGCGGCCTCGGCCGCGGCCTGGTCGAGGTGGCCCGACCTGGCGGAGATCAGCACCTGCTCGGTGGACCTGCGTTCCAGATGGCCCTCGGCGGCCATCGCCTCCGCCCGGCCGGCCTCGCCGACCCGGTAGTCGGCCGTGGTGGCACTGTGCGTGCCGACGGCACTGCCGACCGCCAGGCACAGCACCACGAACACGAGCCAGCCGACGATGGCCCGCCAGGGATGCCGGGCGCTCCAACGCGCCATGCGAACAGTGAGTGATCTCATGCCCAAAAGCCTTGCTGTCCCGGGTAGTTGGCAGACAGAGGCACCCGGTTGAACTTCGCGTCCACCGATCGGTGGACGCGGACCGGGAGAGGCTCCCGCGAGTCGGGTCCCGCGCACGGCGAACCGTCCGGCAGCGCTCTCCGGGGAGCCGCAGGTCAGCGGCGGTGTGCCGGAACATGAGGCAGGCGGAGGGCACGGACACGGGGACTCGGAAGACGCGTGCCATCAGGAGGCCGCTTACGCAGGGCCGCTCTGCGTGCGGGGCAGCACCTTCGGGGACCGTTGCGACCGCACATGGGTTGCCGCGTCCGACGACCTCGCGCGCGGCAGGCCCTGGGTCCGGCCCCAAGGGCGGCGAGACAGGCACGTCGGGGAACGGGACGGTGCCGTGCGGCAGGACGAGGGCGGGACCGGGCTGGCCGGCCCGGGCCACGGCGGCCTGTGGCACTGGAGAAATAGCTAGTCGCTCCCTGTCGGGCCGCTGCTCCGGGTCCCGGCGGGCGAGGTGAGGTCGCGCGACTGCGCGAGGGGAAGGCCGGACGGGTAGAACTGCGCGTACCAGCGACGCAATGCCTTGATGCCCTTTTCGTGCGGCAGCAGGATCGGGTGCGGTCGGTGGATCTTGTGATCCCAGATCCGGAGCTCCTCACGCACCTCGCCCAGGGCTTGCGTTCGGAAGACGACCTTGAGCGCGGGCGTCAGGAACGGGAACCGGGCCGGTTTGCGGATGTAGTACAGCATCCGCATCTCGCTCGTGCGGTCGTCGACGGGGGTGGTGAGGGCGACGGCGGTCAGGCATCGGCCTCCCCCTCCGAGACGGGAAAGGGTCCGTCACGGTCGGCGTAACAGCGGTGCACACCACACTGGCGGTTCCGGCTGTCCGACGCTGTGGAATGGGCTGCGGGGCGGTCGATCTCGGCGTCCGAGTGATGTGGGTGTCGAGGGCCGGTCCCGGTGACGCGTGGTCGCCGGGACCGGCTGCTCGTCCGCTCCGGTCGCGGCGGGCCACGGCCGTCCGGAGCTTCGGATCGACGATGGTCTGTGCATCACCGGTGCCGGGTCAGACGGTGATGGTCTTGTACTCGGTGTAGGTGCCGATGCCGACCGCGCCGTACTCGCGGCCGATGCCGCTGGCCTTGAAGCCGCCGAACGGGCCGTCGAAGGCGACGGAGGCGCAGTTGACCGTGACGGTGCCGGTGCGGACCCGGCCGGCCACCTCCAGGGCGTGGCTCTCGTCCGCGGACCAGACGCCGCCGGAGAGTCCGTACTCGGAGTCGTTGGCGATGCGGACGGCGTCGTCCTCGTCGTCGTAGGCGATGACGACCAGGACCGGTCCGAAGATCTCCTCCTGGGCGATCCGCATGGAGTTGTCGACGTCGGCGAAGACGGTGGGCGTGACGTAGTTGCCCTTCTCCAGGCCCTCGGGGATCTGCGGGCCGCCGGTGACCAGGCGGGCGCCCTCGTCGATACCGAGCTGGATGTAACTGCGCACGCGCTCCTGCTGGTCGGGGCGGATCATCGGGCCGATGAAGGTGTCGGGATCGTTCGGGTCGCCCACCTTCAGCGACTCCACCAGCTCCTTCAGCGCGCTGACGACCTCCTCGTACGTTTCGCGCGGGGCCAGGATGCGGGTCTGCGCGATGCACGACTCGCCGTTGTTGAGCAGGGAGCCGAACTTCAGGCCCGCGACCGCCTTCTGGATGTCGGCGTCCGGCAGGATGATGGCCGCGGACTTGCCCCCCAGCTCCAGACTGACGCGCTTGAGCTGCTCGCCCGCGATCGAGGCGATACGGCGGCCGGCGCCCGTCGAGCCGGTGAAGGCGATCTTGTCGACGTCCTGGTGCGAGACCAGGTACTCGCTGGTCTCGCGGTCGGCGGGCAGGACGCTGATCACGCCCTCGGGCAGGCCCACCCGCTCCAGCAGCTCAGACAGGAAGCCCATGCTCAGCGAGTTCTCCGGGGACACCTTGAGGACCACGGAGTTGCCGGCGACCAGGGCGGGGATGATCTTCGAGGTGGCCGAGGAGAACGGCGAGTTCCACGGGATCACCGCGGCCACGACGCCGACCGCCTCCCGGCGCACCACGCTGCGCACGGGGGAGGCGGGGTCGGAGGGCACCAGGGTCTCCTCCCAGCCGAACTCCTCCGCCGCCTTCAGGTAGGCGTTCGCCTGGCGGGTCAGGCCGGGCTGTCCAGCGCGGGTGAACCATCCGGCCGAGCCGTTCTCCAGCGAGATCAGGTGCGCGATCTTCTCCGCGTTCTCCTCACGCAGCGCGTTGAACCTGCGCAGGACCGCGATCCGCTCCTCGGGCAGGGTCAGCCGCCACTCGCCCGCCTCGAAGGACGCCCGTGCCGCGGCCACCGCGCGATCGATGTCCGCGGGCCGTGCCTGGGCGGCGCGGCCGACCACCGACCGGTCGTGCGGCGAGCCGATGTCGAGCAGTTCCGGGTTGCTCGGCTCGGTCCAGGAACCTCCGATGAAAAGCCGGTCGTAGGTGATCATGCGCGTTCTCTCTTCCTGTGTCGGATCGTTCGGACGTGCCATCCATCTGTCACTTCAATGTAGCACTTACATTCGTTAAATGCACACTGTAGAAGCTGTACAGCTCTGATTCTCCCCAATGTCGATACCGAGACCGTCCGAGGGCGCCCCGCGGAGGGGGCGGCCGGACAGAGCCTGGCACCCGGGAACACGCCGACGGCCGGCGCCCGATGAGGGCGTCGGCCGTTCGAGGGAGCGCTGCCGGAGAGGTCAGGCCGCGGTGACGGTGTCCTCGGCGGTGGCGGGAACACCGTCGGCCGCGGTGGCGGGGGTGCCCGCGGCCTTCCCGGCCGTCCGGGCCGGCCGGAGGAACAGGGCGAGGAGGATGCCGGCGGCGAGGGTCGGGGCGATCCAGAGGTAACCCATGGCCGTGGCGTGGGCGAAGGCGTCCAGTGCGGTGTCGCGCAGGGCGGCGGGCAGCTGTCCGATGGTGTCCGGGCGGCCCGCGTCGAAGCCGCCGGCGGTCGGCAGGGCGTGGGTGCGGCCGGCGAATCCGGTGTTGAGCAGGGTGCCGAAGACGGCGACTCCGAAGGCGGCACCGATGGAGCGGGCGAAGGTGACGACGGCGCTGGCGGCGCCGAGGTCGGCGGCGGGCACGCTGTTCTGGACGGTGGTCAGCACGACCATGGGCACCATCCCGATGCCGACACCGGTGATCAGGAAGTAGACGCTCAGCACGAGGGTGCCGGTGGCGGCGCCGATGGTGCCCAGCAGGAGCAGTCCGGCAAGGTTGGCGGCCAGACCGGCGAGCAGGATCGTCCGCAACCGCTCGACGTGCGCGGCCCAGCGTCCGGCCAGGGACTGACTGACGACCAGACCCGCGACCAGCGGCAGCATGGAGATGCCGGACAGGGTGGCCGAGACGCCGCGGACGATCTGGAGGTAGGTCGGCAGGTAGACCAGCACCGCGAACATCGCGGCGTTGGCGAAGAAGCCGATCAGCGAGGAGAAGACCACGGTCCGGGAGCCGAGCATGGCCGGCGGCAGGACGGGGGCGGCGGCCCGGCGCTCGACGGGCGCCAGCAGTACGGCGAGCACGACGACGGCGACGATCAGCCCAACGATGCCCGGCGATCCCCAGCCCCAGCGCCCGCCGAAGGACGTGATCAGAACCAGGCCGGTGGCGATGGCGGCCAGGACGGTGGCGCCGAGGTAGTCGATACGGGCCTTGGCGCCCCGGGCGGCCGCGGGCAGCGCGCGGGCGGCGATGGCCAGCGCGACGATGCCGAAGGGCAGATTGACCAGGAAGGCCCACCGCCAGGACAGCTGGTCCGTGAAGACGCCCCCCAGCAAGGGGCCGACGATGCTGGCGACGCCGTAGACCGATCCGAACATGCCCTGGTACCGGCCCCGCTCACCCGGTGCGACGATGTCGCCGACCAGGGCGAAGGTCAGCACGATCATGCCGCCGCCGCCCACGCCCTGGAGCACCCGGGCGCCGATCAGCTCGGGCAGGTTCCGGGCCAGGCCGCAGGCTACCGAGGCGATCAGGAAGACCGAGGTCGAAGCCAGGTAGAGCCGCTTGCGGCCGAACATGTCACCGAGCTTGCCCCACAGCGGGGTGACCGCCGTGGACGCGAGCAGATACGCGGCGCTGACCCAGGCGATGTTGTCGAACCCGTTCAGGTCCTCCGCTATCCGGGGCAGGGCGGTGGAGACGATCGTCTGGTCCAGAGCCGCCAGCAGGACGGCGAGGATCAGGGCGCTCATCGCGGCAGCGATGCCGCCCGACCTGGGTGACGGGGGCTGCTGTGTCTTCGGCATCGAACTCGGCCTCTCTCCAAGGGGCGACAGCCGCGGTGAGCTGCCGCAATACGGCGTTGGGTCTCAATGGATAGGCGACATCCGCCCTATCTGTCACTCGAATGTAGCACTTACTGGGTGTGGATACACAGATGTGAGGCGCTACATGTCTCAGGTTTCACAATCGACGGCTAGAATCGACGTCGTGAGAGCCGACGCAGCACGCAACCTGGAAGCCGTCCTGACCACGGGAGCCCGCATGCTCGCCGCCGATCCCGGCGCGAGCATCGCGGGCATCGCCGCCGAGGCCGGCGTGGACCGGCGCACCGTCTACCGGCGCTTCGCCTCCCGCGAGGAACTCCTCGCGGCCATCTACGAGTCCCGTCTCACGGCCATTGAACAGGCCGTCGAGGACGCCCGGCTGCGCGAGGCCCCCGTCGCCGTCGCACTGCACCGCTACGTCGAGAACATCATCACCGTCAACCGCACCTGGCCGGTCGACCTCGCCCGCATGCTCACCGACGACAGCGTCCGCGACCGCCGGGACGCAGCCGTCCGCGAGATCGACACCTTCCTCGAACGGGCCACCGACGAGGGCCTGCTGCGCCCCGGACTGCCAAAGGGGTGGGCGAGCGCGCTACTGCCCCAGCTGATGCACCTGGTGTCCCGGCAACTGCCGGAGCTGAGCCCCGGACAGGCCGCCGACATCGTCGTCGACACCCTGCTGCACGGCCTCGGAGCGCCCTGACACACCGGTGCCCCTGGGCGCCGACCGCCGCTCCACCTCACTCGACGGACTCCGACGTCAGACCCCTACCGGAGGCCTCCCGCCTCCCCTCCTCGCCGCACGGCGGGCGGCCGACCGACCTTCGGACGACTCAACGCGCCTTCGACGAAGGGGAGTTCGCCGGTGTGACCACTCCACGTGAGTGGCCGGACGAGGACGGATGCGATCCCGGCAAAGCGCCAGACGGGACGACGGCAGCGGCATCGCCCGACGCTCGGCTTTCTTCTGCTCACGCTCGCCCACCGCACTTGGTCACCGCAGCGCCGTGGGCCACCGCCGTGGTGCCCACGGGTCCGACATTACGCCGGCGCGGCATCCGTCGCCCAACATGCCGTCTTGCAAAGGCATTTGAGCCCCGGGCCCCGCTCGGTGGCTGACCTGTTGGCCACTTCGTGCTCTCCTTCCCCCGGTACCCCTGAGGTGTCTGGGCTTGCTGTTATTCTCGTGCCGCTTTGCATGGGGGGCAGCTGGGGGGCTGGGCAATTTCGCAGCGCTGTAGACGCGCGCCTGATCGGTCGCCGCCGTCCCGTCATGCCTTTTCCGTCGAGAGGCCCAGGAGACGACGATGGTCCGTCGTACCACCGCCCGTGGCGTTGTCGCCGCGTTGGCAGTTCTCACCGTGACCGCCGGTCCCGGCCCCTTCGCCGTCACGGCCGACGCGGACAACGGTGCCGGGGGTACCGCCCTCGCGGCGGAGAAAGTCTTCCAGGCGGACCGCTACACACCGCGCCGGGACCGGATCTACAGCGCCGGCCCCAGCGGCTATCTGCATGCCCAGGAGGGTCGTTCGGGCTACCTGTGGACGTCGTACGACACCGGTACGACGACCGAGCTGGGCGACCTGGCGCGACTCGAACTCCCCGCATACCTGGGGTCGTCGTCCGATGTCGTGGCCGATGTCGTCTCGCCCACGCAGAAGGTCGTCCTCAGGGACCTGTCCGCCGGCACCACCACGGATGTCGCCCTCACTCACGGCGCGTACGAGGCCACCTTCGGCACCCATGTGCTGACCCAGGCCCGGGACGCCGACGGCAACCGGGTGCTGTGGCTCTACGGCGACGGCGCGCCCGCCGAAGGCACCCCCGTCGCCGGATGGCCGGCCGGAATCACGGCCAACTTCAGCGTGCTGGGCGGCGACAGCGGCACCGCCGTCATCGGCTACGCGCTGGGCAACGGCGAGCGGCACCTGGCCCTGGTGGACCTGGCCGCCGCGAGAGTCACCGGCGATGTGACCGTGTCCCTCGCCCCCACGGCTGTGGCGCTGAGCGCCGACCGGCTGGTCTGGTACCGGTCCGACAACCCGGTGGCACACGTCCTGGACCGCACCGACCTCTCCGCCGCCGAGACCACCGTGACGCTGCCCGGCACGGAGGGCACCGCGTACGCGGGCATCGCCGGACGCTGGCTGGTGGTGGCCCGGTCCGTGCCGACGAGCCCGAACGATCTGGCCGACAAGCCCGGCGAGCGGCTGATGGCCGTACCCCTCACGGGTGGTGACCCGGTCACCCTGCTCCGGCACGCGAACAGTTCCCTCGTCACGGCACCGGACGGCACTTTGCTGACCGTGGGCGGCACCGACGCCGGGCACTGGGCGGTACGCAGGGTCACCGACACGGGGACGGGCAGCCCGACGCTGACGGAGCTGACCGCCGTACCGCCTGCGGCCGCGAAGATCAGCCGGTTGTCGCTGCAGAACGGCACCCTGGCCACCGACGAGCCCGACAGCAGCTTCATGGGCGCCTACTACACCCGGCCGATCGCCGCCGACGGAACGCCGGGCACTCCGACCTGGCGGAAGTGGAACGGCCTCGGTGTGGGCCCGTACGCCACCGGCGACGGCCGTGCGGTGACGTTCACCGCGCAGTCCGACCCCGTCGGCTCGTTCGTCCAGTCCCTCGACAAGAACGACCAGGCCGGTTTCTTCTACCTGCCCTCGGCCTCCGGGTCCGTCCTCGATGTCACCGGCCGCTACGCCATCGTCAACGGCTCCTCTCCCGCCAAGCAGTACGTGGGCGACCTCGGCGTCTACAACAGCCTCGAGCCCATCGTCACCCGCTCCGTGACGGCCGCCTCCGTCTGGGGCACCAGCCTGTGGACGCCGGCTTCCGGCACCGGTGTCGTCACCGCCAAGGACCTGAAGACCGGCAAGGTCACCGACACCGTCAGCACCGGCGCCCCGTGCGTCCCCAAGGAACTGCAGGCGGTCGGCCGCTGGATCTACTGGTCCTGCGGCCCGACCTCGACGGCGGGCGTCTGGGACCGAACGGCGAAGAAGAACATTCCCGTCCCGTCCGGCCAAGCACTGCTCGGCGACGGCTACCTCGTCCGGCACGACACCTCGGCCGGCGCGCTCCTCCTCACCTCCTTCGCCGACGGCACCGCGACCACCCGCAAGATCGGCGACCTCGCGGCGGGCAACTCCAGCCTGCGCGGGGTGACCTGGACCGTGGACAAGTTCGGCGGACCTGCGGCCTACGTCGACGCGGACCAGCGGATCCACCTGGTGCCCAGCGGGGTCGCCACCCAGCGACTCTCCGCCGTCGAGTCCGAGGCGACCGACAACGCGTCGGAGAGCAGCGCGGTCGGCAGCCCGTGGTGGCAGTGGCGCGGACTGCTCTCCAAGCCCGCCGCCTCCTGGACGGCCACGCTCACCAGCAAGGCCACCGGCGCCGTGGTCCGCACGCTCACCGGCGGGGAGGTGGACGGCACACTGACCGCACGGTGGGACACGCGGAACACCACAGGCGAACTCGTCCCCAACGGCATGTACACCTTCAAGCTCACGGCCCCGACCGCCGACGGTTCAGGGCCGGCGCTGACGGTGACCCAGACGGTGAACGTGTCCGACGGAGCAGCCGTACGCCACGACTTCACCAACAGCGCCACCTGGGCGCCCGACGGCGTCGGCGACGCCATGACCCTCAGCTCCTCCGGCGTCATCAGCTACCGCCCGGGCAACCGGACGGGCGGCTTCGACAAGGCCATGTCCGCCTCGGGCTGGCCCTCCTCCGTGACGCTGGTCCCGTTCGGCGACCTGGGCGGCGACCGGCGCAACGACATCCTCGTCCGGTTCAGCAGTGGCGAGCTGCGGGTGTACCGGACCATGCGCGGTCAGGCTTTCCTCACGAGTACCCCGCACACGTCGCTGGGCACCGGCTGGAACCAGTACAACCTGCTGACCTCGCCCGGCGACATCACGGGGGACGGCCGCCCCGACCTGATCGCGCGCAAGGCGTCCACGGGAGAACTGTTCCTGTACAAGGGCACGAGCGCGGGGAAGCTGTCGGCGCGGGTCAAGATCGCAGGGAACTGGTCGGGCTACAAGAAGATCGTGGGCGTCGGCGACTTCAACGGCGACGGCCGCGGTGACCTCCTGGCCCAGGACCGTTCCAACGCCCTCTGGCGCTACGACGGCAACGGCTCCGGCGGCTTCAAGTCCCGCGTGAAAGTGGCCTCCGGCTGGGGCTCGTCGTACAACGCCGTCGTGGGCGTCGGCGACATCACCGGCGATGGCAGAGCGGACATCGTCTCCCGCGACACCTCGGGCAACCTATGGCGCAACACCGGGAACGGCTCGGGCTCGTTCGGGCCCCGCACGAAGATCGCCTCGGGTTGGCAGGTGTACAAAGGCGTGTTCTGACGGCCGCGCATTGTGACCCGCCACTATTTACTCGTCCAAGGGTGCAGGTCACGGGAAATGCGTCTCCCGATTTGAGGCAATCGAGGCGCGAGTGGCCTGGAGTGGCGTTCGAGCGCCTCTTGGGTGGCTGTTGCGCCTGGACCGGCTCACAGGGGCGCTGACCGGGGAGTGCGCGAGGTAATAGAAGGCCCAAAAGTCTGCAGTGCAAGGCTCTTTGATTGATCAAGATTTGTCTCAAGGGGCTCGCGGACGGCAGGCGAGACGCATTCGGACGATCTGCCCGCACCTGATGTGCCATATCGTTCCGCCAACTCCAGCAGACAGGTGACTGGATCTCAGTGGCTGTGCGCGCCGACATCCCATGGCCCGGGGGGAACACGTTCATGAGCCGTAAGCGGCTGCTCGCGACATCCGCTGCCGTCCTCTCCGTACTGATGTGCGGTCTCGGTACCGGCGTCGCCCATGCCGACACCGGCACGGCCCTGTACGTCGACGACGACGCTGCCGGCTGCAGCGACACCGGACCCGGCTCGCAGGCGGTGCCTTTCTGTCAGATCCAGCCGGCCGCGGATGAGGCGACGCCCGGGGACACCGTGTACGTGGCACGGAACAAGACCCGGTATGCCCCGGTGACCATCAGATCGGCCGGCACCGTGGACGCACCCGTCACCTTCGTCACGGATCCCGGCGACAACCCGACGGCCACCCGCGCCGCCGTCCTGAGCAACACCGCGATTCCGGCGATGACCTTTTCCGGTGCCCAGTACGTCGACGTGACCGGATTCAGCCTCTCGTCGATCGGGACGAGCACCCTGGTGGTTTCCCAGTCCCAGCACATCACTTACGACGCGGGCGGGGTCAGCACGGCTCAGGCGGCCCCCAGCACCGCGACGACGATCAGCGTCGACGGTTCGTCCTCCGGCATCTCGCTCACCCGTCTGAATATCGCCCCCGAGTCCGGCGGTCTGGCCTTCGCCGGCGCGGCCGGAGCACAGGACATCACGCTGGCCGACGACCTCACGCAGCTCGGTGGCGGCATCTCGGCCGCCGGCACCACGGGCCTCCACCTGGCCGGTGACACCATCCGGACGGTCTGCGGCAACGCCGTCAACCTGACCGACGGCAGCTCGGGGACCGTGGAGAACACCGTCATGCTCCCCGACCCGGAGGCATCCTGCTCCGGCACCGGGACCCCCGCCGAAATCGCGGTGGACGCCGCCTCCGCACCGCACGTCACGGCGGACTACAACGCGATCAACCCCCTGTCGACCGGCATCGACTACGACTGGGCGGGCGCCGCCTACGCCACCAGCCAGGCGTTCCTGACCGGCACCGGTCAGGGAGCCCACGACCTGGACCAGAGGGACGTGACGCTCTCCGCCACGTACGGTGCGCCCTCGGAGCACTCGCCGCTGATCGATTCGGCCGACGCCGACGCTCCCGGCGAACTCCCCACCGACCTCCATGGAGCGCAGCGGGTCGACGACCCACTCGTCACCGACACCGGCGCGGGCGCCGGTACCCATGACCGGGGCGCGGTCGAGTTCCAGGACCCGCTGAGCCTCGGGACAGCCGGCCGCTCGTCCCAGGCCGTGTACGTCGGCGAGCCGGTCACCTTCTCGGCCGACCTCGTCAACCCGTGGTCGGACTCCCTCGACGGCTACAGCTACACGTTCGGCTTCGGGGACGGCACCACGGCCCCGTCCACCACCGGTTCGGCCACGCACACGTACACGCAGCCCACGACGAGCACCGACATCTACGCCACGGTCACGGTGTACCGGCCGGACGGCACCAAGATGGGCACCGAGGTCAGCTACTACTTCTCCGTCAGGCCGGTCCCGCCGCTGACCGGGAACCTCACCTGCCAGACCGGCCCGGCTCTGCCGGACACCGCGGTCTGCCACTTCGACGCCTCCAGTTACAGCGGCTACCCGATCACCAGTGACCGGATCACCTTCGGCGACGGCTCGGCGGCCGTCTCCGTCACGGGCTCCAAGGGGTATGTGCAGCACACGTACGCCGCCGCCGGCCCGTACACCGTCACCCAGCAGCTCACCGACTCCGACGGACGTACCGCCACCGACACCACCCGGACCACCGTCGGCCCGGCATACGTCGCCGCCAGCCCGAAGCGCATCCTCGACACCCGCAACGGCACGGGCGCCGCCAAACGGCGGGTGGGGCCCGGAAGCGTGGTCCGTCTCAAGGTCCTCGGCGTGGGCGGCGTCCCGGCCTCCGGGGTGACCGCGGTGACCATGAACGTCACCGACGCCGACGCCACCGCGAGCAGCTACGTCACCGTGTACCCGTACGGCTCCAGCCGCCCGACCGCGTCCAGCCTCGACTTCACCGCCGGGCGGACCAACCCGAACCTGGTCACGGTCCGGGTGGGCACGGACGGCTACATCGACCTGTACAACGCCCACGGCTACGTCGATCTCATCGCCGACGTGCAGGGCTATTTCACGACCAAGGCCATCACCAGGAACGACCAGATGGGCAACCTCGCCCCCGTCGCCCCGACCCGGGTCCTGGACACCCGCTACGGCACCGGTGCGGCCAAGAGCAAGGTCGCCCCCGGCAGCACGACAACCGTCACCCTGCCGAAGGAAGGACAGGCGGTCGAGACCATCGGCGCCGTCCTCGACGTCACCGTGACGGGGGGCACCGGCAGCGGCGTGGTCACCGTCTACTGCGGCAGCCGCCCCACCGCGTCGAACCTCAACTACCGCACCGGGCAGACCGTCTCCAACCTGGTCGTGACGAAGGTGTGCAGCGGCGGCAAGATCAAGATCTACAACAGCGGCGGACGCGTCAACCTGATCGCGGACCTCCAGGGCGTCTACACCAACTACAACGCCGATGGCGACAACGCTCCTGTCGGCAGCCCCTTCGTGCCGGTCAACCCCACCCGCATCCTCGACAGCCGCAACGGCACGGGCACCCCTGCCAAGCCGCTCGGCGCGAACAGCACTCTCACCGTGAAGGCCGCCGGAGTCCACGGCGTCCCGGCCGACGCAACCGCCGTACTGGTCAACCTCACCGGCGTCGCCCCGACCACCGGCACCCACCTCACCGCGTACGGCGCCGGCAGCCTGCCCACCGTGTACAACGACAACCTGAGCACCGGCGAAACCCGCCCGGTACTGGCCGTGGTCCCCGTCGACGCCAACGGCAACATCCACATCCACAACGCGAACGGATCTCTCAACGTCGTCACCGACCTCGAGGGCTACATCGGCTGACCGCGAACCCACCCCGGCTCCGGCCGCTGGACGGCCTCGCGTCTCGGCCCTGCCGGTGAACGCAAGCCCGCGGCAAGGCGGATGGCTTCTCAGGTCAGATTCAGCCCGCCGTCCAGCACGATGACCTCGCCGGTCGGATAGGTACTGGCGATCAGCGACGCCACCAGATCGGCCACGTCGGCGGGCTGGGCCGGCCGGCGCATGGGCGCGCGCTCCCGCCACAGCTCGTGCGCCTGCGCCCAGTCCTTCGTCATCGGCGTGTCCACCGCTCCCGGTGCCACCGCGTTGACCCGTACCTCGGGCCCGACCGCGGCCGCGAGCAGCCGGGTCACGTGGTTCAGCGCGGCCTTGCTCGCCGCGTACGGCACCGACGAGCCTTCGCGTATGCACAGGGCCGCGGTGAATCCCGGTGTCACTTACCTGCCTCGGACCCGTACCACCGGAGCGACTGTCCGGTCACGGCGGCGATGCACTCGACGTAGCGTGGCGGATGCTGCGATCGCCCTCGGACCCGAGCGTCCGCTTCAGGGCCCGGATGGCGACAGCGGGAGGCGGGCGACGATGCCGGCGCCGTACGGGCGGGGTTCGACGCGGAGAGTGCCGTGGTGCTGACGGGCGATGTCGCGGGCGATGGCCAGCCCGAGGCCGGCTCCGCCGAGGTCCCGGCTGCGGGCGTCGTCCAGGCGGGTGAAGCGCTCGAAGATCCGCTCACGGTCGGCCTCGGCGATGCCGGGTCCGTCGTCGGTCACCTCCAGTACGGCAAGGCCGGCGTCCGGGTCGGCGTGCAGCACCAGTTCGATGCGGCGATCGGCATGCCGTTGGGCGTTGTCGAGCAGGTTGGTGAGGAGTCTGACCAGCCAGCCGCGGTTGCCCTCCACGATGAGGCCGGGTTGCAGCCTGGCGTCGATGGGGAGCCGGTCGCCGTGCCGCGCGGCCACGGTCGTACGGCAGAGTTCGGCCATGTCCAGCGGGACGCGGCTGACCGGCTCGGCGGCATCCAGACGGGCGAGCAGCAGCAGGTCGGAGGCGAGGTCCTGGAGCCGGACGGTGTCCTCCAGGGCGTCACTGACCAGGTCGGGCCACAGGGCCGGGTCCGGGTGGGCGAGGGCGACCTCCAACTGGGTGCGCAGGACGGTGATGGGGCTGCGCAGTTCGTGCGAGGCGTCGGCGATGAACCGGCGCTGGCGGACGACGGCGTCCTCCAGGCGGTCGAGGGTGGTGTTCATGGTGCGGGCGAGGCGAGCGACTTCGTCCTGGGCGGCCGGTACCGGGACGCGGCGGTGCAGAGCGTGTCCGGTGATCTCGGCGACCTCGGAGCGGATGGCTTCCACCGGACGCAGGGCCCGGCCGGTCACCCACCAGGTGACCAGGGCGACCGTGGCCAGCAGCAGCGGTGTGCCGATGCCCAGCGCGGCCTTGGTGATCTCGTCGGCCGCGTCCGCGTCCCGCAGCGACGTGCCCGCGTACACGGTCACCTTGCCGCCGGGCGTCTGGGCGGTGACGGCGACGATCCGCTGGCGGTGTCCTTCGCCGAACGGCTCGCCGGACCAGGTGGCGCGCAGCTTGCCCTCGTGCGGGCGCAGGTGGGCGACGGCCGGGCGGCCGACGAGGTTCTGGCTGGCGGCCACCACGCGCCCGCTGCTGTCGACGACCTGGATGAAGTCGGCGCCGTGGGAGAGGGGCAGCAGGTCGGGCAGCTTGCCCTCGGCGGCCAGCTGACCGACGGTGTCCGCCTGCGCGGTGGCCGCGTCGTTGGCGTTGCGCTGGAGGTCGGTGTGCAACATGGCGAACAGCGCGAAGGAGGCCGCGGTCAGTGCGAGGGCGACGACCGCGGTCGCCCCGAGCGTCGCCCGGGCCCGCACCGATCCCGGCCACGGGTGTCGTACGAGCCTCACGAGCCGCACGGCGGCGAAGCGCAGGCGCCGGATCGCCGCCGTCATCTCGCCGGCGCGCGGGACGAGTCGTCCCGGCCGGGTCCTAGCCACCGTCGGCCGCCAGCCGGTAGCCGGCACCGCGGATGGTCTCCAGGGCGCAGCGCCCGAAGGCGGTGTCGATCTTGCGGCGTACGGCGCTGACGTGGACCTCTACGACATTGGGGTCCGCCTCGAAGGCCGAGTCCCAGACGTGTTCGAGGATCTCGCGCTTGGACACCACCTCGCCGGCCCGGCGGGCCAGGTACTCCAGAATGGCGAACTCCCGTGCCGTGAGCCGGACTTCGGTGCCATCACGGACGCATGTGTGCCCGGCCGGATCGATCACCAGGTCACCGAGCCGGAAGGCCGGAGGGACCCGGTGGCCGGTACGACGGTGGAGCGCGCGGAGCCGGGCGACCAGGACGACGTAGGAGAACGGCTTGGACAGGAAGTCGTCGGCACCGGTGTCCAGCGCCTCGGCCTCGTCGTACTCCCCGTCCTTGGCAGTGAGCATCAGGATCGGGGTGTCGCTCCCGGCCGAGCGCAGCCTGGCACAGACCCGGTAGCCGTTGAGACCGGGCAGCATGATGTCGAGCACGATCACGTCGTAGCTGTGCTCCAGGGCGAGCCACAGTCCCTGGTTCCCGTCGTGGGCGACATCGACGGTGAACCCCTCGGCCCTGAGACCTCGCTGCAGGGCGGCGGCCAGCCGCTTCTCGTCCTCGACCACCAGTACGCGCACGGCATACAGCCTCGCACGCCGGACGGGCGGTGGCTGAAGACGCCTTCAGCCACCTTCAGCCTGGCTTCAGCAACGGCATTCCAAGCTGATCGCAGCCGCCGGCACCGGGCCGGTCGAGGCGATCAGGAGCCCGAGCATGTCCCAACCCGAACCGCCGCAGCAGCAGCCCGAGTCGACGCCGGACTCACCGGTCGAGCTGCCGAAGTCAACCGAGTCGGCCAGGACCTTCCGGGCGCGTCTCCCCCGGGTGAGCCGGCGTCGTGGGACCGTCCTCGGCGTCGCGGTTCTCCTGGTGGCCGCGGCCGCGGCCGGCACCGTTGCAGTCGCCCACCACGACCACGGTGAGAAGGCCGACCACGGCCGGTTCGCGGCAGAGCACAGTCGGGCCGGCGGCGGTGACGACCGGCAGGGCGCATACGGGCAGGCACGAGGCGGTCGCGGCGGCCGGAACGGCGAATCCGGGCTCGATGGCAACAGCCAGGGCACCCAGAGCGGTCAGAGCAGCCAGAGCGGTCAGAGCACTTCAGGGACCCTCGCGCCCGCGCCACTGCCGGCGGTTTCGGCCGCGGCGGCGATCGAGGCGGCCGGCAAGGCGGTTCCCGACAGCAAGACGGAGGCGCTGCGCGTGGTCGCCGAGCAGGGTGGCGGAAGCGCGTGGGAGGTCGAGGTGCTGGGCACCGACGGCGTCCGGCACCTGGTCACCGTCGACGGTGCCACCGGCACGGTGACCGGCAACACCGTCGCGCCGGCCACCTCGGACACGACCAGCTGACGGCGCGGCCCCCTGGGCCGAGGGCGCGGGGCGGCCCGCCCTCGGCCCGCTCCAGAGGTTCACGGCTACCTCGTCCGGAAGGAAACCCATGAAGTCGCCGCTCGCGTCGGAGCCGGAGACGGCGCGCGAAACACGGTGTGGCATACGGGTCACGCCGCGTACGGGGCGGATGGCGACCGACCGGAACGACGGACGGTGGACCCCGGTCGTTCCCGGCCCAACCGCCGCCTTCGCCCGTTTCGTCCTGTGTGGCGGCGGTGTCGGGGTCGCCTCCAGTGCCGCTGTGTCGCTGTGCGCCGCTCTGATGCCCTGGGTGCTGGCGAACGCGCTGACAACCGCCGCCTCCACCGTCCTCTGTACGGAGCTCCACGCACGCTTCACCTTCGGGGCCGGGCGGCGCGCCGGATGGCGCCGGCACTGGCAGTCCGCGGGGTCGGCCGCTGCCGCCTACGCGGTGACCTGCGCCGCGATGGCCGTTCTGCACATGGTGCGGCCGTCGCCGGGGGTCCTTTCCGAGCAGGCCGTCTACCTCAGCGCCGCCGGGCTTGCCGGAACCGGACGTTTCCTGGTGCTGCGGCTGTTCGTCTTCGCCGATTCCGCTCAGGGCAGGACCCGGATCGCGGCGCCGGATCAAGGACGTCGTACCGGCCGGGCTGCACCAGGGATACGCACCGTGGCCTCCGGCGACGGCGTCCTCACCTCGCCTACCGTCCGCGGCCTCGTCGACCGCTTCGCCCAGATCGGACCCTGGCCCCACGACGACACCGCGGGCGCGCTCTCCGACCGGCCGGCGGCCCGCGAGAAGGACGTCCCCCGCCCCCTCGCCACCGGCCCGGCCAACGCCGAGATCGCCGGACGTCTGTTCCTCACCGAGGCCACCGCGAAGCCGCACACTGCGGGACCGCGCACAGGTCGTGATCTTCGCCCACGGGCATCAGCTGCGCACGCACGGGAAACCCAACTGGCGCGAATCCGGCACGCGGCGGCTGACCGCCAGACATGACAACAGGGCCTCGGTCTCCGACCTGGGCCTCACATATGGAGCGGGTGACGAGAATCGAACTCGCGCTCTCAGCTTGGGAAGCGACGGCGCTTGGGCGGGCTCTACGGTTCTGACCTGCGAAGACACCTTCCCGTCGGAGTGGTTGTCCTGACCGGATCGCCTCCCTGTTGACCGCGGTTGTCCGCCCTTGTGGGCACGCTGTGGCACGGAGCCGGACAGCAGACGAGGAATGCCCCTCTGCTGTCGAGCACCTCGAGCTGCTTCCACGCGCGGGACGCCCGGACACCTGGGGCTCCTGAACGGTGTGTTGCGTATGCGCATCGAACAGGCGCTCCGGGTAGTCCCGGTAGTCGGCGACGACACGGTCGGGCAGGGCCGAGAAGTCAGAGAAGACGCACGTCCCCCCGTCGCCGCGGCCGACCAGGCTGTGTGTTCTCGTGTGCGCCGCAGTCACACCCGCGGTCGACGACGACGGCCCGCCCATGCGGGTAGGCGGAGGCTACTTCTTCTTGCCGTTGCCCTGCCCGCCGTTCGCCTCGCTGTCGGCAGACGCGTTGCCGGAGGCGCCGGTGTCGCCCGCCGTGCCGTTGGCGGAGTTCGCTGCACCCTGGCCGGACTTGCCCGCACCGGCCGAGTGGCTCGGCTTGGCCGTCTCTCGTCTCAGCTGCTCGGAACAGTAGGCGGCAACCTTGTCCGCACCACCGGCTGCCGCGACCAGTCGCCGCCAGGCCGTCGCGCCCAGCGCCTTGCCGCGTCCCTGGACCTGGTCGTAGGCACGGCAGTGGGCTTCGGTGTCCTGGGCGGTGGCGGGCCGGTCCGTCGGCCGAGCACCACCGGACGGGTGTGACACGACCCCGCCTCCCGGCCGGAGCGAGGCGGCCGCCGACGGGGACACCGCTCCCCGGCCGTCGCCGGCGCCCTCGCCGGCGGAGCCGGCGGAACCGATGGCCGCGACCGCCACACCCCCCAGCGCGAGGCTGGCGAAGACCACGCCGAACGTCAGTTTCGCCGGACGCCGGGCCTGCCGTTCGACCGTCGGCCGCCAGTCGTCACGGCGCCTCGTACGTGCGCGATGCGCACCCGAGGCGCGGGCGGCCCGGAACGCGGCCACGGCCTGCCGCTCGCCCTGGGACACGAGACCGCCCGCACGAAAGGCGGCGGCCAGTGCCGTCTCCAGCGCGGCGTCGTCACCCGCGTCCCAGGGGTCGGACAGGGGGCCGCCGGGCCGCACACGTCGACGGCCCCGTACCCCGTCGCCGCCCAGCCGTTCACCCATGTCCGCTTCCGTTCCTGTCCGACCGCTTCGATCCGTCCGCTGCCCCGGCTCCGACGCCTGTCTGCCGGTCCTGTCGCGGTTGTCGTTCATGTCGACTCCCCCAGCGCGTGGGAAGCCACATCCGTCACACCCTCCCCGACTTCGCCACCGATACCCAGCTGACGGCCGAGGCGCTTCAGGCCCCGGTGGGCGGCCGTGCGCACCGCGCCCGGGCGCTTGCCCAGGACCCGCGCCGCGGCGGGACCGTCCAGACCGACCACGACCCGCAGCAGCACGGCCTCGGCCTGGTCCCGCGGCAGTCCGCGGATCAACTCCAGGGCCCGCTCGGTGGAGAGGGACTCCAGGGCCTGCTCATGAGTGTTGTGCGGGCCGGCCAGATCCAGTACGTCCTGGTCGGTACCGCCGGCCTGGGGCCGCACGCGCCGGCGACGCAGGTGGTCCAGCGCCCGGTGCCGGGCGATGGTCGCGGTCCAGCCGCGGAAGCCGGCCCCGTCGCCCTTGAAACGCCCGAGATCGCGGGCAATCTCCAGCCAGGCATCGGACGCCACGTCCTCGGCATCGTCGCCGACGACTCCGCGAAGGTAGCCGAGCAGGCCCGGCTGCACGATCCGGTAAGCGGCCTCGAAGGCGGCCTCGTCGCCGTCCTGGGCCCGCGCGACCGCAGCGCCCAGTTCCCCGTCGTACTCCCGCACACGCCGGGTTTGCCGTACCTGGCCCAAGATTGCCCTCGTTCGCACCGATCACAGCAGAATTCACGCCGCCCGCCGTGCTCCGGTCGCATCGACGGCCCCAAGGTGACCAGCGTGCATCCTCACAGAAGTGTCACAACGCCCCAGGAGCCTCCCCACGTCTTCGCCGCTGGATCCGGTGTGCGGATGGCGGAGCCGGACCGGCACCGTCCGGGCCGGGTGACGTTTCCCCCGAGCCCTGCGCTGGGGGAGTAGCCGGGCGCGGAACCGTGCGGGCCGGCCCGCCGCCGACGCCGCGGCCCGCTCCCCGGACTCCTCTCCGTGCCGTTTTGGTCTCCCCCCGTGAGCGGCACGGAGAGGGATGGGGCGGCCGGGATCCCGATCACTGTGCGGGATTCCGGCCGCCCCTCGTGCCTGTCCGGCGGCCGGGCCGTCAACCGGCGCCACCCGACCGCGTGATGCTTCGCCTCCCCTGTGCGCTCCTCCTGGCATGAGCGCATACCTCCGTCTGCGAGCGATACCGGCCCCGGCGCTGCGCAACAGCCCGACCTGGCTGGAACGGCTCTTCGCAGGCGACTCGGAGACCGTCCTGCACCGGGCCGGCCGGCACTGCGAGGGGGTGCTGGACAAGCGCTGCCTGGACCAGGAGCGCATCTACGCCGGTGCTCTCCCGTACGGTCCCGACGTGGTGCTCGGTGGCCGCCCCGTGTTCCGCGCCGACCGGCGCAGACCGCCGCTGCTGGTGCTGACGGCCGCCCAGACCCGCAGGGTGGCCGGGTTCCTGACGGCGGCAGACTTCGACGCCCTGTGGGACACCGCCCGGGACACACTGCTGCCCCGCTACGGCGGCGAGAGCGCGGAGCCCGAGACACGGCGGGTGTGCGCCGAGGCGCACAGGGAACTGACGGCGTTCTACGCGCACACCGCCGAGCACGGGGACGCGGTGGTGAAGTGGCCGGCCGAGGCGTGAAGGGCGGCCGTCCCCGGCAGGACACGTGAGTGTCCGAAGGGGGACGTGTGGCTGTCCGAGGTGGGAGGTGTAACAGTTTCGGCCTCTCGCGCTCTTTCCATGCGGGCGACCAGGTCGGTCGTCGGCCAGGGCAAGGGCGGGGCTCGTGCAGGTGAAGGACGAAGGCGGCGAAGTGTACGGCGATGAGTCGTACGGCGATGTCTGGTACGGGCGTGCCCACAGCCACGAGAGCGGTGGCATCACTGCCACCACCATCACGGAGGCGGGCGTGCCGGAGCCCTGGAGCACCGGCACGCACCTCCCCCGGACCGAGCCGGACCAGTTCGCCACGACGGAGTGGGACTCTCCGCACGGTGACGTCATCACCGTGCTGCCCCCGGACCAGGTCACGCCGGAGGACGATCCGGTGCGGCCCGTCTTCGTGGACGCCTCGGGACGCCGCCAGCGCCGCGTGCGGCGCGCCGCACGGCTGCTGGTGATTCCCGCCGTCGGCTATGTCGCCCTGCTGATCAGCACGGTCCTGGGCGGTCCCACCATCAGCTCCCCGTTCGTGCCGCTGCCGGACACGACGCACCCGGCCGCGCCCCACGCGACCGCCCCCGGCTCCGTCTCCTCGTCCGGCACGGGCCACGCGGCGGGGACCGCGAGCTCCGGTGCCGCGCACGGCAGTTCCCGCGGCACGGCGCCGGGGGCCACCTCCGGTGCGGCAGGCCGCCCCACCACCTTGACCTCAGCTGCGGCCACGTCCGGGCCCGCGGCGACGCCGACCGGCACTGCCTCACAGACCGCCACAACCACCGCAACTCCCAGCGCGACCCCCACCACCGCGCACTCCGCCAAGGGGCGCTCTAACGCCTCGTCCCACAAGCCCGTGAAGTGAGCCAAGGCCCTGACGTGACCGATCGCCGCCGCCGCACCGCTGCGCCCCGCCCACGGGGCCGTGACCGCCAGGTCACCCCCCGCACGCACTGGCTACTGCTGTGCGTGCTCGTTGTGACCCTGTCACTGGCCCTGCTGCTGCAGGGCTACACCCACCACATGTTCGGGATCACCTCGGACGCCGTCACCGGCCCCCGCGGCCGGAGCGATGCCGTGCCCAGGCAGGTGACCGACGGCGGCCCGGTGATCGCGGACGCCGCCGGCTCCCCGCACACCGCCCGGCCCAGGACCCGCACCATCGCCCTCACCTTCGACGACGGCCCCGACCCCACCTGGACGCCGCGCATCCTCGACGTGCTGCACCGCAACCACGTGCAGGCGACCTTCTTCGTCGTCGGAACCGAGGTTGTGGCCCACCCGGAGCTGGTCCGCCGGATCGTCGCCGACGGCCACCAGATCGGCATCCACACCTTCACCCACCCCGACCTGTCCCGCCTCGCCCCGTGGCAGCGCTCCCTCGAACTGCGCGAGACCCAGCTCGCCGTGGCCGGCGCGGCCGGAGTCACCACCGCACTGCTCAGACCCCCGTACTCCTCCGAGAACGACGCGCTGAACAACGCCGACTGGTCCGTCCTGAAGCAAGCCGACGCGGCCGGGTACGTCACGGTCCTGTCCACCCAGGACGCCGAGGACTGGCAGCGTCCCGGCACGGACCGCATCCTCGCGAACGCGACACCGCACGGCAAGGCCGGGCAGATCCTGCTGATGCACGACGGCGGCGGCGACCGCTCCCAGACCGTCGCCGCGCTGAACACCCTGATCCCCCGGCTCAAGGCACAGGGCTACCGGTTCGCGACGGTCGGCGCCGCGGTCGGCATGGCCGGCCCGGTACAACCCGCCGGCCTGGGCGACCACCTCCAGGGAATGGCCCTCATCGGCCTGTTGCGGGGCGGCGACTGGGCCGTACGGCTGCTCGGCTGGCTGATGTACACGGCCGGAGCGATCAGCGTGCTGCGCGCGGCGGTCGTGCTGGTCGCGGCCCGCCGGCACCGGCGCCAGCGCAACAGACACCGGGCCGGGTCATGGGGACCGCCGGTGACCGAACCGGTCAGCGTCATCGTCCCCGCCTACAACGAGAGCGCCGGAATCGAGGCGGCCGTACGCTCCCTGCTCGCCTCGGACCATCCGGTCGAGATCATCGTGGTGGACGACGGCTCCACCGACGGCACCGCCGACCTGGTGGAGGCCCTCGGTCTGCCCCGGGTGCGGGTGATCCGGCAGTCGAACGCGGGCAAGCCCGCCGCACTCAACACGGGACTCGCCGCGGCCACCTGCGACCTGGTGGTCATGGTCGACGGCGACACAGTCTTCGAACCCGACACCGTCCGCATGATCGTTCAGCCCTTCGCCGACCCCCGGGTAGGTGCCGTCTCCGGCAACGCGAAGGTCGTCAACCGCGGCGGTCTGCTGGGCCGTTGGCAGCACATCGAGTACGTGGTCGGCTTCAACCTCGACCGTCGCCTGTTCGACCTCGCCGAATGCATGCCGACCGTGCCCGGCGCCGTCGGCGCCTTCCGCCGCCGGGCGCTGCTCGCCCTCGGCGGTGTCAGCGACGTCACCCTCGCCGAGGACACCGACCTCACCATGGCACTGTGCCGCGCCGGCTGGCGCGTGGTCTACGAGGAGCGCGCGGTGGCCTGGACCGAGGCACCCGCCTCCCTGAACGCCCTGTGGCGGCAGCGCTACCGCTGGTGCTACGGCACCCTCCAGGCGATGTGGAAACACCGAGGCGCACTCGCGCAGCGCGGCGCCGCCGGCAAGCTCGGCCGCCGCGGCCTGGGCTACCTCCTCCTCTTCCAGGTCCTGCTGCCCCTGCTCGCCCCCGTCGTCGACGTCTTCGCCGTCTACGGCCTGCTCTTCCTCGACCCGCTGCGGATCACAGCCCTCTGGCTCGCCTTCCTGCTCCTGCAACTGCTGATGGGCCTGTACGCGTTCCGCCTGGACGGAGAACGCCCGGGCCCGCTGTGGAGCCTGCCGCTACAGCAGTTCGTCTACCGCCAGTTGATGTACCTGGTGGTCATCCAGTCCGTCTTCACCGCCGTGTCGGGCTCACGGCTGCGGTGGCAGCGCATGGAACGCTACGGCACCCTGCGGGCACCGGCAGGCGCGGAGACACCCGGCGAGGACCGCCCTCCACGGATTCCTGCCTGAACCAGGGCCTGCCCCGGGCCCGGCAGGACGACACCCTCCGCACCGGATTCCTGCACCGCAGGTGACATCCGTGAGCCGTCGTGCGTCGAAGGCGTGCAGCGTTCTGGCATGAATCTGGCACACGACGACTGATCACGACGGGCAGCAGCAGGCCCAGGCTTGCGACCTGGGCCTGCTCCGTGGAGCGGGTGACGAGAATCGAACTCGGTGCCCCCTCGGTCGTCTCTCGAAACAGGCCGTCAGAGCAGCTCCGGGGCATGGAAGTCACCGAGCCCGCAGGCCCGGTCCCGGTCCAGCCAGTAGCGGCGCGGCTCGGCGAGCATGACGCCGACGCCGACGGCGAGGATGCCGGGGATCCTGGCCAGTTCGCCGTCGATGAAGGACGCCAGGGCGGAGCGGTCGGTGACCAGGCCCGTGCACAGGACGGACATGTCGCTGGCGACGTGCGCAGCGAGCCGGGTCTGGGGGAGCCGGTCGATGCGGCGCATGACCTCCGGGGTGTCGCCGGGGGCGACGCGCAGGCGCAGGACGAACGGGGTCTCGAAGCCGAGCCAGTCCGAGACGACCTCCAGGCGTGGCTTGACCCATTGCTCGTCGAGGACCCGGCGGACGACCCGGTGCGCCGTGGAGGTGGCGAGACCGGCGGTGCGGGCGACGCTCGCGGCGGAGGCGCGGCCGTCCCGCATCAGGAGGGCTACGACGGTGCGCTCGGCCTCGCTCAGCGGCTTCGCCGGGGGCGTCGCCGTGGCCGTGCCCTCCGGTCGGGCGCCGGTCAGCTTCAGCAGCTCGGCCCGTTCGGTGCCGGTCAGGAACTGCGGGTCCCAGGTGATGCCCCGGCGCAGGGTGCTCAGGGCGGGCAGGGCGTTGACCCGCCGGACGCCCGGCACGGAGAACATCCGGTCGATGGCCTCGCTGGTGGCCGCCTCGGAGGGGGCGTGCACGACGGCATAGATCGGGTAGTCGCCGGAGATCTGCGCCAGGAGCTGGAGGTGGGGCAGGTCGCGCAGGCGTGCGAGGACGGCCAGCGGGGTCTCGCCGGTGATGTCGAGGAGGACGTGGACCGGCATCGCCGTGGAGTGCATGCCCCAGTCGGCCTGCCCGATCACGCGGACCATACGGGCCTCGTGCAACCGGTCCCAGCGGCGCTTCAGCGTGCCGGCGTCGGCGGACAGGATCGCGCCGATGTCGTCCCAGGTGGCCCGGGGTGCCAGGTGCAGCGCGCCGATCAGGCGTCGGTCGAGCTCGTCGAGCAGAGGGCGAGTCATAGCGCACACCTTAGGCCGCCGATTAATCCCACCGTTACACGTCAGATCTATTAAATCTCCCACTTCGATGCCAAGGTTTGCGGAAACATCTCTCCCCCCTCCCCTCCCGCCGCCTCCTTGAACGCGTGAAGAGGTACCCATGAGTGCCACCGTCACCGAACCCCGTCCGTCCGAGCCGCCGTCCAGGGTCCTGCGCGCCGCGTTCCGCGGTTTCGCGGCGATCGAGAAGGTGGGCAACAGACTCCCCAACCCCTTCTGGCTGTTCTGGATCCTCGCGGGCGTCGTCGCCGTCCTCAGCGCGATACTGGCGGCGGCCGGGGTCAGCGCCGTACACCCCGGAACGCACGAGACCATCAAGGTGCAGAGCCTGCTGAGCAAGGCCGGCGTCACGACGATGGTCGAGGGGGCCGTCGACAACTTCGCGACCTTCCCGCCGCTGGCCACCATCCTCATCGTGGGCTTCGGCATCGCTGTCGCCGAGGCCAGCGGGCTGTTCACGACGATGCTGCGCCGCATGGTCGCCCACGTCCCCGGCAGATACCTCACCTTCGCGGTGTCGATGACGGCGATGGTCGCCCACGTCGCCGGCGACGCCGCGTACGTCACCCTCATCCCGCTCGGTGCGCTCGTCTACCGGGCGGCCGGCCGCAGCCCGGTGCTCGGCTGCATCGTCGCCTACGTCTCCATCTCGGCCGGCTACGACGCCTCCCCGGCGATCACCACGACCGACACCCTGCTCTCGTCGATCTCCACCGCCGCCGCCCGCACCATCGACCCGCACCACACCGTCACCCCGGTCGCGAACTACTTCTTCGCACTCGGCTCGTCGGTCCTGGTCGCCCTGGTCATCACCCTCGTCGTGGACAAGGTCATCGCCAGGCGGTCGGATCTGGACCCCGACGAGCCGGTCACCCCGCTGAGCGCCGAGGAGGCCGAAGCCATCGAGGTGACCCCGGAGCAGCGCCGCGCCCTGCGCCTCACCGGCCTGACCGCGCTCGCCTTCGTCGCCCTCGTCGCGGCCGCCATGATCCCGGCGAACTCCCCGCTGCGCGGCCCGGGCGGCTCCCTCGTCGAGTCCCCGGTGATCACCGGCATGTCGCTCGTGCTGTTCCTCTTCTTCTCTCTCCTCGGCTGGGTCTACGGCCGGGCGGCCGGCACCTTCCGGGCCGCAGGCGACATCGTCGAGGCACTGGTCCACGGCACCCGCACCTACGCCCCGATCCTCGTCCTCTTCTTCGCGATCTCCCAGTTCCTCGCCTACTTCAAGTGGACGAACATCGGCAACGTCATCGCGATCGACGGCGCCGAGACCCTCAAGGACCTCAAGCTCAGCGGCTGGACCGTGCTGGTCGGCATCGCCGTACTGATCACCTTCATGAACCTCGTGATCACCAGCGGCTCCGCCCTGTGGGCGCTGGCCGCCCCGGTGCTCGTACCGATGCTGATGCTGGTCGGCATCGACCCCGAGACCACCCAGGCCGTCTACCGCGTCGCCGACTCGGTCACCAACTGCGTCACCCCCATGAGCCCGTACTTCGCCATGGCCCTCGGCTTCATCCAGCAACACCGGAAGTCCGCCGGCATCGGCACCCTGGCCTCCTTCACCATTCCGATCGCCGCCGTGGTCTGGATCGCCTGGGTCGCGTTCTTCGTGGCCTGGTACCTGCTCGGCATCCCGTTCGGCGTCAACTGACCCACCTCATCCCCCCACACACACGAGCCACGAGAAAGCCGGTCATGACCGCAACACCCGCACCCGCCGCCGTCCTCACCACCCGTGCCCAGGAGGTCTCCGCGGAGATCGTCGCCGACATCCTCACGCTCGTCGGTCAGGAGACCGGCAGCTACGACCTCCACGGTCTCGCCGCCGGCCTGGACGTCCTGCGCGAACTCGCCGTCCACAGGCTGGGGAAACCCGACCACGAGCACCGTCACCCCGGCGGCGCGCACGGCGACACCCTCACCCTGACCTACACCGGGGCCGCCCCCGGACATGTCGCCCTGGTCGGCCACTACGACACCGTGTGGCCGACCGGCACGCTGGCCGGCTGGGAACAGCCCTCGAACGTGCCGAACGGCCGGGCGCGGCTCGGTGGACCGGGCATCTTCGACATGAAGACCGGTCTGGCGCAGGGCATCTGGGCCCTGAAGCTGGCCCGCGAGACCGGTACTCCGCTCCCGACCGTCACCTTCCTCTTCAACGGCGACGAGGAGATCGGCTCCCTCTCCTCCCGCCCGGTCATCGAGGAGGTCGCTGCGAAGGTCGACGTCACGCTAGTCCTCGAGCCGACCGCGGGCGGCGCCGTGAAGACCGCCCGCAAGGGCTCCGGCATCTTCACGGCCACCGCCGTCGGCATCGAGGCCCACGCCGGGCTCGCGCCGCAGGACGGGGCCAGCGCCATCCTGGCCCTCTCCGAATTCGTGCTCGCCGCCTCGAAGATCGCCCGCCCGGAGGCCGGTACAACCATCAACACCGGTCTGATCAACGGCGGTTCGGCCACCAATGTGGTCGCCGGGCGGGCCACCGCCACCATCGACATCCGGGTCACCAGCGCATCCGAACAGGCCCGCGTGGACGCCGAGTTCGACGCCATCGAGGTCACCGACCCCCGGGTGCGGATCGAGGTCGACCACGCCTGGAACCGGCCTCCGATGACCCTCAACGCCGCCTCCGCCCCGCTCCTCGCCCTCGCCCGGGAGGTCGCCGCCGAACAGGGCCGCGAGCTCCCCGACACCGCCGTCGGCGGCGCGAGCGACGCCAACTTCGTCGCAGCTCTCGGCCTGCCGGTGCTGTGCGGAATGGGCGCGGTCGGCGACGGGGCCCATGCACAGGGCGAGTTCGTCTACCCCGACACCGTGCCCACGCAGACGGCCCTGGTCGCCGGACTGCTGGGACGGCTGACGGAACCACTGCGCGGCTGAGCGACGGCCGTATCCGGCGGGACAGCCGGGCGATGCGGCATCGGGCGCCCGTCCCCGAAACCGGCGATCTCGACGGGCGGGTCACGAGGGTGCTGCGACGGCCGGTGAGGGAGGCGAGGGCGACCGGCCGGAGCTCATCGCCGCCGGTGCGGGTCACTCGGTGCCGGCGGGACTGTGGGCGTCCTCGTCCGGGAAGAGGGTCACGGCCACGTGGTGGGTGTCGGCGTATTCGACGACGGAGGAGAGCCTGCCGTCGCGGACAAGCCCGTGACGAGCGGCGCGGCTCGGCGACGGACGTCGGCGTCGTATCCGGCGACGAGGGCCATGGGCTGGATCATTCCCGTTCTCCTTGGCCGAGCGAGGTGAACAGGTCGAAGACTTCGCGGCTACGCCGGTCGTCCTCACGCCAAGCGCCGTGTCGGGCCGCGCAGTTGGGGAGGGAGGAAACGGCAGCCGATGAGCCGACGGGGACCTCGCGCCCTCCGCGTGCCCGATCTCTGTACGCCGGACGGACCAGCACCTGCTGGTAGGTCCCGACCTGCGTTGATCTGTCGTCGTGGCGACGCGTCGCTCGCCCGGTCGCACCGCTACTGACCGCGGTTGACCGCTCTTATGGGCACACCGAGGGCACGGCGCGATGAACGGACGGGTGGTGCCCGTGCAGGGCGGCCGGCGCCCCGGGTCGCGACTCGCTCCGGTGTCCGGTCAGGGGCATCGTCGCGCGTGCGCACATGGATGGTGACAGCCTTCGCTGTCATACCTCCGGCTCGGAAGCGCGCTGGAGGTCGGCCCGTCCCTCGGCGGCGCGGATGAAGCGGGTCATGCCGAACTGGCTGGCTCCGGGGGTGTCCTGAGGGGTACCCGGCGCCGCATCGGTGGGGCGGGGCACGGACGGCAGGACGTAGGGGCGGCGGAGCACCTCGTCGAGGATGATCACGGTCTCGGTCGCGCGGACCGCGGGAATCGTGGAGAGCCGGTCGGTGACCAGACGATGGACCGCGGTGACGTCGGCCACCCGGATCTGGATCATGGCGTCGTGCTGGCCGGTGGTGACCGCGCAGTACTCCACCTCCGGCATCTGGGCAAGCGCGGTGCGGAACTGTTTCCACAGCTCCTGGCGGACCGTGACGAAGATCAGGGCGCAGATCTCCAGGCCGACCCGGGTGTGGTCGACGCGGGCGCTGAAGCCGTTGATCACGCCGTCGGCGCGGAGGGCTTCGAGGCGGGTGTAGGCGTTCGCGCGGGAGACGCCGACGCGATCCGCGAGGGCCGCGACGGAGATGCGGCCCTGGGTGCGGAGGACGTCGAGGATCTTGAAATGCACCGAATCCAGGGCAAGGCCGATGCCGATCCGTCCAGAGCGCCGTTCACCCGGGGGCTCCGGAGTGGACTGATCTTCCATGTTCGCGCCTCTCCGTCGATTTTCGTCTCGCGCTGGTCCCGTCGGCCGAGAGTCCTGGTTAGTTTCGGCCCACCCTAACGGCGAATCGTCCAGGTCGACCTCCCGCACCCGCCCGGCCTTCTTCCGCTCCGCCCTGCTCACGGAGGCACGCATGCCCAGATTCAGTGCCGGGTCGTACCCGGCGGCACTCTCTCTCGTCGCGGTCGCGGCACTCGCGCTGAGCGCCTGCTCCGGTGGTACGGGCGCCTCCGCCTCCTCGGCCGGCAAGACCCTGGTCATCGACACGTCGTTCAACCTGAAGACCGCCGACCCGGGCCGTGAGTTCGAGCCGACCGGACAGATCGTGGACAAGGCGCTCTACGAGACGCTGCTGACCTTCAAGGGCGGCGACGTCACCAAGCCGGTGCCGGGGCTGGCCTCCTCGTACGAGCAGTCCACGGACGGCAAGACGCTCACGCTGCACCTGCGGACGGGCGCGAAGTTCGCGGACGGCAGCGCGGTCACCGCCGACGACGTGGTGTTCTCGCTGAACCGGGTGATCGCGCTCAAGGGCAACCCGTCGTTCCTGCTCGACGGCGTCACGGTCACCAAGACGGACGCCTCCACCGTCACCCTGGTGTCCAAGAAGGCGAACCCGGCGCTGCCCTTCATCCTCCCCAACCCCGCGCTCGGCATCCTCAGCGCGAAGACGGTCCAGGCCCACGGCGGCTCGGCGACCCCGGCGGACGCGGCGGAGAAGTACCTCAACACCACGTCGGCCGGCTCCGGCCCGTACACGCTCACCTCCTTCGACACCAACACCCAGGTCGTCCTGAAGAAGAACCCCAAGTACACCGGCTCGGACAAGCCCACGTACGACAAGATCGTCCTTCGCAACGTCCAGGCGCCCACCCAGAAGCTGAACGTGCAGCGCGGCGACAGCCAGATCGCCCTCGACCTCACCTCCGACCAGGTCAGCGGGCTCGGCGGCGGGCTCAAGGTGGACAGCGGTGCGTCCTCCGACGTGATCTTCCTGCTCCTCAACCAGAACACCAAGGTCAGCAGTACGACGGCCGACGCGAAGTTCGCGGAGGCGGTGCGCAAGGGCATCGACTACACGAGCCTGCTGTCGCTCGCCGGCAGCGGCTCCGTCCAGCCCGCCGGGATCATCCCCTCCACCTTCCTCGGCGCGCTGCCCGGCTCCCAGGCCGCCGGCCGCGACCTCGCCGGGGCGAAGGCGGCCCTGAAGGCGAGCGGGATCGGCAAGCCGTCCGTGACGCTCGGCTACGCCAGTGACCTGACCGTCGACGGCCTGTCCCTCCAGACCCTCGCCGAACGGGTCCAGGCACAGCTGAAGGAGGTCGGCATCACCGTCACGCTGGCGCCCGCGCCAACCACCACGGAACTGGACAACTACCGGGGCGGCAAGGAGCAGCTGGGCCTCTGGTACTGGGGCCCGGACTACCCGGATCCCAGCGACTACCTGGCCTTCCTGCCCGGCAACCTGGTCGGCCTGCGCGCGGGCTGGAAGGCCGGTGCCGACCCCGCCCTCACCGCGCTCGGCGACAAGGCGGCCACCACGATCGGCGACGACGCCCGCAAGACGCTGTACGAGCAGATCCAGACCAAGCTGAACACCGACGGCCCCTTCGTCCCGCTGATGCAGCCGAGCCGCAACACCGTCTCCGCCGCGTCCGTCACCGGTGTCGCCTACAACCCCGTATGGACGATCGATGTCGCCGCGCTGGGTGCCAAGTAAGCGTGTGAGCGGCGAGGACACGGGCGGTGGCGGAGGAGGAGGCGGCGGCCGGCCTCTCCCCCGCCGCCGTGTCCTCGCCCGTCACCCCCTCGCCCGTTTCCTGCTCCGCCGCACCGCCACCGCCGTCCTGCTCGCCGTCGGCGTGACCCTGGTGACGTTCGTGCTCACCAACCTGGTCCCGGGCGATCCGGCGGCGGCCAGCCTGGGGCAGCGCGCGATCGGCGACCCGGCGATCGTCGCCCAGTTCCGTCACCACTACGGCCTCGACAAGCCACTGCCGGTCCAGTACGTCACCTACCTCGGCAACCTGCTCCACGGCGACCTCGGCGAGTCCCAGCAGAGCCACCAGCCGGTCCTCACCGACCTGTCCGCCGCCGTCCCCGCCACCCTGGAACTCGCCGGGGCCGCGATCGTGGTCTCGCTGGTCGTGGGCGTGGCGTTCGGTGTCGTCGCGGCGCTGCGCCGGGACCGCTTCACCGACCAACTCCTGCGTGTCATAAGCCTGTTGGGGGTTTCGGTGCCGACCTTCTGGCTGGCGCTGCTCGCCTTCTACGTCTTCTTCTACCGGCTCGGCTGGGCCCCGGGCAGCGGCCGTCTCGACCCCGGCATGACCGCCCCACCGCACGTCACGGGCCTCTACACGGTCGACGCGGCACTCGCGGGGCAGTGGCCGGTGTTCTGGAGCGCGGTGGGTCATCTGGCCCTGCCCGCCCTGGTGCTGACCGCGTACACCGTCGGCCTGCTGACCCGCTTCACCCGCTCCGCCGTCCTGGAGGTGCTGAACCAGGACTACGTCCGCGCGGCCCGGGCCAAGGGCCTGCCCGGCCGGACCGTCCTCTTCCAGTACGTGCTCCGGGCAGCCCTCGTCCCCGTCGTCACGGTCGCCGGACTGGCCTTCGGGGCCCTGCTGTCGGGCACCGTCCTGGTGGAGTCGATCTTCGCCTGGCCCGGCCTGGGCGCCTACGCCTACCGCAGCGCGACCACCCTCGACCTGCCCGCCGTGATGGGCGTCGGACTGGTCGTCGGACTGGTGTACCTGACCGTCAACCTCGCCGTGGACGTGCTGTACGGCGTGATCGACCCGAGGGTGAGGGTGCAGTGAGACTCAGTCTGTTGAAACGGCTGCCGCCCGCCTGGCGCCGTCCCCTCGCGGTCACCGGCGGCCTGGTCGCCTCGTTCTGGCTGGTGATCGTGGTCGCCGCCCCGCTGCTCGCCCCGCACGACCCCCTCGCGCAGGACCTGCCCCGGCTGGCCGCCCCCGGCGCCGGGCACTGGTTCGGCACGGACGAGCTGGGCCGGGACGTGCTGAGCCGCGTCCTGTACGGCGCCCGGGTCTCCATCCCGCTCGCCCTGCTGCTGGTGGCCATGTCGCTGCTGGTCGGCGGAGTGCTCGGGGCCTGCGCCGGGTTCTTCGGGCGGTGGGTGGACGAGACGGTGATGCGGATCGCGGACCTGGTGTTCGCCTTCCCCACCGTCATCCTGGCGATGGTGGTCGCCGCCGCGCTCGGCGCCAGCCTGCAGAACGCGGTGCTGGCCGTCCTGGTCGTGTCCTGGCCGTCGTACGCCCGTGTCACCCGGGGCCTCGTGATGGGGCTGCGCAACCGTGAATTCGTGCTCAGCGGAAGGCTGTTGGGCTTCTCCGCCTGGCGTTCGCTGCGCGTCGACATCCTGCCCAACGTGCTCGGCCCGCTGCTGGTCCTGGCCACCCTCGACATCGGTACCGCGACCCTGCTGCTGTCCGGGCTGTCCTTCCTCGGGCTCGGTGCGAAGCCGCCGACCGCCGAGTGGGGCGCGATGGTGGCGGACGGCACCCAGCAGTTCGACAAGTGGTGGATCGGGGTGTTCCCGGGCCTGGCCATCCTCACCGTGGTCCTCGCCTTCAACTTCCTCGGCGACACGCTCCGGGACGCCCTCGACCCCGGCACGGCCCGCACGATCGGCGCGGAGAAGGAGCGTGTGGCATGACCACTGCCACTGTGCTGGAGATCAGCGGCCTCACCCTCGATCTGGGGGGCCGTCGCATCCTCGGCGGTGTCGACCTCGCGGTACGGCCGGGGCAGGTGCACGGGCTCGCGGGAGAGAGCGGATCGGGCAAGACCATGACCGGTCTGGCGGCGCTCGGTCTGCTGCCGCCGGGCTCCCGCACCGGCGGTCGTATCGAGCTGGAGGGCACGGACCTCCTGACCCTGCCCCCACGCCGACTGGCCGCACTGCGCGGGCGATCGGTGAGCATGGTGTTCCAGGACCCGTCCACCAGCCTGCACCCCATGCTCAGCATCGGACACCAGCTCACCGACCACCTGCGCCACCACCTGAAACTGGACCGGAAGACCGCGAAGGAGCGGGCCGCCGCACTGCTCACCCAGGTCCGGATCCCCAACCCCCGTGAGGCGCTGGGGCGTTACCCGCACCAGTTCTCCGGCGGAATGCGCCAGCGCATCGCGATCGCCATCGCGCTGGCCTGCGAACCGAAGGTGCTGATCGCCGACGAGCCGACCACCGCCCTCGACGTGACCGTGCAGGCCGGCGTACTGCGACTGCTGCGCGGCCTCTGCGACGACCTGGGCCTCGCCGTCCTGCTGGTCACCCACGACCTGGGCGTGATGTCCGCGATCGCCGACCAGGTGAGCGTGATGCGGCACGGCCTGGTCGTCGAGACCGGCCCGCGCGGCCGGGTACTGACCGACCCGCAGCACGAGTACACCCGTACGCTCCTGGACTCGCTCCCCGGAAGGAGCACGGTATGACCTCCCGCCCGACGGCCCCTCTCCTCTCCGTGGACGACCTCGTCGTCCAGTACCACCGGCCGGGCGCGCCGCCCACCCGAGCCGTCGCCGGGGTCAGCCTCCAGGTGCAGGAGGGCGAAGTCGTCGGGCTGGTCGGCGAGTCGGGCTGCGGAAAGTCCACCCTGGCGCGGGCGGTCTGCGGGCTCACCGCACCCGCGGAAGGCCGGATCACCTACGCCGGTACGCCGGTACGCCCGCTGCGGGTGCGCCGCCGCGACCCGGCCCTCACCGGCGTCCAGATGGTCTTCCAGGACCCGTACGGCTCCCTCAACCCGCGCCGCCGGGTGGGCGCGCAGCTCGCCGACGGCATCCGTACGGCCGCCGAGCGCGGCGAGGTGCCCGACGGGGCATCGCCGGAGGACCTCCTGACCCGGGTCGGACTGCCGGCGAGCGCCGCCGAGCGCTACCCGCAGGAGTTCTCCGGCGGCCAGCGGCAGCGCATCGCCATCGCCCGCGCGCTCGCGGCCCGCCCCCGGCTGCTGGTCGGCGACGAACCGATCTCCGCCCTCGACGCCTCCGCCCAGCTCCAAGTGGCCACACTGATGAGGTCGCTGGCGGTCGAATCGGGCGCCGGGCTGCTGTTCATCAGCCACGACCTGTCCGTCGTACGGCTGATCGCCGACCGGATCGCCGTGATGTACCTCGGGCGGATCGTGGAGACCGGCCCCACCGCCGAGATCTGGGACGAACCGCGGCACCCCTATACGCGGGCGCTGCTGGCCGCCGTACCGCGGCCGGACGGGGCGGGGGTGCTGCCCGCCGAACTCCCCGGCGACGTGCCCGACCCCGCCGACCCGCCGAGCGGCTGCCGCTTCCACCCCCGCTGCCCACGGGTCTTCGACGGCTGCGACCGCGAGGAGCCACAGCTGATCGCCGGGGGCGTCGCGTGCCGCCTGTACGCGGCGTGACCCGGGTGGGACGGCCCGCTCAGGAGCGCGGGACCTGACTCGCGTGCCCGCCCACATCCGTATGCCCCATGCCCCAGGACCGTCGGGGGCGCCGGGTGCGCGCCCTTCCCTGACCGACCCGGGGCCGCGCCCCGCCCCTGAGTGTGGCTCGCCCACTTCCTCACCGCGGAACCCATGCGCTCTGGAACCGCTCCACGACGACCCACCCCGGACAACGTGACCTCCCGGCGGCGTTCCCGGCGGCCCCGCGTCAGCGGTACCCCGCCGGTGGCCTTCCCGGTCGCACGACACCTCACGACTTCACGGAGCCCCGATGCGCGACGACGACCACCCCCGCCACCCCGCCGACCCGGTCCCGCCCCTGTACCCGGCCGACCGGCTCCGCACCGCCCGCCAGGCCACGGCCCGAGCCGGTCTGGACGCCCTGCTGATCTCGCCCGGCGCGGACCTGCGCTACCTGACGGGCTACGACGCCAAGCCGCTGGAGCGGCTGACCTGCCTGGTACTGCCGGCCGACGACGACCCGTTCCTGCTGGTACCGGCCCTGGAGGAACCCGCCGCGAAGGCGTCCCCGGCCGGTGACCTGGGCATCGAGATCACCGGCTGGCACGAGACCGACGACCCCTACGCCCTCGTCGCGGCCCGGCTGCCCGGCCGGACCGCCCGCTTCGGCGTCGACAACCGTATGTGGGCGGAGAAGACCACCGCCTTCCGCGCCGCCCTGCCGGGCGCCCGCCAGGAACTGGCCGGAGACGTGCTGCACGAGCTGCGGATGCGCAAGACCCCGCAGGAGGTGGCCGCTCTGCGCCGGGCCGGCGCGGCCATCGACCGGGTGCACGCCCGCATGGGCGAGTGGCTGCGGGCCGGACGTACCGAACGCGAGGTCGGACGGGACATCGCGGACGCGATCATCGCCGAGGGGCACGTACGGGCCGACTTCGTCATCGTCGGCTCCGGCCCGCACAGCGCCAGCCCGCACCACGAACTGTCCGACCGCACGATCCGGTCCGGTGACCCCGTGGTGGTCGACATCGGCGGTACGACCCAGGACGGCTACTGCTCCGACTCCACCCGCGTGTACGCGGTCGGCGAGCCACCGGCCGCCTTCCGCCGCCTCCACGACGTGCTGTCGAGCGCGCAACGCGCCCAGACCGACGCCGTACGGCCGGGCCTCACCGCCGGGCAACTGGACGCCGTCGGCCGGGACATCATCACCGACGCCGGATACGGGGCGTACTTCATCCACCGCACCGGACACGGCATCGGCCTGGAGAGCCATGAGGACCCCTACATCGTGACCGGGAACCCCCTCCCGCTCGCACCGGGCATGGCCTTCTCCGTCGAACCCGGCATCTATCTGCCCGACCACTACGGAGCGCGGATCGAGGACATCGTGATCTGTACGGAACAGGGCGGGGAGCGCCTCAACCGCACGCCTCGGGACCTGGTCGTACTCCCCTGACCCGGCGCGAACGGAGCGGGAACGGAGCGCTGACGGACCACGAGCGGAGGCAGGACGCGACGATGACCAAGGAGAAGACGCCCACGCCATGACGGAGCCGTTCGAGGACCCCGAGATCGCGCACCGGCCCCGCCCGGCCACCCGTTCGGCGAGGCCACCGCCCCTGCCTGCCTCGCCACCGCCGACAGGGGCCGGCCGCTCACGCTGCGAACGTGGGTGTACGACCGCGCCTGACCCGAGCCGCACCGTTCCATCACTCACCCACTCAAGGACTCCGTCATGCCCACTCCACCGTCCCGTTCCGTCCGTCCCGCAGCCGGTGACGGTGCCCGCCCGGGTGGGGCACCCGCCGATCTGGCCGAGGTGTGGGCGGTGATCACGGGCATGTACGCGGGCTACGTCGCGGGCGACCGCGAGCGCATCGACTCCTTCCTCGACCCCGAGGCCACCATCTGGGACTCGGCGACTCCCGAACTCCTCCGTGGCAGAAGCGAGTTGAACCATGCCCGTGACGCCCGCCCCACGACCGGCACCGGCCCCGCCGAAACCGGTCTCACGGCATACGACCAGGTCGTCGACGTCTTCGGAGACCTGGCCGTGGCCCGCTACTGGCTGAGGGTCGACTTCCGCACAGCCCCACCGGAACTGGCCCGCAACACCGCGATCCTGCGTCGCACCCATCCCGACGGCCACTGGCTCGTCGTACATCTGCACGAGGACATCCACAGTGCTTCGGCGCAGGGGAGAAAACCAGGCAACACAACACCCCCAGACCTTTGACGCGGGGCTGAAGGACGAGCGGGTGAGGAGAATCGAACTCGCGCTCTCAGCTTGGGAAGCTGAGGCATTTCGCGGGAAGTCGGGGCGTTGACCTGGACGAACCGTGGGTCTGCCCCCTCGTGTGGCTGGGTCGCTTTCCCCGTGATTCCCCGCTGTTCCCCGCCGCATCCGGTGCGCCTGTGGTGCACGGGCGTTGTCAGTGTCTGCCCGTACGCCGCGGAGAGGGGCGTCACGGAGCCGTTTTACGGGCCCTACGACGGCCTCCACCCAAACTCGCTCAGCGGCTCGCCGTGGACAAGGCGCTGAAGGGCGCACGGATGCATACGTGACCGAATCTCCACAGCGAATGCGCAACTGCGGCACGGATGCATTCGGTTGGTGCGGAGTTGTCCTGGTCGGAACTGCCGTGGCAATAGCTGTCGGTTTCCTGTGCGGGGCTACATGTAGAGAAGCTGCCCCCAATTCGTGCGCATGCGCACATGGATGAGTAGTCGACCGTTTCAACTGCCCTGCCGGGAGCAGTCACCGACTGGATGCCGGGCACGCTCCGTGATTTGATCCTTCGCACCGCCGGGATCCCGCCAAGGTGTCCGGAAACGGATGACGCGGGCCTGCGGTTGCGGCCCATCGGCCATCCCCAGCTTGGCCGCTCCCCCTTGTGGAACATCCATACGAAGGGCAGTTTCATCATGAACTCCGCTCCCCAGGTTCAGACCCTTGAAATCTCCGACGTCGAACTCGACACCGTTTCCGGCGGCCTGAGCCCGCAGGTCGGCATCGCCGCCGGCCCCACGTCGATCAGCAGCTCGGACCTCGTGGCCCAGTTCGGCGCGGTCAAGGACGGGATCCTGGACACCGTCGGCCAGTACCACCAGGTCGGCGTCACCGTCTCCTTCTGATCGCCAGATCGCAGGACTCCCTGATCGCGGGATCGCCGATACCGGCAGCCTGACCCCCGATCGGCGTCCACGGCGACAAGCCCCCTACCCGCGGGTCTTCGCTGGTAGGGGGCTTGATCATCAGGGGTTGCCTCTTCTTGCCCCGGGTCTTGTCCGGGATCTTGGTGACCTGCGCTTTCCCTGCTCAGCAGGGGGGCAGACCCTTGTGCCTGGTCGTCGTCCTTTGGTGACGAGAATCGAACTCGCGCTCTCAGCTTGGGAAGCGACGGCGCTCGGGCGGTCCATATGGCTCTGACGTGCGCAGATTCCGTGTGCTCGGGTGGTCGTGCGAGTCCGATCGCACCACTGCCGACCGTGGTTGTCCGCTCTTACGGGCACGCTGTGGGCACGGGTCGCGATGACCGGTGGGCAGAGCACGTGCACGAACGGCACTGTGCTCGGCTGAGCTCGGTCGGCGGTCCAGTAGGGAGAGCCCTCGCGCGTGCACAGACCTTCGGGTGAAGCCCGTTTCCTCCGTAAGGCCGATGGCCGCGGCCTCCTCAGGACAGCTGGCGCTCGGCCCCTTGGCTCATTTGCCGGCTTCTGAGCCGTACCACTGGAGCGACAAGTACGCAGCCCGTCCGATGGGAGCGTGCCCCTGCGACGCGAACGGCAGGAGCCGAGGCGGGTCTCTTCGCCGCGTTCCGCGCGGACGAGCGGCGGACGCCGATGCCGGCGAGCGTGGCAGTTCCTCGCGGTGCGGACGGATACGGCCCCGCCCGCGTGATCAGCCGGAACCGGAACCGGAACCGCCCGCCGCCTCACTCGTCGCGCGACGGTACTCCTCGTTGATGCGCTGAGCTTCCTCGAGCTGGTCCTCAAGGATGACGATGCGGCAGGCAGCCTCGATCGGAGTCCCCCTGTCGACGAGCTCGCGGGCACGGGCGGCAATCCGCAGTTGGTAGCGGGAGTACCGGCGATGTCCTCCCTCCGAGCGGAGCGGAGTGATCAGGCGAGCCTCACCGATGGCTCGGAGGAAGCCCGGGGTGGTTCCGAGCATCTCGGCTGCCCGGCCCATCGTGTACGCGGGGTAGTCGTCGTCATCCAGACGATCACCAAGAGGGTTGTCCGCTGTCATGTCACCTCGCTGTGCAACGCAGTCGAGGGGGCCGGGGGGCGCTCGGGCCCCCGGGCCCCCAAGCTAATAAAAAACACAAGTCTGGCCCACATCTGGGTGGCCCCTGAGTTTAACAGGAACCGCCCCCGCC
>NZ_JBSHBL010000001.1:391284-392453 GCF_053611985.1 Streptomyces sp. NPDC054770
GTACGGGGGGTTGTCGTCTTATTCCTGATTATAACATTGTGGGTGGTCGGCTGTAATGTCCCCTGGGTGTGCAACGCAGCGGTGGGGCCCTGGTGCCGTACGGCACCAGGGCCCCGAAGGAAATTCAACACCATCTGTCGGCCCTACTGCTGTGCCGACCTTCTGTTTCCGCTACCCGGCCCGGCAGGGGCGGAGCGGGGGGATCGCAGCTGCGTGACCGGGGACCACCATCCATTCCGGGGTCTTGCGGTACCCGGGCCGAGCACTTCTCGGGCCCGGGCGATCCTGATGGCGTCTGCTCCTCCGTTCCTCTCTGAACCAACCACTGTGGGAACTGGTACTGCTGTCGGCAGCTCCTCGACGTGCGAGCCGCCCAGTGCGGCTCCCAGTCCCGTCACCGTCCTGGGAACACCTTGGCTTCGAGGCTCGAGAGCCGCACTGACCTGCGAACTTCGTTTCATCCACCCGCCAGTTCGTGTCTGGCGGGTCTTGTTCGACCGTCTCTACAAGTTGGATCGTAACCACGCCAGGAAGGAATGTCTACTCTGGCAAAGATAGATTTCACCCTTCCAGTCGAGGAAGAAACCTGCCACCTGCGAAAATGACTCCCCCAAGTCGTAAGCTCTGCTGTCATGTCGAACCCTGATGAGCTGCTCGTCGCCATCTGCGCCGCGGTGGAGTCCGAGCGCAGCAATCAGATGTCGCTGACCGTGGTCGTCGGCGGTGCCGTCATCACCGGTCGGCTGGCTCCTGAGGCGGTGTGGCGAGAGCGGGTGGCGGAGGTCCTGAAGGACTCGGACCGTCTCGGCCCGTTCTCGGACGTCTTCGCCCGCGGGCCGCGAGCGAACCGGCCCGGTCACGGCGAGGCGCCCACGCATCTGCACTTCCATCTCGCCCGGATCCTGCAGGGCAGCCTCGGGATCCCGGAGACGGGCGGCATGTACCGAGTCGCGATCAAGGACGTCAGCGCATGGACCATGGGTGATCTCAGCTACTTCGACGGGTGAGACGTTGTCTCCGCCCCGTGTCCCGGCCCGGCCGGGAGTTTCCGAGCGGACGACGACACAGCGGTGGGGGGCCCGGCCGCACAAATGGGGCGGGGCCCCCCCCCGGTAACAGGGTCGGGGTTTGGGCGGGTGGAAAAAAATCACTGGGGGCGAGGCGGCCCG
>NZ_JBSHBL010000001.1:392463-577544 GCF_053611985.1 Streptomyces sp. NPDC054770
GGGCGGGGGGGTTTTTTGCGCGGGGCCCCACCCCGGGGGGGGGGGGCCCCCCCCCCCCCTGGGGGCCCCCCCCCCCACCGGGATCCTCAGGTCGGTTTGGCGCCTTTGCTCATACGTCCATGGGTCCGATGCCGCCGAGCAGTGCCGACGCGGTCCTGAGCGGAGTGGGAACGCCCACGGTCGCGGCCTCGGGGCGGTCGTGGCAGGTGAAGCCGAGGCGCACCATGGCCCGGGTGACTTCGCCGGCGGTGAAGTCGCGGCGGTCCTGTCGCGTGATGACCTGACCCACCTGCTTGACGGGGTAGCGGCGGCGGCCGATCGTCACGGACTCACCCGTGACGATCTCGGGCCTGACGCTCTTCATGGAGGCCAGCACCCCGGTCCTGGTGAGGTCGAACGGGTACCTGGCGATGACGCAGCGCATGATGCCTCCCAGGGCAGAAGTCGCGGGGGAAGGAAACCGGGCTGTCCGGGGGCGCGGATCAGCGGGAGAAGGCGAGGACGCCCGGGACTCGGACGTACCCGCCGACGTCGCCGGGGCGGGCGCCGGGCGAGGGCGGCAATCCGTCGAGGACGTCCCGCAGTCGGATCCGGTCCGTGTACGTGGGACTGTCGCGGAGAACGGCGAGCCGGACCCGAGTGATCAAGTCCGTGCTCTGGTCGTCCATGTCGCACACGGTCAGGTACTCGACACCGGCGCCCGCCATGACGGCCAGAGCCACCTCGACGGTCATGTCGTCATACACCCGAGGCCCGTACGCCTCGATGTCGTCGACCAGGGTCACGGGGGCGGGGTCTTGCATGCGGTACTGCGTCTGAATTGACGTCAACGGTGCCTCCTGCGGTAAGAGTTGCTCGGTTTCGTGACCATTGCGGTCCCAGCGAGACCACGGTGGTCCGGGCACCGCGACAGCCCTTAGGCAGCCGATTCGTCGCCGGGCCGCAGCTGCGCCCTGCGGCGCGCCCCGGCGCCGACAGGTCGGCCCTGGCCGGTGCGGCCCCGGCGGCCCCGGGACGGCGAAGACGCGCGGCGGGGGCGTTCCACGACCGGAGCGGTGATGACCACCGGGACGCCGGAGGGCGCCTGGGCACCGGTGATGCGGCTCAGTTCCGCCTCGCCCGAGCGGACCGGAGTGATGTGCGGGGTGATGCCGGCCGAAGCCATCAGCCAGCTCACGCCGCGGCGCTGGTCGGGGGTCACGAGGGTGACGACGCTGCCGGACTCACCGGCGCGGGCCGTACGGCCGCCACGGTGCAGGTAGTCCTTGGGGTCGCTGGGCGGATCCACGTTGACGACCAGGTCGAGGCTGTCGACGTGGATGCCGCGGGCCGCGACGTTGGTGGCCACCAGGACCGTGACGTGACCGTCCTTGAACTGTGCCAGGGTCCGGGTGCGCTGCGGCTGGGACCTGCCACCGTGCAGGGCCGCGGCGCGGACACCGCTGTTCAGCAGGTGCTTGGTCAGCCGGTCCACGGCGTGCTTGGTGTCCAGGAACATGATGACCCGGCCGTCCCGGGCCGCGATTTCGGTGGTCGTGCGGTGCTTGTCGGCGTCATGCACGTGGAGTACGTGGTGCTCCATCGTGGTGACGGCACCGGCCGACGGGTCGACGGAGTGGACCACCGGATCGGTCAGGTAGCGGCGGACCAGCAGGTCGACGTTACGGTCCAGAGTGGCTGAGAAGAGCAACCGCTGGCCCTCGGGGCGCACCTGGTCGAGCAGGGCGGTGACCTGGGGCATGAAACCCATGTCGGTCATCTGGTCGGCCTCGTCGAGAACTGTGATGCCGACGTCGGCGAGCCGGCAGTCGCCCCGGTCGATGAGGTCCTTGAGCCGACCGGGCGTCGCGACGACCACCTCCGCACCGGCGCGCAGCGCCCCGGCCTGCCTGCCGATGGGCATTCCGCCAACGACGGTGGCGAGCCGCAGGCGCACGGAGCGGGCGTAGGGAGTGAGCGCGGCGGTGACCTGCTGGGCCAGCTCACGGGTGGGGACGAGGACGAGGGCCAGTGGCCGGCGCGGCTCGGCGCGCCGGCCCGCCGTGAGGGCCAGTACGGCAAGGCCGAAGGCGAGGGTCTTGCCCGACCCGGTGCGGCCGCGGCCGAGTACGTCACGGCCGGCCAGGGAGTTCGGCAGAGTCGCCGCCTGGATCGGAAACGGTACGGTCACGCCTTCCTGGCCGAGCGCGGTCAGCAACGGCGCCGGCATGACGAGATCGGCGAACGACTCGACAGCGGGCAACGCCGGCGTGACCGTCTTCGGCAGCGCGAACTCGCCCTGCGCGGCCCGTCGGTTTCCGTAACGGCTGGAACGGCGCGGAACGCCGGAGCGGCCTGCGGCAGCACTTCCTCCGGAGCGGTCGTATGTGCGAGTTGTGCGTGCGCGAGTTGTGCGTGTGCGGTTGATGTGGAACCTTCCTCGACGTTGGCACGCATCAAGGAATTCCCGCAGCGGAATGAGCGGCGCAGAGAATCGCGAGAACGAGCCGAAATAGACAGGGTCGAATCACCCTGAAAATAAAGCGCGCCGGGACCCGCACCCCAAGGTGCGGGTCCCGGCGGCGAAGTATGCGTCAGTGCCGGTGCGTCAGGCGGGAACGATGTTCTCGGCCGTCGGGCCCTTCTGGCCCTGCGCGATGTCGAACGACACCTTCTGGCCTTCCAGCAGCTCACGGAAGCCCTGGGCGGCGATGTTCGAGTAGTGGGCGAAGACGTCGGCGCCGCCGCCGTCCTGCTCGATGAAGCCGAATCCCTTTTCCGCGTTGAACCACTTCACAGTACCGGTAGCCATTTCGTTTCTCCTTCGGAGACGGGGTCAGGAATACGCCTTGTGCGGATTCCGTGTCGCCGTGATGATCAACCGTCGGAAAACCTTCTGGCAACCACACCTGCAACTGCCGTCGACAGTAGCACGTCGACATCGGCCGTGCGCGACAACTAATTCCGCACCGCCTGTCGCCTCAGGAATATTTGTCGTGCGCCGCGCCGATTTCTCACTTTGCGGCCACAGATATTGTCTTCCGGACTGCGGTATTGCCGCCGAGCGTTTCCGGTCACAGTGCTGTGACCTCCTTCGACAGCTTGTGCGCGGCCGATGTCGTCGTCGGCGGACGAGATGCCGACGAAATCGCCGCGACCCTCGAAGCGAGACGAAGGCCACATGGCGATCCCGGCGGGGCGACCGATGCGCCCTGGCCCTGGCCCCGAGGACGATGGCGCCAGGCGCGCGTCTCCGCCGTGCTGGGCATACGTGGTCACGGCGCTTGCGCTGCAACGTGGCTGTCCGAAGAGGAGTCGGGCCCTGCAGCTCGGCAAGGTCATTGCGCCGTGACACTGGGAGACCGACGACCACAAGTACAAGGTCGCCGATCACGATGACAAGTTCGGCGTGATCACCGCTTTCTGCCAGGGTGTCAACAAATGCCCGGAGGCGTTGAACCGAATATGGCGGAGCACCCGATGAAGTGGGACCAGACGGGCCTGTCCGAACTGCAGGCGCAGGTGGCGCACGGGATGCTGAGCCGTGTCACGGCTTTCACGTTCTGACCTGACGTCCGGCTTGTGCGCGGCGTGGTGACCTTCCCGGACCGGCCCGGCGCCGGCCGCGTCGTCCTGCGGGACGGGTAACGCCTCGACAGGTCCGTCGCCTTCGACCTGCCCCTGACGGACGCCCAAGGTGGAAACATCCCCCGGGGGGACCTCGCGGGCGCCCTGTGCGGCGTGCTGGCCGACCGCTCCGAACGCGCGGTCGCAGAGGCACCGCGCGACGCATTCGGGATCCCCGTGATCGACGCATCCGCCGCCGTTCGCACCTTCGTCGTCGAGCCGCGGTTCAAGGTGCCGGACGCACGACATGCCGCGGCGGCGGCATTCTCCCTGGCCCCCGAGACGGAGGAGCCTCCGGAACCGCGCCTGCGCCGCTGCTTTTCAACCAGGCGACGTGCCGCCTCTGCCTGGAACCAGTAGAGAAAGTTGTAACTCACCGGGTGCGGTGAGGTGTTGACGGTATTTGGCGCGTTCAGTCGAGGAAGCGCCCCATAGGATCTCAGCTGTGGCCAAAGACGTTGTGCTGTGGGACTTCGATGGGACGTTGGCGTTCCGGGACGGCAAGTGGCGTGGCTGTCTGATGGACGCGTTGACCGAAGTCGCTCCGGGGCACGGAGTGACCGCCGCAGAGGTGGCGCCTGGGCTGCGGGACGGCTTCCCGTGGCATCGGCCGGATACCGGGCATCCTGATCTGAGCAGCCCTGACGCGTGGTGGCACGCGTTGCAACCACTCTTCGTCAACGCGTACATACGGGCGGGCGTGGTTGAGGACCTGGCATTCCCGGCCGCACAGCTGGTCCGCAAGCACTACACGGCCCCGGGCTACTGGACGGTCTTCAAGAACAGTACTGCTGCGCTGGAGGAGTTGGCCGAGGCCGGTTGGCGGCACATCGTCGTCAGTAACCACGTCCCGGAACTCGGCACGCTCCTTCGTGACCTCGGTCTGCACGAGCACTTCGCAAGCGTCGTCAACTCCGCGCTGGTCGGCTGGGAAAAGCCGCATCGCCGAATCTTCGAGGCCGCGTTGGATCTGGCCGGCCACCCCGAACGGATTTGGATGGTCGGCGACAACCCGGTGGCCGACATCGCCGGGGCCCGAGCCGCCGGAATCCCCGGCATCCTCGTCAGCCCTGGCCAGGACGGATTGCAGCCAGCAGTACGACGCATCCTCAACAAGGTGCCCTAGTCCGGCTGTCAACCCGGTGCATCACCACCCAAGGGCACGGGGTTTGACGTCGTATGTGCAGTACGGGAGTTCAGCTTCGTGACGGTGGGCGAGCGGCACGAACATCACTGGTCGGATCGTCCAGGTAATACGGGTGCCAGCCTGGGTGACTGACACCGTGCAGGACTCGGCACGCAAAAGGGCTCTCCTCGTCGCGATGCGACCGTTGTACAGCCATTCCCACGCTTCCTGGGACGCGTCGGGGTCGAGTACAGGGGAGATGGTGCGGAGCGCGATCGCTACCCATCGGCCAGCTTGTGGGGCTGAGTACGCGTCGAAGGATGCGCGGAGGACCGGCCATGCCTCCTTGGCGATGTCCTCGGTCCAGCACTCGCACCAGTAGCCCCGCTGCGGCTTGTCCATCAGCACGGGTGACCGCCGGCGCGGGGTCGTGTGAGCAGTTCGGCGGTGACCGTGTGGCCGCTGTCGCTCTCGTGGACGTCGTCTACATCGAGGACGGAGAGTCGTCCCTGATCAAGGTCACCGTGCCGGAGGGCGGTGTCTCGGAAGGGCTCGTCCTCGGCTCGCCCATCTCGCTTCCGGGGCTCAACGCCCGGCCGTGGGAGTCCGTGTTCAACGGCCAGCAGCGCCACGGCATCGCCTACCGCGCCGCCGCCGTCACCCCGGCCGCGTTCCCAGCCGCCATGGGGGCCACCGCCTGATGACCGACCTGACGCCCCTCCTCGAAGTGGGTGGTCCTGTCGCCGCGCTCGGCGGCGGGGCCGCCTACGCCCGGGCCAAGCACCCCGGGGTCTACTGGTCATGTCGGAGGACCGTTATCCACGGTCCGCCTGCTCAGCTCGTACGGCTCCGTCATGGAAGCCTGCGGCCTGACCGTGGCGCCCTCCCGGCTGCGGGTCCTCGCCCTCAAGGCCACCACGCGTCGCGAGATACGGCCCGTACCCCCGCGCCGGGGCATCCTCCGCTCCACCTCGACCGGGCTGCGGCTTCGCCGGCACCGGCCTCAGCGCCGCCGAGACCCGGCTTGCCGCATCCCTCGAACCAGCCCTCGGAACGGAAGGAGAACCCACCGCATGACCGACCGCTACCTGTCCGTCGACCAGGTCGCCGAGCTGCTCGGCACGACCAACCGCTTCCCCCGGCGGCTGATCGAGGAAAGGGGCATCCGGTACATGAAGGTCGGTCGGCACGTACGCATCCCGGAGAGCGCCGTCGACGAGTTCATCCAGTCCCGCACGGTGGATCCGCTGAGGCGTCCCCGCACTGGCTTCAGGAGGGCCGCCTGATGGCCGACAACAAGGGCAGGCGCCGCCGCTTCGGCGCGATCAGACGGCTTCCTTCAGGCCGGGTCCCGGCCGAACCAGATGAGGAGGCCGGCGGCCCGGCTTCGAGCACCTCAGTGTGCGAGAAGGCGTCGGCGAGCGCCTGGGCGAGCGCGAACCGCACCGCGGCGTCCTGGCGGGTGGCGATCACCAGAGCGGGCTGGGGGGACCCGGCCCGCATGAAACGCCGGGCCCCCGGTGGCCGCCGGCTCCTTGAGATCGCGCGCGAACCCACGCCCCGACCTCATCCGCGAGAACAGCGCGACCAGCCTGGCCCGGTCCTCCGGCCGAAGGCCCGCCACCACATCCCCTGCGGCCGGAGTGCGAGGCCGTGCAGCAGCATCCGCAGGCCGGCGTCAGGCGCGTACCGCACGAGGGAACGAACGAGAGACCAGGAAACGCGCTCCGTGCACGGTGCGAAAACGATCCGGGCGCCGATGCGCGTACGCCGGTCGGGCCAGGGCAGCGGTCCGGCCGCGCTCCGCAGGTTCAGCTTCCGGACCAGGACGGAGTGGCGTGCCGCCACCGCATCCGCCGCCCGCGGGATCCGCAGCGAGCGGCACGCGGAGGTCCACGCCGATCCATCCGGTCTCGGTCACGTGCTCCGTCCGCCAGGGGCTTTCGTCCTCCCGCCCCGGAGACCGACGAGCGCTCGGGCACCTGTCGAATTCCTGTCATCACTCATACCCCAGTTGCCCGTTCCTCCCGATCGTCACTACGGTGCCCATTGAGATTTCACAGGGAATCCAATGGAAGGGTCTGCCATGCCCCTGCCAAGGCGTTACCAGGCTGCACCGTCTCCGGCTGCGCCTGCTTCCCGAACCGCTCCACCCGGCCACTGAGCACGGCCGTTCCGGCCACCTTCGCCGCGGTTGACGCCGCCCGCGGGTACCGTCCTCGCATTTCCCGCAGCCCAGCCGCGTTCAGCCGGTCCTTTCACCGCGTCGCGCACCACGGCATGGGCCGGACCGGACCTTCCAGGCCGCAGCCCACTCGGGTGCCCACTGCCATCGCACTTCGGCCTGCGACGTGCCCCGTACGGAAGTGCGACCGCGCCCGGCCGCCATGAGCCACCGCTCGACCTGACCCTCCCGGCTCTCACCCCCCACCAGCCTTCGGGCGGGACCTCGCCCGAATCGGAAAGAGAGACCCATGAACTCCACGCACAGCGGCGAGCCTCTCGACTACCTCGTGGTCGGTGGCGGCCCTGCGGGCCTCCAGCTAGGGCAGTTACTCCAGGCGGCCGGACACGGATACCGGATCCTGGAGAGCGGCCGCGCACCAGGCACCTTCTTCCGTACGTTCCCCCGCCACCGCAAGCTGATCTCCATCAACAAGGTGCACAACGGCACCGACGATCCCGAGCTGAATCTCCGGATGGACTGGAACTCCCTGCTGTCTCCGGACGACCGGATGCTGTTCACCCGCTACAGCAAGCGTTACTTTCCGCACGCCGACGATCTGGTGCGTTATCTTGCCGACTTCGCCGAGGCGTTCAAGCTGGACATCGCATACGACACCCGGGCGGACCGGATCCGACGCGACGACGACGGCTTCACCGTCACCGACCAGCACGGGCAGGAGCATCACGCCCGACGCCTGGTGATGGCCACCGGGCTCACCCGGCCCAACACCCCGGACATTCCCGGGATCGAGACCGCCGAGGACTACTCCGTCGTCTCCGTGGACCCCGAGGACTTCACCGATCGGCGCGTCCTGATCATCGGCAAGGGCAACTCCGCACTGGAGACCGCTGACAACCTTGTCGAGACCGCCGCCGTCATCCATGTCGCCGGCCCGCACTCCGTCCGCATGGCCTGGAACAGCCACTACGTCGGCCACCTCCGCGCGGTGAACAACAACTTCCTCGACACCTACCAACTCAAGTCGCAGAACGCCCTGTTGGACGGCAACGTACTCTCGATCGAGAAGGACCCGGACGGCATGTACCGGGTCCGCTTCAGCTTCTCCCGGGCCGACGAGGTCGTGAAGGAGCTGCGCTACGACCGAGTGATCGTCTGCACGGGATTCCGCTTCGACGCCTCGGTGTTCGACCCCGAGTGCCGTCCCACGCTGGTCATCGACGACCGCTTCGCCGCCCTCTCCCCGGCATACGAGTCGGTGAACGTGCCCGGCCTCTACTTCGCCGGAACGCTGATGCAGCAGCGCGACTTCAAGAAGTCCACCGGCGGCTTCATCCACGGTTTCCGGTACGCCGTACGCGCCCTCGGCCGCATCCTCGACGAGCGCCACCACGACCGGCCCTGGCCGTACCGCCCGCTGGAGACGTCCCCGTCCGCGCTGGCGGACGCCGTGGTGGCCAGGGTCAACCGCAGTTCGGCGCTCTGGCAGCAGTTCGGTGTCATCGGGGACCTGATCGCCGCGCCGCCCGGCGAACCGGCCCGCTACCACGAGGAGGTGCCGGTCGCGTACGCCCATGAAAGCCACCTCGCGCAGAACGGCGACTACTTCACCGTGACGCTGGAATACGGCCCGGACCACGACAAGGTCGACCCCTTCGACATCACCGTGCGCCGCACCGCCCAGAACTCGGTCGACGACGCCTTCGACGCGGCGTACCTCCACCCGGTGATCCGGCACCACGGCGGCGGCGAGCTCCTCGGCACCCACCACATGGCCGAGAACCTGGAGAACCACTGGGACCACCCGGACGTCCACCGCGCCCCGCTGGCCGAGTTCTTCGCCGGTGCCCGGGCCCGCCGGCCGAGCCCCGCCGGGCGGTGAGCGGCGTGCAGTACACCGTCCACGACTTCGAGACCGCGGCGCGCGCCGAACTGGACCCCGTGTACGCCGACTTCATCGCCGGCGGAGCACGGGACGAGATCACCGTACGGGCCAACGAGGCGGCGTTCAGGCGGCTGCAACTGCTGCCCCGGGTGCTGCGGGGCAGCGCCGTACGGGACTTGGACATCGGCCTGCTGGGCAGCCGGGCTCGGCTGCCGATCCTGCTCTCCCCGACCGCCTTCCACAAACTGGTCCATCCGGACGGGGAGGTGGCGACCGCCCGGGCCGCGGCCGCCGCCGGCGCCATCATGATCGTGTCCATGGCGTCCACGGTGTCGGTGGGCGAGATCGCCGCCGCGGCCCGCGCGGCCGGCGACGACGTACCGCTGTGGTTCCAGCTCTACGTCCAGCCCGACCTGGAGATCACCGAGGCACTGGTCCGGCGGGCCACCGACGCTGGGTGCACCGCGCTGGTGGTCACCGTGGACTCCCCGGTGCTGGGCGCGGGCGAACGCAACCGGCGCAACGGCTTCCACGACCTGCCACCCGGCCTGCGCTGCGAGAACCTGGTGGACCTGCGCGACGGCGAGCGCGGGCACGTACGCCAGATCGCCATGTCCCCCGAGCTGAACTGGGACCACGTCGACTGGCTGCGCCAAACCACCTCGCTGCCCGTCCTGCTCAAAGGCGTGCTGCACCCCGAGGACGCCCGGCTCGCGGTCCGGCACGGTGTCGACGGGCTGCTGCTGTCCAACCACGGCGGACGCCAACTCGACACCGTACCCGCCACGTTGGAGCTGCTGCCCGAGATCCTCGCCGCCGTCGCGGGCCGCATCCCGGTCGTGCTGGACGGAGGCGTCCGGCGCGGCACCGACGTGGTCAAGGCGCTGGCGCTCGGCGCGTCCGCCGTGGGCATCGGCCGGCCTGTGATGTGGGCCCTGGCCGAGGGCGGCGAGAAGGGCGTACGGCGTCTCCTCGAACTGCTGCGGGACGAACTCGACGACACCCTGGCCCTGTGCGGGGCGTCCGGACTCGCCGACCTGACGCCCGATCTGGTCCGGGTGCCTCTGTGGGGTCCGGTGCCGGGTTCCGCCGTGACGCCCGGGGCGGACCACCGGTTCGGCGGGGTGGTCGCATGAGTGCCACCGGATGGCTCGTCTGGCTCGTCACGGGCGCGGTCGTGGCCCTGGTGGCCGGTCTGCCGTACTGGCTGCCCAGGGCGGTGATCGCGCTGCGCGCGCGCATCTTCGCCCGGGTGGGCGGCGAGGAGGGTCTCCGGGCGCCCGGCCGGGAGGTGCCCGCCGAGGAGTTCAAGAGGGTGTACGGGCATCCCGCGGCGAACGGCCGCAGCCGGGGCGCCGCGCTGTCCGACCTGTTCTGGTACTGGCTGTCGCCCGGCCCGGAGGTGCACCAGGAGCACCTGGAGCCCGGGCCGCGCTACGACGACGTGGCCAGGACCACGCGGCAGATCCTGGCCGGGCTGTCGCGTGCGCAGTGGACGGAGCTGGTCGGCCGTTGCACCCGCCGGGTGCTCGGTGAACTCGGCGCCCGCCCGGCCCACGGCGTGCACGGGGTCAGGCTGCGGGACCTGATGATGCCCGTCTGGGCCGAGGTCTACTACGAGGCGGTCTTCCGGGAACCGTGCCCGCGCCCCGTCCGGGACCTGATCACCGGGAACGCGGACGACGTGGTGAGCGCCCTGAAGTGCACCAGCCTCAGGCACATGGACCGGCGGGCCCGGCTCACGGAGTACCTGCGGGCCCGGCTGGCGCACGACCCCCCGCCCGTACCGTTGCCGTCCTCGCTCACCGCGCGGGAGCAGGCGTACTACCTGCAGGGCACGTTCTTCAACACCGCCGTGGTGCAGATGTCGGAGGCGATGGCCCATCTGCTGCTCGCCCTCGCCACGCACCGGCCGCTCCAGGACCGCCTGCTGTCCGGTGCGGAGGACCCGGACTTCCTGGACCGGGTCATCAACGAGACGCTGCGGCACTTCCCGCTCTTCGGCGTGGCCCACCGGATCACCTCCGGGGAGATCCCCCGGGACGGCCAGGGCCCCATCCCGGCCGGCTCCGTCCTGTTGTTCAACTATCCCGAGTACCAGGGGTCCGGAGGTGACTCGTTCGACCCGGACCGCTGGCTGGAGTCCGGCACCCGGCCGTCCGCCTTCATCCCGTTCGGGGTGACCGCCAACCGGCCGTGCCCGGCGCGTGGTTTCGCCGTCCTCACCATGCGGGTCGCCGCCGAAGAGGTGCTGCGCGGCTTCCGCCTGGAGTCCTCGGTGGAACACACCCGCTCGCTGCCCAGCCGCGGCCCCTGCCTGCTCGTCCCGCGCAGCGCCGCGGCGGCCGGGAGCCCGGCCCGCAGACGGACCCGGCTCGCGGCCATGCGCGTCGCGGACCGCTGGGCGACGGTCCCGCGCAGCCTCACCCAACTCGTCCTCGGCAGCTACATGGTGTGGGACGCCCGGCGCCAGGGCCTGTGCCGGAACTACTTCGCCGCCTCCTCCGGAGGCCCCACCGCCTCCGTCACCGTCGGACGTTGAGAGGAACGGGACCATGACTCCTGTGGAGCTCGCTCCCGCCTTCTTCCTGGCCGTCGTCGTCATTCTGCTGACGTGCCGTCTGGTCACGCTGGTGGCGGGCCGCTTCGGCCAGCCGCCCGTGGTCGGCGAGATGATCGCCGGGGTGATGCTGGGCCCGTCGCTGTTCGGGCTGATCGCCCCGGGCGTCTCCGCCCACGTCTTCCCACCGGAACTCAAACCGGTGCTGTACGTGGCCGGTCAGATCGGGCTGGTGACCCTGATGTTCGCCGCCGGATACGAGTTCAGGGCACACGCCGGGCGCGGCCTGGCGGGCACCGCCGCCGTGGTCTCCTCGGCCGGCGTGGGGATCCCGCTGGTGCTGGGCGCGGGGTTGACCCTCGTCGCCCACGGCCACGTCGGCATCTTCGTCGACGGGGTCTCGGTCTGGGTGACGGCCGCGTTCGTCGGTGTCGCCCTGTCGATCACCGCCTTCCCGATGCTGGCCCGGATCATCACCGAACGGGGGCTGGCCGGTTCCCGGTTCGGCTCGCTCGCCCTGGCGTCCGGGGCCACCGACGACGCCGTCGCCTGGATCATGCTCGCCGGGGTGCTGAGCGTGGCCTCCGGCAAGGTGGAGCCCGTCGTGAAGGCCGTCGGCGGCTCCGTGCTGTTCGTGGCCGTACTGTTCCTGCTGGGACGCCGCCTGCTGGGCTGGATCGTGACCCGGCCGGGTCTGGGCGCCGACACCAGGCTCCTGTTCACTGTCGCCGTGCTGTTCTGCGCCGCCTGGTTCACCGACATCATCGGCTTGTACGCGGTGTTCGGGGCGTTCTGCATCGGGATGGCCATGCCCCGCGGCGAGGCGTCCGAACGGCTGGTGCGGACCACCCAGTCCGTGACCCAGGTGGTGTTCGTACCGATGTTCTTCACCTACTCCGGCCTGAACACCCGCTTCGACGTGTTCGCCGACCCGTCCGTGATGGCGTTCGGGGCGGCCGCGGTCGTCCTGGCGGTGGTCGGCAAGGGCGGCGGTTGCTGGGCCGCCGCCCGGCTGCGCGGCGAACCCGCCTCGGTGGCCGCCCGGGTCGGCACCTTGATGAACGCCCGCGGGCTCATGCAACTGATCGCGCTCAACATCGGGCTGTCGGCCGGCATCGTCAGCGAGGAACTGTTCGCCGCGCTGGTGCTCGTCGCCCTGGTCACGACGGTCATGACCGTTCCGCTGCTGAGCCTGCTGGACCGCCGGGACGCCAGGCCCCGGACGGCCGCGGAGACGCATGAGGGCGAGGAGCCGGTGCCGACACTGAACTGACCCGGGGTGGGCGGGGTTGCTCCGGAGAACTGACGTGGGAGCAGAATCCGGGCGTCGGTCACATCACTGCGCCGCCTCAGCGGACTGCGGCGCAGGCGCCGCATCTTCACCCGGCCGCGCCGGGACCACACCATGACCGACACCCCCTTGGCGAGTGCTGGAGTACGCCTCGGTCGTCGGTTCCACCACTCACGTCACCGACGTCGGACAGCGCGCCATCTCCCTCAGCTTCGGGAGGGCGAAGGGCCGGTACATGCTCTTCATGACCGAAGGGGCAGTGTCGTGTCGCCTCGGTCATGAGACGAGAATCAGGAGATGACTGCCGGTTCGCGTGCTCATTCCTTGTCACGTGGATCCGCGCCCAGCACGAACGCATCGCGCGCCATTGCGGCGTCCCCGCGCGTGCCGCGGTGCGTCCCGATGACGACGAGGCCATCCGGCTCGCGGGCCTGACAGGGCTGCGAGTCGCCCGCCGTCAAATCCGCTGGCATCGGGTGGTCACCCTCGACACGCACCTCGCCAACATCGGCAGCCGTTCGGCGTTCCTTGTCCTCGACCAGGCTGAACGTCGTGCCTTTCTCAAGGGGGAGCGCGGGAGACTGCGCGAGGCTTTCCCCGACGAGTTGGTGCAAGAGACCTACGTGGTCGATCTGCTGGTCGCCGCGAGTCCGTGATGCGCCAGCGGGTTCCGGCCAGCTCACTTGGGTGGCAGGCTCGCCGCAAACGCGTACCCCTCGTCGATCCACTCGCCGAGCGCCTCGTCCTCCGCGACGGCGGAGCCCGCGACCACCACCCAGCCGCGCATCGGCCGGCCCGTCATATCGAAGATCCGCGCGCCCGGACGGGCCAGTGCGGCGTCCATGGCCTCTGGACCCACTCGGACCATGAGGTCGTCGCCGGTCACCCCGACGGCCATGTTGCCGCCGTGCAGGAAGGCGATACCGCCGAACATGTGCTTCTCGGCGATGTCCGGCTCGGGGCCCAGATGCTGCCGGATCCGCTCCGCCAGTCCTTCGTCGTACGCCATCACGTGCCGCCTTCGCGATCGGTGAGCCGGCGTTCGAGATCGCGCAGGTCCTTGCCGAGAGAGGAGCGGACCTGGCGGGACGTCAGGGGTTCGGCCAGCCGGAGCAGGCCGCCGGGGCCGCCGCGAACCCGGATACCGGCCAGGGTTCCCCGCGGATGGGACTCGAAGGAGTAGGTGACGTGCATAGGCATGGGGGCGGCCGAGGCGACCATGTCCAGCAGCCGCGGCGGGTCGTACCCGGCCACCCGCAGGACGTAGTCGATGCGCCGGCCGAGGAACCGGGCCGTACGGGTGACCTCGGCACCCACGCCGAACCCACCGCCGTCCGCCCCCCTGGTCAGCTCCGCTCTGCGGATGCCCTGGGTCCACTCCGCGTCGTGACGCCAGTCCATGGCGTACGCGGCGACCCGGTCGGGCGGCAGCGGGATCACCCGGCGCACCGTCACGTCGATTGCCACAGGGCCAGGGTCCCAGCCGGTACCGGAGACCGCACCACAGCGGACGGATGCGGTCGAGGCCATTCGGAGGCACTGCTGTGGCACCTGACGTGGGTGACTCGCACGCTGGACCTCGGACATGACGACTTGCCACGCACCACGTGACGGCAGGGCCTTTCAGGAGGATCGTGTGACCGCTTCGCCGCCCCCCACTGACGCGCCGCCGGCCCGGTACGACGACCTGCGTGCCCTGGTGATCAACTGCACCCTCAAGCGTTCGCCGGAGACCAGCAACACCCAGGGGCTGATCGACCGCAGCACCGCCATCATGGACGCGCAGGGGGTACAGGTCGACGTGGTGCGGGCGGTGGACCACGACATCGCCACCGGGGTCTGGCCCGACATGCGGGAGCACGGCTGGGAGACGGACGCCTGGCCCGACCTGTACCGGCAGGTCATGGCGGCCGACATCCTCGTGCTCGCCGGCCCCATCTGGCTCGGCGACAACAGCTCCGTGACGAAGCAGGTGATCGAGCGCCTCTACGCCTGTTCCAGCCTGCTCAACGAAGCGGGCCAGTACGCCTATTACGGCCGGGTCGGCGGCTGCCTGATCACCGGCAACGAGGACGGCGTCAAGCACTGCGCCATGAACGTCCTCTACAGCCTCCAGCATCTGGGGTACACGATCCCTCCCCAGGCGGACGCCGGCTGGATCGGCGAGGCGGGCCCCGGCCCCTCCTACCTCGACCCCGGCTCCGGGGGCCCGGAGAACGACTTCACCAACCGCAACACCACCTTCATGACCTGGAACCTGCTCCACCTGGCCCGCGCGCTGAAGGACCTCGGGGGCATCCCCGCCTACGGCAACCAGCGCACGGCCTGGGACGCCGGCTGCCGCCACGACTACGAGAACCCCGAACACCGGTAGGGACACCAGTGGCCGGAGCAGCCGGGCACAGCCCGGAAGCAGCGTCCGTCTCCGCCACCGAGCGTGGCACGCCGCATCGTCAGCCCAGCGCGTCGAGAGCCGCGAGGATGCCGGCGGGTTCGGCAGAGGTGACGAAGGCCCACCGGCCACCCGGGCAGTAATTCCCGCTGACGCCGGTGGGCGCACGGCCGGCGACAGAAGGATGCGAGCCCCTCTGTCGTCGAGCGTGCCGAGGGCATCCCCGCCCGCGGCGCGCTCGTCGACCGCACGGCCGTGGAAGAACGCACCACCCCTGACAAGGGCGGCGCGACCGCGAGGCACGGAGGTCTGGAGATCAACGAGGCAGTGGTGCCGCCGTTCGGCTGGTGACGGACACCCGCTTGCGCCTCAGGCCCGGACAGCCCACCTGACCTGTGCCAGCTTGTAGGTGTCCTGTTTGTCCGGCACGGATCGTGACATGGAGAGTCGTCGTTCCGGGAGCGCGGCTCGAAGACTGGAGGAGACGGCCGATGGCAGGTGGCGGACGGCCGTCGGGTCCGGCCCCGACCGGTGGGTCGCGACACCCGAGACCGGAAGAGACGTCAGCGCTGAAGCGGCTGAAGCGCGCACGTGGCACTGTGGCTGCCGCTGCGGCTGCGGGCCGTGGTCGGATTCGCGGAACGGCAGAGCGTGTCGGGCAGCTGCCCCCGCCCCCGGGTCCGTTCCGCCCCGGATTCTGGCGCAGTCCGATCCGCGGGCCCTGGCTGACCTCGGTATTCGGCCTGGTCCTCCTGGTCGGCATTCCGCTGCTGTTCATCACCGGACTGCTCTCCTACGCCGCCTACAACCCCGGGCTGAGCCCCCTCAACGACGAGACCCCCGACAAGGGCATCCTGGGCTTCTACCTCTTCAGCTGGCCCACGCATCCCTACTGGCTCTACCGGCTGCTCCAGGGCGTGCACGTGACACTGGGCGTGGTCCTCGTACCGGTGCTGCTGGTCAAGTTGTGGTCGGTGATCCCGAAGCTGTTCGAATGGCTGCCGGTACGCTCCGTCGCCCATGGCCTGGAGCGCTTGTCCCTGCTGATGCTGGTCGGCGGCGTCATCTTCGAATTCGTCACCGGAATCCTGAACATCCAGCTCTACTACGTCTTCCCGGGCTCGTTCTACCGCCTCCATTTCTACGGCGCCTGGGTGTTCATCGCCGCCTTCGTCGTCCACGTGTGCCTCAGACTCGGCCGGATGACCCGGGCCCTGCGCTCGCGCAGCCTGAGTACCGAACTCCGCACCGACCTCGCCCACACCGTGCCCGAACCCCCCGATCCCGACGGCCTGGTGGCGGCCGCCCCCGCCGCGCCGACGATGACCCGCCGCGGCGCGCTCGGCATGGTGGGCGCGGGATCGCTGCTCCTCCTCGTCGTGACCGCCGGACAGAGCATCGGCGGCCGGCTGCGCGCCACCGCACTGCTCGCACCGCACAACCGCGACCCCGGCAGCGGCCCGAACGCCTTCCAGGTCAACAAGACGGCGGCGAAGGTCGGCATCACCCCCGCGCTCGTCGGCCGCACCTGGCGACTGGAGCTCCACGGACACGGACCACCACAGATCTTCACCCGCGAGCAGCTCCTGGCGATGCCCCAGCACGCCGCCGCACTGCCGATCGCCTGCGTGGAGGGATGGTCCACCGAGGACCAGCACTGGAGCGGCCTTCGGCTGGCCGACCTCGCCGCTCTGGCCGGCCTGCCCGGTGCGGGAAGCGTCCTGGTGCAGTCGATCCAACCGCCCGGCCCCTTCACCAGGGTGGTGCTGCGCGGCAACCAGATCCACGACCCCCGAGCGCTGCTCGCCCTCCGCGTCAACGGCGCGGCCCTCACACTCGACCACGGCTACCCGGCCCGCATCATCGTCCCGGCCAACCCCGGCGTGAACAACACCAAGTGGGTCCACCGGCTCACCTTCAGGGCGTGACCATGGCACGATTCGTCCGCTGGTACGGCTCCGAACCCCTGCACCTGCTCGTCCTGATCGCCTCGTTCGCCCTCACCGGCTACGCCATGGTGCGCCTGTTCGCCGTCCAGCCGTGGGAGGTGGCGATCTGGTTCGTCGGGGCGGCCGTCCTCCACGACCTGATCCTGCTGCCCCTGTACTCGCTGTCCGACCTGTCGGCCCTCTCTGTACTACGACACCGCGCCGATGCCTCCACCAGACCGACGGTGCCATGGATCAACCACCTGCGCGTCCCCGCCTTCCTGTCAGGTCTGCTCCTGCTGGTCTGGTTTCCTCTCATCCTCCGTCTGGCAGTCCCCTACCCCGGTGACACGGGCCTGTCCGACAGCGTCTACCTCGGCCGATGGCTGGCGATCACCGGCGTGCTCTTCGCGGCCTCCGCGGTCGCCTTCGCGGTGAGACTGCGCCGCGTGCGCCGGCCCGGCAGCAGCGACGGGAGCCGGCCCCCTGCCGGGGATGGCGCAGCACCGTGACAACGGACGAGGACGAGCTGTACGACGCCGACGAGGACGCCGACGAGGACCCCTACGCGCTCGCCCTGCGACCCGGCCGCGGACCGGTCTACCTACGGCTGGACGGCGGGCGCCGCATCCGGATGCCCGTCCACCGCTGGCACGAGCAGCCCACGGCGGCCGACAACACCGTCCTGGCACGCTGCACCGGCCCCGTCATCGACATCGGCTGCGGCCCGGGCCGTATGTGCAGAGCACTCCTGAGCCAGGGAGTCTTCGCCCTCGGGGTCGACATCACACCTCGCGCGGTCGCACTGACCACCGCCCTGGGCGGGCTCGCACTTCGGGCATCCGTCTTCGACCGGCTACCGGCCGAGAAGGGCTGGCAGACGGTGCTGCTCATCGACGGCAACATCGGCATCGGAGGCGACCCGCGTGGCCTGCTGCGCCGCTGCGGCGGCCTCATCGCCCCCACCGGATGCCTCGTCGTCGAGGTCGACCCCCAGGACGTGCAAGAGCAGTGCACCGCCCGGTTCGAGAACGTCCAAGGCCAGGCCGGGCCGTACTTTCCCTGGGCCCGACTGGGACGACCAGCGCTCCACAGGATCGCCGCCGGGCTCGCCCTCACCGTCACCGACCAGTGGACGAGCGGCCACCGCTGCTTCGCCACCCTCACCCACCAGGGGTCATCCTGCGACCGTCCTGACGCGGACCCCACAGCGACGGAGGACGGCGGGGCAGCGGTCGTCTGAGCCGGACGCTGCCCCGCTCCCCTGCGCTGCCCGGGGTCGGTCAGCCGGCACCGCGTGCTGCATGCCGCCCGCCCGGTTCTGGCGGCCCCCTGAATCGTGGGGTCGGTCGGCTTCGGCGTGCGCCTCGACGTCCCCGATGCCGGCGGCCTGCCCGGCCCCCGCCCACTGGCCTGGACAACAAAGAACCCCCGGGTCCACGACCTGGGGGTTTCTGCTGGAGCGGGTGACGAGAATCGAACTCGCGCTCTCAGCTTGGGAAGCGACGGCGCCTTGGCGGCCTCTCACCTTCTGACCTGCGCAGATTCCTTGTGCTGCTACTGGCGTTGGGGCCCGGTGGCGCCGCTGTTGACCGTGGTTGTCCGCCCTGAAGGGCACGCTGTGGGCACGACGCCGCAGGGTGGCCGGCCGTCGTGCCCAATGTGTCTTCTCCGCAGTCGGGTTCTCAACGCGCAGGTCGACTGAGCGGAGCCGTCGCGACTGCACATGGGTGCCTGGCGCCGTCGTGGGGCCGGGTGTGGTGCGCATGCTGCTACGACAGCTGCGAGAAATCCTGCTGGACCGTCGCCCGCACCCTCGGCGCCACCCCCGGCCAGGTCGTCACCGCGCTGTGCGTAGCCCAGCTCCTGCCCGCCGTGCCCGGGCTGCCGGCCGGTGTGCCGGCCGGGCTCGTCCTGTACGCGGCCGTCAGCATCACGATGGTCACGCCCCGGGCCGCGTGGCTGCTCACCGCCGTGTTCGCCATCCTGGCAGCGACCGGCGTGGTCACCGCCCTGCCCGCGTGGGCCGACACCCGCAGTCCCGCCGGGAGCGCCCTCGACTCCGGTTCCGCGTGGGGCCCGTTTCCGTTGAGTACCAGGGCCTTGTGCGTGCAATACCGTCTCGATCACGAAGCCGTGGGCCGGCCGTTTCGCGGATGCGCGCTTCCCGGAGACGCGTACCTGACGCCGAAGCGGAACAGGCGGTGTCGGCCGGGTTCCAGGGCCAGGGCGCCGGCGTGTTCCGGGCGGTTGAAGGCGTCGGTCGTGGCCTCGACGGGTTCCAGGGCGATGGCGGCGCGGCGGTCTCGTGCCAGGGTGTCTCCGGTGAAGACGTGCAGGTAGCCGCCGTACTGCCACACCCGCAGTTCCCCACCGGTCGCCGGGTCGCTCAGTACGGTCTCGGTCCGACCGTCGGGGCCGGGGGAAAGGTTTGCGAAGCAGGCGTCGATGACCGCGTCGCCCAGTCGTCTCGGCGTCCGGAAGTCCATGTCGGGGGAACGGTCCAGGGGGATCCGGCCGTCCTCGCCGTGCAGGGGGACGAGGGACGCGTCGGTGCGGATCAGGGTGTGGGCGGGGATGTGCAGGACCAGGTCGTCGACGGGGCGCGACAGGGTGAAGTAAGGGTGCCAGCCCGCCGCGTAGGGAGCGGTGGCGTCGCCCACGTTCGTCGCGCGGATCACGACGCCCAGCTCCCGGCCGCTGACGGTGTACTCCACCTCCAGGTCGAGGGCGAACGGGTAACCGGGGTAGCGGCCCGGTCTGATGCTCGTGCTGCGCAGCAGCAGGCGGGCGGAGTCGGCCGTCGTGGTGGTGCGGACGAGTTCGAACGGCGCCTCCCGGGCGAAACCGTGGTAGATCAGGCGGTCCGTGCGGCGGCCGGGCAACAGGTCGTGGTCGTGTCCGTCGTAGCGGTAGCGGCCGTCGGCGATGCGGTTGGGGAACGGGGCCAGCAGACCGGCCCGTACGCCGTCCTGGGACAGCAGTTCCTTCTCGTCGCGGTAGCCGTCCGTCAGTTCCCGCAGCCGGGCTCCGTCCCTCACCTGCCAGCTCAGCAGCGTCGCACCGCGCAGGGCGAGGACGGCGCGTGCGGAACCGTCCGGCGCGGAGACGACAAGGGTGGGTTCGCCGCCGAGACGGTCCTCGGCGATCCGGTACTCGGCGGTCATACCCTGGCGTTCCCTTCAGCTCGCTTCGGGGGCGAGCTTCTTCGCGCCCGTCATGATGGCCACCGCGTCCTCCATGGAGTGCGACTGCGGGGTGATGACGCCCGCACGGCCGCCGAGCCGCTGGATGTGGATGCGGTCGGCGACCTCGAAGACGTTGGGCATGTTGTGGCTGATCAGGATGATGCCCAGGCCCTGGTCGCGCAGGTCGCGGATGAGCTTGAGGACCTGTCCGGTCTCGCGGACGCCGAGGGCGGCGGTGGGTTCGTCGAGGATCACCACGCGGCCGCCGAACGCCGCCGTCCGGGCGACCGCCACGGACTGCCGCTGGCCTCCGGAGAGCGTCTCCACCGCCTGGCTGATGTTCTGCAGCGTGCCGATGCCGAGCCGCTTCATGTGGTCGGCGGCCTGCCTCTTCATCTCGCCGGTGTCGAGCATCCGGAACACCGACCCGAGGATGCCCTTGCGGCGGATCTCGCGGGCGAGGAAGAGGTTGCTGGCGATGTCCAGGGCAGGGGCCACGGCGAGGGTCTGGTAGACCGTCTCGATGCCGGCGTCGCGGGCGTCCTGCGGGCGCTTGAAGTTCACCTCTTTGCCGTCGACGAGGATGCTGCCCCGGTCCGGGACGAGGGCCCCGGAAAGGCACTTGATCAGGGTGGACTTGCCGGCGCCGTTGTCACCGATGACGGCGAGGACCTCGCCGGGGTTGAGGGTGAGGTCGACGTCGTTCAGGCCGACGACCCGGCCGAAGACCTTGACCAGGCCCTTGGCTTCGAGAACGGGGGCGGTGGCGGTCGTCACGACTTCACACTCCGGATCCACTGGTCGACGGAGACAGCCGCGATCACCAGGACGCCGACTGCGAGGACTTGGTAGTTGGGGTCGATGCCGGCCAGCGCGAGGCCGTTGACGAAGACCTGGACGATCAGCGCGCCGATCAGTGAGCCGAAGACCACGCCGCGGCCGCCGAACAGGCTGGTGCCGCCGATGACGACGGCGGTGATGGACTGCAGGTTGGCGTTGAGGCCGCTGTTGGGGTCGCCGCCGCCGACCCTTCCGATGAGGACCCAGGCGCCCACCGCGATGGTGAACCCGGCCAGCATGTAGGCGCTGAGCAGCACGCGGTTGACGGAGATGCCGGCGAGGCGGGCGGCTTCGATGTCGTCGCCGACCGCGTACAGGTGGCGTCCCCAGGCGGTGTAGCGCAGGGCGTAGCCGACCACCGCGTACAGGGCGATCATGAGCAGGACGCCGTTGGTCAGGTTCAACTGCCCGAGGGAGACGGTCTCGCCGCTCCACATGAGGATGTTGCCCGGTTGCAGGGCGATGGTCTGGCCCTTGGCGTAGATCAGGGTGATCGCCGTGAAGACGCTGAGGGTGCCGAGGGTGACGATGAAGGGCGGCAGCTTGACCTTGGTCACCAGGAACCCGTTGACGGCCTGGGCGGCTATCGCGACGACCGCCCCGGCCAGCAGGGCGAACACCCCGGGCCAGTGGTTGTCCGCGACGAGCTTCGACATCAGCAGCGAGGAGAGCACCATGACCGCGCCGATCGACAGGTCGATGCCGGCGGTGAGGATGATGACCGTCTGCCCGACGGCGAGCGAACCGATGACGGCCACCTGCTGGACGACCAGCGAGAGGTTCTGCAACGCGTAGAAGCGCTCGTTCACCAGGGAGAACACGACGGCAGCGAGCACCAGGACGATGGCCGGGCTGAGGGCCGGCTGACGGTGCAGTACCGAGTGGATGCGCTGGGCGGGAGTGGCGGGCCGGTTGAGGAACTCCTCCGCCGGTGCCGGTGTGGCTTGACTGTCCACGTGAGTGGTCACAGGGGGTCCTTCCGGTTTCTTCCCTGGTACGGGCTCATGGGCTCGGGCGGAGCGGGTGCGACGCCGGCGCCGTGCCGGGTCCGGCGTCGCACCGAGCTCAGGGGGTGTCAGCTGCCCCAGCAGGCGGAGGCGGCCTGCGACGGGGACTGCACGGTCAGGCCGTCCAGGGACTTCGCGGCCGCCAGCGCGGTGCCGGTGTCGTAGAACGACTTGCCGTTGGTCACGCTGGGCTTGCTGCCGCCGCGGGCCAGCTTGGCGATCGAGCTGACGCCGAGGGCCGCCATCTTGCCCGGGTACTGCACCGCGTCGGCGGCGAACTCACCGCTGGTCACGTTCTTCAGGCCGGCGCAGCTGCCGTCGATCGCGTAGATCGCGACGCTCTTCTCCTTGCCGGCCGCCTTCAGCGCGTTGTACGCGCCCTCGCCCGCGGGCTCGTTGATCGCGTAGACGACGTTGATGTCCGGGTTCGCCGACAGACAGTTCTCCATCGCGGTGCGGCCGCCGTCGATGGCGCCCTGGGTGGGCTGGTGGCAGGCGACGGTGTACGTGCCGCCCTTGCCGCCGGTGTACTTGCCGGACTTGGCTTCCTTGCCGTTCTCGGTCTTGCTGCCCGGGTCTATGCCCATGCCCTCCAGGAAGCCGTGGTCGCGGTTGATGTCGACGGAGACGACCTGGTTGTTGAACAGGTCGAGCATGGCGATGACCGCGGGCTTGCCGTTCAGGGCGGCGGCGGCGTACTGGCCGTCCAGCTTGCCCGCCTGCTCGTTGTCGGTGGCGTAGGTGATGTCCGCGACGCTCGCCGGGTTGGGCGCGGTGTCCAGGGCGATCACGAACAGCCCGGCCGCCTTGGCGCGACCCAGCGCGGTGTTCACCGCGTCGCCGTTGGTGGTGATCAGGATGCCCTTGTCGCCGCGCGCGATGGCGTTGTCGATGGCGGTGATCTGGGTCTGGGTGTCGCCGTCGGTGTTGCCCGCCGCCACCGTGAGGCCCACGTTGTCCTTGGCGGCCTGCGTCTTGGCGTCCTTCTCCATGCTCACGAAGTACGGGTTGGTGAGCGTCTTCAGGATCAGCGAGACCCCCACCTTGCCGCTGCCGCCCGAGGCGGAGGAAGAGGAGCTTTTGTCGGAGGAGCCGCAGGCTGCCAGCGTGGCGCCGAGGCACACGGTGACGCCGATCGCCGCCACCCGGGTACGCCGACGGCGGCGGCCCGACACCTGGCTGATTGAGATGGTCATAGCGTGATCCCTTTCGGAGCCCGTCCCTTGGCCGACGCTGAGACAACGTTGACTGGACGGGATACTGGGCCCGTATGGACGAGGGCGTCAAGGGGCTGATAGACATGCGCCCGCAACGAGTAGGTAACGCGTACCCGGTTGGAGACAACGATGACTCAGGGCGAGTCGCCGCCCCGATCGACCCGCAGCCGCCCCACCATGCGTGAGGTGGCGGCGCTGGCCGGCGTGGCCATCAAGACGGTCTCGCGCGTGGTCAACGGCGTCCCCACCGTCGATCCGGCGATCGTGGCCAGGGTCCGCGAGGCCGCCGACAAACTGGGCTACCGACCCAACCTGACCGCCAGCAGCCTGCGCCGCGGGGACGGTCGTACGGCCACCATCGGCATGCTCGTCGAGGACGCGGCCAACCCCTTCTCCGCCGCGTTGACCCGCACCGTCGAGAACGTGGCGCGGGAACGAGGCGTGCTGGTCCTCGTCGGCAGCCTCGACGAGGATCCGGCCCGCGAACGGGAGTTGGCCAGGGCGCTCATCGACCGGCGGGTCGACGGGCTCGTGATCGTCCCGGCGGGACGCGACCAGAGCTACCTGATCAGCGAGCAGCACACCGGCACCTGCATGGTCTTCGTCGACCGCGAGGCCGGCCTGCTCGCCGCGGACGCCGTCGTCTCCGACAACCGGCAGGGCGCCGTCACCGCCGTCAACCACCTGCTGAAGGCCGGCCACCGCCGCATCGCCTACCTCGGCGACCGGGCGTCCATCCCCACCGCCGCCCAGCGGTTCGACGGTTACCGGCACGCCCTGGAAGTCGCGCACATCGAGTACGACGACGGGATAGTCCGGCACACAGGGTCCAGTGAGCAGGCGGCCATCGCCGCCACCGAGCAGCTCCTGTCCCTGCCGAACCCACCCACGGCGCTGTTCACCAGCCAGAACTTCGTCACCATAGGGGCCGTTCGCGCGCTGCGAACCCTCGGCCTGCAGGACACCGTCGCCCATCTCGGCTTCGACGACTTCCCCCTCGCCGACATCCTCAGCCCCGGGATCTCCGTCATCGCCCAGGACGTCGAGCAGATGGGCAGGACGGCCGCCGAGATGCTCTTCCGCAGACTGGACGGCGACCCGGCCCCCACCCGCACCGTCACCGTGCCGACCCGGCTGATCCAGCGGGGCTCCGGCGAGGTCCCGGCCGGAGGCCCCCGCCATGACTGAACCGAACCAGGCAACGGGACGGCTCCCGGCCGTGACCGTGATCGGCGAAGCCCTCATCGATCTGGTCCAGCTCGACGCGCCCGGCGACTACCGCGCCCGGCCCGGCGGCAGCCCGTTCAACGTCGCCGTCGGCCTGGCCCGGCTGGGACACCGCTGCGCCCTCATGGCACGGCTGGCCGACAACGCCTTCGGCCGGATCCTGCGTGCCCACGCCACCGCCGAGGGCATCGACCTGACGTACGCCCCGGCGGCGACCGAACCCACCACGCTGGCCGTCGTCTCCATGGACGCGGAGGGGCAGGCGAGTTACGACTTCTACCTGGAGGGCACCGCGGACTGGCAGTGGACGCAGGTGGAGGCCGCCCACGTCCCCCCGGAGACCGCCGTACTGCACTTCGGCTCGGTCGCCTCCTGGACACCACCGGCCGGTGACCACATCCATGCCACCGTTCAACGGCTGCGCGCCAGTGGTACGGCACTGATCAGCTACGACCCCAACGTCCGTCCCGTCCTGCTGGGCGACCCGGAGCGCGGCAGGCGGGCCGTCGAACGCAGCGTCGGCGTCGCCCACATCGTCAAGGCGAGCCGCGAGGACGTCGAGTGGCTCTACCCGGACACCCCGGTCGAGCGGGTCGCCGCCCGCTGGCTGGAACTGGGCGCGCTCCTCGTCGTCATCACCGACGGCCCCGACGGCGCGCACGCCTTCCACACGAGTGCGGAAAGCGTGAGCCGTCCCGGCCGGAAGGCCGCGGTGGTCGACACCGTCGGCGCGGGCGACGCCTTCACCTCCGGGCTGCTCGGTGCCCTGCTCCGCCGCGGACTGCACACACCGGAGACCGTCGCGACCGCCACCGCGGCCGTGCTGGCGGCCGCCGTCGACGACGCGGTCCTGGTCTCGGCGCTCACCTGCGAGCGCCTGGGCGCCGATCCGCCCACCGCCCGCCCGCGGCCGCACCTTCCCGCCCACGCACCCCTTGCGGAGACGGACCTTTCCTTCCCCGACGGCACCGACCCGGCCGGCCCAGAGGGTGTTATGTGAGGTTTCGGCATCATCTCCCGTCGCCTGACCGACACCGCCGCCTAGACCTGGCGCGACGCCTGACAGAGCACGCTGTGACGACCTCTCCGTTCCAGATGGTCGCCGAGCGGGAGGCTGGTGCGGTCGCCGCCGACGACCGGCGAACCCAGATCGCCAGGCTCAGCGAGCAACTGGCCGCCGTCGAGGACGAACTGTCCCGACTGGAGATCACCCGCTCCACCGCACTGCCCCTGGGCTACACCGAAGCCGGATCGAGACGCCGCGACCGACGCCGCCATCGCCCAGCCCGCCTACCGGCAGATCCTGAGGGCACGCTGGGCACGGGCACCACAGACTGATCTGGAGTGCCGTCGCCGGGATCCGCCACCTCGGACGTGGACGTTCAAATGTTGGTGACGTATTCTTCTATGTACATTACCAACATTGCATTGCGTGGGAGGTGCGGTATGTCTGTGACCCAGATCGACATCGATGACGATGCCCTGGAACGCGCCATGGCCCTGGCCAAGGTCAGGACCAAGAAAGAGGCGGTCAATCTCGCGCTGCACTTCTACGCCGAGCAGCAGGAGCGTGCGGCTCGGATCAGCCGTCACTTCGAGCGCGCGCGTGAGTGGGGTGCCGTCGAGGACGCCGAGCGCCTGCAGCGGGCGGAGAAGCACAACCGGTGATCTACCTGCTCGACACCTCCGGCCTGGTCCGGCTGCTCCGCGATCCCAAGCTGCAATCGGCCTGGCACGACGCGATCGATGCCGGTGCCATCGCATCCTGCTACGTGCAACGCGCCGAGTTTCTTCACAGCGCGCGGAACGGGCGCGAGTACGACGAGATCATGGAGATGTTCACTGACCTCTACCCAGATGCGTCGGTGCCGAAGAACGCGGGGCGCTGGATCGGTGCGGTGCAGCACCGCATGGCCCGGGCCGGGGAGCATCGCAGCGCCTCAGCGGTCGACCTCGTCATCGCTGCTACCGCGGCTCACCATGGCTTGGCTGTCCTCCACGACGATGCCGACTACCGTGCCGTCGCCCGGCACGCATCCGACCTGACCGAGCACAACATCCACGACATCGCCTGAGGGGATGTCGAAGTCCTGTCTGCTGGGCAGGAGTTGGGCAACCCATAGTGCTGCGGCGCCCGCAAACGCCATCCGTCTCTCCGAGGGGACAGACGGGCTGAGAGCCCACAGGCGTGACCGATGCGGTTGATACAGCGAAACCACAGGTCAGGGGAACCGTCCGGTGTCAGGGACGGTGAGCCTGCCATGGCCGCCGAGAACTCGTGCCCTCCACGTGCCCCGTCTTCGATGCGCCAAGAGGCCGGATCCTGCGGAAAGATCCCCGCCAGTACACCAGCCCCAGGCCGCTGACCTCGGGCTTCAGATGGAGCGGGGGACGAGAATCGAACTCGCGCTCTCAGCTTGGGAAGCGACGGCGCTTGGAGAGACACATGGCTCTGACCAGCGAAGATGCCCTGTCGTCGGGTGGCCCTTCAGGTTCGATTGCACCGCTGTTGACCGTGGTTCTCCGTCCTTATGGGCACGCGCTGGGCACGGCGTGCTACGGATGGAACGACCCCCGACCTTGGCGCTCCTCCACTCTGCTCAGTCTCTGGCGCATTGTCGACCGATGGTCCATGCAGTTGCGGGTGCACATCTTGCCGTCGCAGGTGTCCTGCAGCGAGACATCGACACCGCCTGGCAGGTTCACGGTGTCGATGTCCTCGTCGTCCTTGCGGGCGGTCCGTTTTCCTCCGAGCCTGAGCCTGAGGCGCCGACCGGATCGTGGGAACCCGGAGAACAGGTCAGTGTCTAGAAGCCATGCCTGGGCAGGCGGGTCCGGGTGTAGCCGTCGGGGACTTCCTCGTCCTCAAGCTCTTCCTCGGACAGATGCGTTCTTGGCGGGGGGCGTCGCCGAACGGGCCTTGTGAATGGCAACGTGAACGATTCACGGAACCGTTCCATGAGGGGGCGTGGTGCGAAGGCGCCACCCTCTTGGATTGCAATCCTGCGACGTGTCCAGGCTCGGAACGCCAAGGTGCCGAGGGCGAATACGAGAAGGCAGCCTGTGGCCACGTAGAGCCAGGTTGAGGCCGACGGTAGATGAGGTAGTAGGACATCGGGTGGGCTTCCTGCGGGCTGCGTTGTCCGGAGGAGGCGGCTTCCCGCGACAGACAGAGCCATGATGCCCACCACCGCCAGTGCCACCAGGTGGGCACGGAGAGCGGCTACTGCGCGTACGACATGCCTGGCGACGGTCCCCGGCTTCTTCTGCATCGCCTCGGCCGTCTCGGCCTGCGTGTACTCCAGGGCTTTGGTCGCCCACACCGCGGTGCGTTGTTGTGGAGGCAGGTCGTACAAGGCTTTGTGCACGGCCATCCGATTGGCGACCAAGTCGCTGAAGTCCGCCACGTGCACGTCTGTCGGTCGTGTCTGCTGGGCAGGCGTGGTGGCTAGGACTGCTCGTCGCCGGTTCTGCTGGCTTGCTGCCCGCACATCGTTACGGATGATCGTGAAGAGATACGCGCGGGGTTCGCGGATCTGCTCAGCAGTGCGCAGCGCTTTGGTGAATGCGGCCTGCACCACATCCTCGGCAGACAGTACGGACTCCGGAATCCGCTCCGCGTCCAGCAGCCGACGAGCGAGCCCTTCCATCTCGCCGCGGTGATTCCGATACAGGGCGCCCAGAGTTTCAGCCGCCACGTCATTGGGATAGTCAGACAAGGCCCTCCCCCCGCTTCCTCTCCTTCTCTCCGCTGCCACCGTCGTTCTCTGGGCCCCGCCGCGCCTGGATCAGAGCCGCCCTGGCCTGCGCCCGGTTGCGGTAGGAGACGCTGTCAACCCACCCCTTCAGACTGGGAGCCAGGATGACGGCGATGGACAACACTGCGCCCGCAACTTCCACGGGACACCTCCTCCGATTCGGTTGCCTCCAATCCCCTTGGTTCGTCGGGGCGGTGGCGGTACATCTCTGAAGAGGTGCGAGGAGGAGATTCTCATGACACGGCCGGAGAATTTTCGAGCGGTCACTGTGGCGAGCTGATCCACAGCCGTGTCAGTCGCCCTGACCGCTCTGAGGATCTGTCTCCCCTTCGCGACGCCCTGCGTTGCCGTGCATCGCTTCGATGACTCGGCGCCAGGATCTGAAGACTCCGGGGAGCTGGTCGAGGATTCCCTTGACGACAAAGAGGATCAAGGTGATCACGCTGGAGATCGTCAGGACGGCGATCGTCAAACTGTCGCCCAAGGTTCTGGCCTCTCTGCTGAGTGGTCGAACCTCTCCCTGCGGGAGCAGTTCGACCATTTCTGGATGGTCGAACCGGCATCCCGCCGGCACAAGAATTCAGTTCGGGAGCTACGGCTCCCACGGTGGGTACTGCTGGCTCTTCGAATGGGGTGACCCCGGCGGGGTCAACAGGGCCCGACAGGGCGTGGTGCCGGCCACTGCCCCTGCAGACGTCTGTTCTTCCTGGCACCCCAGCGCGAAGCCGGGCCGCCCAGGGCGCGGACAGGACGTGCCGCAAGACACGACCTGAGATTGCTTGGAATCTAGGGCAGTTACTGGACGTCAAGGGCCAGTTCTATTGTTCGGCCGCACGGGAGACCGGGAGTGTGGCACAGTGCGCCGCCCAGCCCATTTCTTCAACTTGCCCTGAGAGCCTTGTACTTCGAGCGCACGGCTCCAATTGGGGCCAACGCCTCGGGCCCTGCCGACCGCAAAGGGAGCCGCCGCCCCATAGGCCAACGCCAGCGCGGGAACAGTCCGGGATAGCGGCCGAGCGGTCCGGTCAGGGCGGCTCCCGCGAACGGCGCCAGGGCAGACGCGATGGTCGCCGGAGCAGCCAACAGCCCTGACAGGCGCCCGTAGCGGGTCGTACCCATCGGTCGGTGACCGCGGTGGCCTGGAGCAGGGTGAGGTTGCCGCGCACCATGCCGGCCAAGAAGGCGATGCCGACGACTAGGGGGAAGGGGCCGGAGATCAGCGCGAATACGGTAGGTGGAGGCGTCGGGGCGCACCCAGCCGGTCGGGGCGAGGAGCTTCTCGGTGACCGGGTGGGTGACCTCGACCTAGGTGGAGAACAGACGGACGTGCGACCACTCGCGTACGGCGCTCCCGGCGGCCGGGCCGGTTTCCAGGAACAGGGGTTCGATGCCGCGCTCGACGAGGTGGGCGGCGGCGAGGCCGATGGGGCCGGCGCCGATGACCACTACGGGCAGCTGGTCGGTGGTGAGCGCGTTCACTGGGGCCGACCGTCTCCCACCATCTGAAGAAGCTCAAGGAGGCCGGGTTGCTCACCTCCGAGCGGCGCGGCACCTGGATCTACTACCGCGTCGAGCCGTCCGTCCTGGCCGCGATGGGTAAACTGCTGACCATTGCGCCGACTTCGGCCTGAAGGCGACCGGCAGCCGAGAGGGGCGCACCGTCGCGGTACGTCGCCCCCCTCGACGTTCGCGGAGCGCGGACTGGTCTCCGCGCTCCGCAAGGCGTTGATCGACTCCACCGAGGCTACCGGCGTCCGGACCATTCGCTCCTGGATCTTCCCCGAGGACACCGCCACCGTCGCGCTGCACCAGCGTGGCGCTTCCGCGGCATCGGCACCGCGAACGCCTGCGTCGGCATCACGGCCGGTGACGGGACGCCGTGCCCATCGAGCGCCGCAGTCCCACCATCAACTGAACGCCGGAGACCGTGCTCAGGCGGCTTCGGCAGGCTGGGGGTTCCAGAGCTGCGTGTACCGCTCCACCTCTTCGGAACTCAGGTTGTTGTCGCCCTCGGTGCGCACCAGGGTGGTGTCCCAGGGCTTGTTGCCATCGGGGCGCGGCGTGAGCAGCACACCGAGGGTGGAGCTTTGCTCGGCCAGGCCGGTCTGCTGGTGGAGCTGGTGATGGCGCAGCAGTACGTACGACTGGAAGGCGGCTTCCACCTCGGGGCCGAAGCGCGCGGTGCATCCGAAGATGAGCTGGCGGGTGCCGGACGGGTCGATGGAGCGGCGCCAGCGCCACTTGGTCTCGCCGTCTGGCACCTCGCGCACGTCGGCCAGCATGTCCAACAGCAGTTGTCCCCACTCGGCGCGCGATCCGACCGGCAGCTTGTCCAGGTCGGAGAGGAGGAGCTGCCTGTTGGGCTCGCTGATCTGCGTTCGGATGGCGCTGGCGGCGACATCCTCCATGATGATGCGCATGACCCGGTGCGCGTGGTCCGACCCCACCGGGGCCTGCGGGAGCAGCGGGGTGGAGTAGGAAGTTCCGCCGAGTGCGGCGACCGCAGGGTTGAGGGGGCCGGGAGGTGCAGCGGCGTCGGCCGCGGCGAACTCGTAGTACCGCACGGGCTCTTCGCCCAGGGCTACGGGAGGTTCGCCGGCGGCGCGGAAGAGGTAGTCCAGGACGGCGGTGGTGGAGCGCAGCTGGTCGAAGAGGAAGTCCCAGTCCCGCCGGGTCAGGGCGATCATGGGGATGCCGATCGGCTCCAGCGGGCAGATCGTGCCCTCGGGTACGTGCTCGTGGTCCAGCAGGAACACCCCGATCCACTCGTAGGTGTTGCCGTCGACGGACAGCGTGCGATCACGGCCGTTGGCCATGTTGGCGGGCAGCAACCGCAACTGGCGTACGGTGCCCTTGGCCTGGCGCACGGCCTTGGTCGCCACCTTCTGGATCCAGGCCACCTCGCTGTCCGCGTCCTTGGGCCGGATCGTGCGCGCCTTGACCTGGATCACCGCTCCTCGTCCGCCGGCGAGCAGCAGCCGGTCGCCGAGCTCGCGTCGCCCAGAGCCCTTGCTCGCGTAGGCCGACTGGAAGACGAAGTCGGACAGTCCCCAGGTGGCGGCAGCGGTGTGCGCCGCCACCTCGGCGCCTGGGCCGTGTTCCACGCCGGAGGGCAGGGGCAGTGCTGGACGTATGCGCCGCACGTACTGCCCGTTCGCGGTTTCCACGATGAGCGTGAACGCGTCGGGGTCGTCGTCCTGGATGAACCGCCACAACGCGGGAGAAGCCTGATCAGTCACGCCCTCTATTAGACGCAACGCGCGGCAGCCGACGCCTGCCCTTTTCTCGTAGTACGTGTCACTCGGCGGCTTTCCGGCCCGACATGGAGATGAGCGCCACCAGCGCCAGCCCGACCACGGCGCCGACGAGTTGCATGCCGATGAACCCCAGGACCGAGCCCGGCGCGATGCCCGCGAAGGTGTCGGTGAAGGTGCGGCCGATGGTCACCGCCGGGTTGGCGAAGGACGTCGACGAGGTGAACCAGTACGTGGCGCCGATGCAGGAGGCGACGGTCACGGGGGCGTACTGCAGGCGGCCGACGCGTGCCAGGCCGAAGATCAGCAGGATCAGGCCCGCCGTCGCGACCACCTCGCCCAGCAACAGGTGCCCGTCCGAACGGTCGTGTGTGGACCACTTCACCAGCGGCTCGGCGAACATCGCGTCAGCCAAGATCGCGCCCGCGATCGCTCCGACGATCTGCGCGCGGACTACGTCCGCCTGGTGTGCCGACTGTCGTAGGTGTGGCGAGCGGCAGCCTGGCGCGCGGGTGTCCTCAGCCTCTTGAGGTATGAATCGACAGGGAGCGCATCTACTTGATTTCCACGCGTGATTAGAGGCTTCCTGGTATCGTCCGATCCGTGGAAATCACTCTGCAGCAGGCAGTGAGTGATCTCCGGCGGGCGCTGGAGATCATCCGGGATGTCGCGCGCGATGTGTACGCGACCAATGCCGACCGTCATGACCCGTCGCATGGGGACGACAACGGCACCTTCGCTCAGCTGGTCTGGCGGAACATCGCCAACCTCTCCTTCCAGAAGCTCAACCAAGCAGGGATTCCAGTCCGAAGGGTCGCCGGCGGGGCCATCGAAGTCACTTCCGGACCATGGGTCGTGAGGATCTACAAGTTCCCGCTGACGGCCCCTGACAAGGTGCGGGACAAGCTCGAACAGCTCAGTTGGGACGGTAGCGCCGCTCGACTGAGAGGCGCCGTCCTGAACAGCGCGCCGGAGGATCAGTTGGCCTTCGACCAGGACCCGGACTGGGCCGAGAGCTTTGCTGAGGCCGTTCGGCAGGGGCATGTTCGGATCATGCACACGGGTGACCCGGAGACGGGAAACTGCGTCATCGAAGTGGGGCTTCCGCGAGACAACCGAGAAGGCGGTTCGCCCTGGCTTGATGGCACCGTTGAGATCCACAATGATCTCCAGGTGAGCCTCCCGGCTCCGCGGTCGACCGAGGACGCGCTCGTCGGCCTGGGTGGGCTACCCCCAGAGGGAGTTTCGGATCGAGATGGTCTGCTGCCGTCTGAAACGGATTCCCGCGAGGATCGGCCCGCTGTAGGGAAGGCACCGAAGGCACCTGACCATACCGATCTCGAAGAGAACGACCTGCCGCTTCGTCGGCGCACCGAAGAGACGCGCGACGAGCGCGAGAACACAGACTGAGAAATCTATGCCGACACCGCCGCGAGGATCGAGAGGCGCTGAGCTCGCCTCCCGCTCCTTCGAACCCGAAGCTCTGACTACGGCCCGACAGCTTCGAGGGCTGCGCAAGAACGAGCTTGCAGGGAAGGTGGATCTCACGCCGGCAGCGGTCAGTCAGTACGAGCTGGGCCAGAGTCGGCCTTCGGCCACGGTCGTTGCGCAGCTGGCCATGGTCTTGGGGGTGCCCGCCACGTTCTTTACTACAGGGCACCCGCATCCAACGGTGCCCAGTGCCGCCCACTTCCGAAGTCTCAGGGCGACAACGCAGCTGCAGCGGGATCAGGCGGTTGCGTTCGGCAAGATCGTCTGGCGGCTGGTTACGACCGTCGAGCACTACGTGGAGCTTCCCTCTGCGGCACTCCCGCGCCTGTCCCTGCCAGCCGAGCCGAGTAGGGCGGACATCGCGGCTGTGGCCCGCGATGCCCGTGATGCCATGGGAGTGCCTAGCGGCCCGATCCCCCATGTGACCCGACTGCTCGAAGCCCATGGTGCTGTGGTCCTGGAGCTACCGGCTATGTCCAAACGGGTGGACGCCTTCTCGCATTGGTACGGGAGTAGGCCGTTGATCTTCCGGAACCCTTCCAAGAACGACAAGGCTCGGTCGCGATTCGACGCCGCTCACGAGGCTGGGCACTTGGTCATGCACCTTGACGCCGAGCCCGGCAGCCGCATTGTTGAAAACCAGGCGCATGACTTCGCCGCCGAGTTCTTGATGCCCAGCGCCGAGATCCTTGCGGAGTTGCCGCAGAGGCTCGACTGGGAGGCGCTCTACGGGCTGAAGCGACGGTGGGGGACTTCCCTCAAGGCTCTCGTCTACCGTGCCCATGCTCTCGGTGCCTTCCGGGACACGACGTACAAGCGCGCCATGATGATGCTCTCTCAACACGGCGATCCGGAGCCTTGTGACCTCGGACCTCGTGAAGCCCCCCTGCTGTTGGAAAAGGCGGTCCGCCTCTGTGAGGAGACAGGGGTCTCATTTGATGATCTCGTCTCCCGCTCGGGTCTGCCTTTCGAGCTTGCGAACGAGGTCTACGCGACGGCGACCATGACGAGGCCGCGCCTTGCGCTTGATGCGTCCGAGGAGAGCGAGAAGTCGGCCACCCCTGAAGTGCTGACGCTGTTCCCCAACTGATGGTGATCCTCGATCGGGGGACCCTCTTACGCATCACACGTACGCAGCCCGCGTACTGGAGCCCGATGATGTGACTGGCAGCCCGGCTGGACCACGCGGGGGCGATGGCGCGGGCGCCTCGGTACTAAGCCTTACTTTGATGTCGCGCTACTGCGGTTGGTACCGCCGACGGCACACCCCGATGCGTGCCGGTTTCGGTCTCGCGGTTGGCGGGGCGTATCCAGACGCGACCGCTGACCGCACATCTGTACGAACTCCCGTCCCGATACGAGACCTGTAGCGGATGTCTCATGTATCCAATTATGAAAAGAAACTGACTACACGTCACGTCTGGCGCTAGCGTCACAGTTGTCCCTGTGGGCTTAGCAGCCCCATACCTTTGCATCCCAGGACGCCTGTGAAGATCAAGCGCGTAAGTATCGAGAACTTCTGCTGCCTGCGCACGCTGGACGTCTCGTTCGATGCCATCACTTCCCTTATCGGCCCCACGGGCGTTGGCAAGTCCACCGTGCTGCGCGCCCTTGACTGGTTCTTCAACGGAGACAAGGGCGGAGGGCTCGGGGCAGAGGACGTGCACTCGGCGGCTGTTGGCAAGCGGATCCGTGTGGAGGTGGAGTTCGACGGGCTGACGGCTTCCGACCGCGCTGCGTTGGGCTACTACGCGCCCGACGGGATTGAAACGGTGCGTATCTGGCGTACGTGGGAGGACGGGGACGATCGGATCACCGGGAAGGCGCTGGCGTACCCGCCGTTCGACGAAATCCGGCAGCATGAAGGGAAACGCGAGAAGCACAACGCGTACAAGGTGCTGCGGGAGAGCGACCCTGGGCTGGATCTGCCTGCTGCAAAGGGCTGGGACGATGCCGAGGCCGCCATGCGCGTCTGGGAGTCGAAGAATCGCGAACGGCTCGCCGAAACGGACGTCGAGGGCACGCAGTTCTTCGGGTTCGCCGGCCAAGGGCTGCTGGCCAAGCTGATCGACTTCGTGTTCATCTCCGCCGACCTGCGCGCATACGAGGAGGCGGACGATGGCAAGGCTACGGCGGTAGGCCGGATCCTTGAGCACGCGGTGGACCGTTCTGAGGCTGACGCTCGGTTCACCTCGATCGACGACGACGCGCAGACGGCTCGCGAGAAGGTGCACGAGGAGATTTACGGGCCGATGCTGAAGAGGTTGTCGGGTTCGCTGTCCGACGAGGTCGCCAAATTCAGCACGGGGCGGCACATCATCGTGAAGCCTGTGGCGCAGACCCCGAAGCCAGCCAAGACAACCTTTGCGGTCAGCATCAGGGATGGCGCGGCCATGACTTCGGTGCGTCGCCAGGGGCACGGCTTCCAGCGAGCGCTGATCATTGCCGCGTTGAAGTACCTTGCGGAAACTCGTCGGCCTGAGGACGGAACCCGGTCGCTGTGTCTGGCGATTGAAGAGCCGGAGCTTTTTCAGCACCCCGCGCAGACAAGGGTCTTCGCCAAGGTCCTGCGTGGTCTCGTCGCCTCGGCAGAGGACCGAACTCAGGTGATGTACGCGACGCACAGCCCTGTGTTCATCGATCCGCGCAACTACGAACAGATCCGTCGGCTCGTCAGGGTGAGCAGTGGGGAACACCCCGATGTCACGGTGCGACAGCTCTCCGAACGGGATCTGATTCAGTCTCTCATCGACCGCGTGTCGGATAAGTCCATCCGTCGTCATGCGACTACGCGATACGTGAAGGATCTGGCAGAGGGCCTTTTCGTCGCGGCTGCTGTGCTCGTCGAAGGAGAGGCGGACGAGGCGGTCATCCTCGGTTTCGCCGAGCAGCAGGGCATGAGTTTTGGTGCGAGCGGCATCAGCGTGATCAACGTAGAAGGCAAAGACAACCTCATCCTCGCCCACGCCATCCTGAGTGGGTTCGGTGTCAAGTGCTACGTCGTCTTCGATGGCGACGCAGGGGCAAAGTCATTGGCTGGGAAGGCTGAGGCTGTTCGTGCGGCAGGCGAGAAGAACATGAACATTCTTGGCTACTTGGGCGCTTCGGCGAACTCTCGGCCGGCCACCGCATGCGAGGCGACTCATACGGTGTTCGAGGATGACTTGGAGGCGTATCTCGCTGAGCACTGGCCGGCGTGGACTGAGCGTCGCAAGGAGTTGGCGAAGCAGGGGGATGGTTACCTGGCCGACTGCAAGCACGCTCCGACGTACGCCGAGGCCGCTCGTACCGCCGGGGGAGAGCCGAAACTCCTGTACTCCTTGCTGGAGAACGTGATGGCGCTGGTCGGTTAGCCGCCTTACGGCAGACGGCAGTCTCCGTTCACGGCCTCGCACTCTTTCCAAGTGGCCTTGCTGCTCAGCGAGGTCGCCTGCACCCTTGTTCGCGCCCCAGGCGATCTACCCGACTGTCAGTGGTGCTCCTTATGGTGTTGAGATGGCAAATGGGGTGTGGCACACCGGATACGGCATAGAGATCAATCTGTCCCTGCCCGACCTCGGTCACGCGGATCGCCCGGATCTGCTTCGAGAGATAACCGCAAGCGTCGCCGACCGCGACTCGCAGCTGCTCGAATGTCTTGCGCACCATGACGGGCGCGAGTGCCTGTCAGAGTCCGGCGGAAAGTCTCCGTGGATGTTCATCCGCCGAGGCCGTGTTGGGGGTCGCCGGCCGCTCGTGGCGTCACACCTGCCGATCACGCACAAGGCGACCCCCGCAGAGAGCGCACAGCACAAGGCTACGAAGGAACGGGTCGTCGATACGGCCTCGCGCTTCGGTCTCGATGCAGAAGCCGAAGTCTCCACGGCGAATCGGCGGACCGTCTCTGATGCCCTCGTCACCGGTCCCGGGGGTATCCGTATCGGCTGGGAGATTCAGTACCACCACATCAGTCCCAGCAGTGTCCATCGCCGGTCCGTCAACGCTGTGCAGCACGAGATCACGCCTCTGTGGGTGGCGAAGGATCGTACGGCCTCGCTGATCGACCGGGCGCCGTGGGCCCGTGTGGACGACATGCCGTGGAAGGACATTACCGACGGCAAGGAGATGGTGATCCGCGGTGGATACCACTACCTCCAGGTCTGGAAGTGCGTGCCCAGCAGTGATCGTCACTGCTCCCTGACCGATGGAGCCGGCCACTGCGACGGGATTCATGCCGAGTGGTTCCTGCCTGCCCTGTGCCATCCGGAGAAGAAGCCGGTCCAAATCGAGGATCTCGTTCTCTCCAGCGCGACAGGGGAGAGCGTCCCCGTGTACGTGCCCAATCGGGGCAGCGGCCGGGCCGGTCGGCACATGTGGGTGCCAGCAGACGACTGCGAGTTATGGCGGGAGCTGGCCGGGGAGAAGGCGCCGCTTCCCGTCGCGCCGGAGCAGGAGGAGGACGATCAGATCACCTTCACCGAGCAGGAGATCGACCGAACCTGCCGCGCCGGTGAAGAGAGATGGTTCGTCAGCGACGCCCGGCCCATCCGCGATCTGGGTCAGCCCACCGGCGGCTACACCCTGCCACGGATGCCGCTACAGCGGTCTGTGAAGCCGACGCTGATCACGTCCGTCGAGCGGGTTGCCGCCTCGGCCGCGCTGGGATGCCCGCCCTGGGAGCTGGGACTGTGCGCAGGATGCGGTCAGCTGATGCGTCGGCACGGACGCTACGCGGCCATGTACTGCGCGGTGTGCCGCGCCGAACTCAACGGCCGTTAGCTGAGGAGCCTTCGTGCTGTCCTGTGTGGTGGACCTTGGAGACCTTGAATTGGGCGTTCTCGTCCCGACCTTGCCGTGGCGAGCCAGCGGGTCCGAGGCGGCTCACAGGCCGGTGACCGGCTGCCCGGTGAGTGCTTGGGCGATCTGCCATAGCTGGCCGCCGCGGGACGCCTTTACGAGAACGACGTCGCCGGGGCGGAGGATGGAGGCCAGGTAGGCCGCGGCGGTGCCGTTGTCACCGACCATCGCGATGTCCGGGACACCCGCCGCGCCCGCCGCGAGGGCGAGTTGCTTCGCGAGTGTGTCGCCGACCGCCACGATGAGATCGACGCCGTTCTCGGCGGCCATGCGCCCGACCGCACGGTGAGCTTCGACGGCTTCGTCGCCGAGCTCCAGCATTTCTCCGAGTACGGCGATCCTTCGGCCGCCTGCGGCCTCGGTTGTGTCGCCGTCTGCCTCGGTCATCAGGACTCTCCGTTGTTCAGGGGCGCGAAGGTGATCGCGCGGCCGGCGTAGGAAAGGGACAGGCGACTCAGGGGGACTTGATCGTGCGTCTGGCCCCAGGCCGACGGGTCCCGGATGAAGATCGTCGGGTCGGAGCCGTTCTCGTAACCGCGGAGGATGACGAGGTGGCCTCCGGAACGGCCGTCGTTGGGGAGCTGCTCGGTGACGGACACGATGACGGGTGCGTCATCGAGGTGGCCGAGCAGGTCTTCGACCGGTACGGGCTCTGCGGCCGATGGGACGCCGAGGTCGGTGGCCAGACTCGCGATCCCTGCATGTAGTGCTCCACGCGGGGTCAGGACCTCTTGCTTGACCGCGAGTTTCAGCAGTTCCGTGACCGTGGGTGCCTCGCGCCCGTAGGCGAGCAGGATCATCCTCAGCGACGCCAGGCCGCACGCGCGGTTGGACCATTCCACTCTGTCCCCGAGTGCCCAGCCTCCGTGCAGATCCCATTCCGTGGGGTCGATGAGCTGTCGGCACATGGGGACATCGTGGACGCGCGACACAGCGGGCGGGCTCCTACGGTGAGACGGCAGCCTCCCGGGTCAGCGTGGTGCTGGAGAACGCGGGAGTGGGCAGGGGGACATCGTAGGGCGGTCGGGTCAACGCCTCGTGCAGCATGGCCACTACGACGTCCGTGTGCGTGAGTCCGACCATCGCGGCGCCCACCACGAAGTTGCTGTCGCGGGACATGCCCGGCGTGCTGTTGACCTCCAGCACGTACGGCTGGTCGTCCTCGGTGAGGATGAAGTCGACGCGCGCCGAACCGTGTAGCCCGAGCCCGTCCCACAGCGTCGTGGCGTGCTCGGTGACCTTGGCCAGCACCGCGGGCAACAACTCGGCGGCCCGTACGGCTACGGTGCCCTTGGAATCCACGTCGAGCTTGGTGTCGGCGTCGTAGAACTCCGCCTCGGTCGCCTCGGTGGCCAGTGGTGGGAACACCACGACCGCGCCTTCAGGGAGTTCGAGGAGCCCGACGGTCAGCGGTACGCCGGTCAGGTAGTCCTCGACCAGTACGGCATCGCCTTCTTCGCCGGCAGCGTCGGCCAACGCCCGGGGAAGATCAGCCTGTTCGCGCACCAGGCTCATGCCCACGCTGGAGCCGCCGAACGGTGGTTTGACCATCGCGGCGCGTCCGTTCCACTGCGTTGATCCGCCGGACCACACCCACCACCCCGGCGTGGGGACGCCGAGGCTCAGCATCACCCGCTTGCACAGGATCTTGTCGGCGGCCACCGCGGACGCCGCGACTCCGCTGCCGCAGTACGGCACGCGCAGGTAGTCGAGCAGGCCCTGGAGCCTCCCGTCCTCCCCGTACGGCCCGTGCAGGTTCGAGAGGGCGACGTCGTAGCCGGCCAACTCCGTGATGAAGTCCGGCTCGCACGGGTTCAGCACTTTCCAGCGGGCGCCGATGTCGTCGAGGGCCTCGGACAGGGCGGTCACGGAGCGCTGGTCCACAGGGCACTTCGAGTGGTAGAGCCGGTCCTCGGCTGACACCGGCCCGTAGACGAGGGCGACACCGAGCCCCTCGCGGTCGCGCTGCCAGTCGCGAAGGTTCTGGGTGGCCTCGCGCACCGCGAGGTCCGAGCTGGAGGTGAGGAACTGAGTCATGCGAGGACCCCTTCGAAGGTGTGGGTGACCGGACCGCCGACCCAGTGAGTCCGCTTCGGCCGGTCGGGATGTGGCCGGACCGTGAGCGGCTCCCCGGCACGGTTGTGGACGGTGACGGCGTGCGGCGACACGAGTCCGCGCAGGGTGGCGATGACCACGGCCGCGACGGCTCCGCTTCCGCATGAGAGGGTTTCCGCCTCGACGCCGCGCTCGTAGGTGCGGATCTTTAGCGCCTGGCGGCCGGCGGCCTGTACGAAGTTGACGTTCGTCCCCAGCGGGGCCAGGTCCGGGTGGTGGCGGACGAGGCGTCCGACGAGTACCGCGTCGATACCGTCGACGTCGTCTACGAGGGCGACGACGTGTTCGGTGCCGGTGTGGGCGCTGTCGAACCAGGTGAGCCTGCCGTTGATGACGGTCTGCACGCGTCGGGGATGGACCGCACCGACATCGGCGGTGACCCACACGGAGTCGTCGCTCACGATCGCCTCGTGCATCACCCCCGCCATGCGCAGACGCATCTCGCGGAAGCCGTGGTCGTGGTGCGCGGCCCAGGCGGTACACCGCAGAGCGTTGCCGCACATCGTCGCGATCGAGCCGTCGGCGTTGAAGCAGGTGACTGCGAGGACGACCGGACTGATGCTGATCAGGCTGCTGATGACAAGGCCGTCCGCGCCTACGCCGGTTCGCCTGGCACAGAGGCGCTCGGCCTCCTTCGGCCAGTCCTTCTCACCGTCCGGCGCGGGGTCGGACAACAGGACGAAGTCGTTCCCCGCTCCGTGGATCTTGCGGAAGCGCATGGCAAAGCTCCTCGCTGGCGTGAGGTGACAGTTCTCGTGATGGCTGAATGGGGCTTCGGGTCAGAGGAGTTCGACCGGCCGATACGTGGTCGCCGACTCCTTCATGACCCACGGGGAGTGCCCGTCGAAGATCAGAACCCGGCGCCCCGCGGTGCCGGCGGACCTCATGTCGCGGACCCGCAGGTACAACCCGTCGAGGAACACGAAATCGCCTACGTGGACATCGCTTGGCTGCCTGGACCCGGGGATGGTGCCGAGGGGAGGAGGCACAGGGGTTGGTTCGGTGGTGCGGCGCTCGTACATTCAGCCTCTCCAGATGGCCAGGAGGATCGAACCGCCGAGCGCCAAGAGACTTGCCATGTAGGCGAGTTGCTGGTTGCGGGGGCTCATGAGGCGCCGACCAGATGACCGCGCAGGCGGTCGCGGACCGACGTAATGCCGATATCGGCCACGGGCACCCAGGCAGCTGTGCCGGTCTCGATCATCGTGGGGAGGACAGCTCCCGAGTGAGCCCGGAAGAGATACCTGAAGCCGACCCTGATGCGGGGGCCGTATTCGGGCCTGGCCTTGGACACGTCGAGGAGGAAGGGGCCCTCGCCACCGGGCTCCGTCCACACGTCGCGGATGCCGACCTCTTCGGCCAGGAGCCGCAAGGCCGCGCCGCTGAGCGAATCGTCCTGGGGCTCAGGTTGAGCTTCGGCGAGAGCGAAGCCACCCCCGTGCCGTAGAGACAGCACACGGTGGTGCTCGTCCACGACGACCGCTCCGGTCATCACCAGGGGACAGCGCATGTCGTGGAGGCAGGCTCCGCGCTGCGCGTGATCACGTGCAGCGTCGTACACGGGCATGAGCGACATCGTCTCGGCGGGGTGCTCGTGGATGTAGTGGGACAGCTCCCGGACGATCTGGTCCTCCCGGACACTCACGGGGCACCGAGCCCATGACGTTGTGTGTAGATCCACAGGAGCCTTCGCGTGGCGTCGGCGGCATCCCGGAGGTAGATGAAGGCGCCGAACGACGGTGTCTCCGCGGTCGGACGGTTCTGCAGGTCGAGCAGCCGGTACCCCGTACGGAACAACTCCCGTACGTCCTCGTCCTCGTCCGCCCCCAGATCCTCACCGAGCAGAAGGTTGAGGTGTCCGACGATCTCCGGCAGGGCAGTGTCCATGTCCTTGCGGGTGGAGGTGGCCATCTGCATGGAGAGGGCTGCCTCGGTGCTTTCCGAAATCGTCTCGACGTCGACGGGGAGAACTTCCGTTCCCGCGCTGTCGGTTGCTCTCGATGCCTTGCCGCTACTTGCCACAGTGATCACCGTCTCGCCCCTTCAATGCGCGTTTCTGGCCGTGCCAGTAACGCTAAGAAGGGCGACGGGAGGGGCTCTACGAGTGTGCCGGAACTTGCCCGGCATTCACCCCAGGGATTCGATGGCCGCCGTGATGATTTCGCGCGCCGCCGAGCCGTAGACGGCAAGTTCGGCCAGTTCCGTGAACGTCTGGGCATACATGGCAAGTTCGTGCTTCTGCGTGACGGCGAGATGGGCCGAGACGAGTTCGACGTGGACCGTGTGGTCGTCGTACAGGAAGAAGCCCTCGACGGGCCAGAGGCTGGAGCGGTCGGCGTCCTCAGGAATGATGCCGATGCTCACCGACGGCAGCGCCATAACGCTGAGCAGATAGCCGAGTTGGCCGGCCATCACCTCCGTCCCGCCTATGCGCTTTCGGAGCACTCCCTCTTCCAGGAGGATCGCGAACGTGTGGTTGCCGTACACGATCTGCTGCTTCTCCACACGCACTTTGACGGCTGCCGCAACGTCATCAATGAGGCCGCGGCGGTCACGAATTGAGGTGAGGAGCGCGGTGATGTACGAGGCCGTCTGCACCGGGCCGGGAATGAGCCACGGTGAATAGAAGCGAAAGCGCTGGGTGCGTTCCCACAGAGGGAGGACGGACTCCTGCGCCTGCTTCAGGCCGGTGCGCTCCATCCGGCGCCACTCGACGTACATGCCCTCGATGCCACGGGCCGTCGAGACGAGATCCTCGGCCGCGCTCTCCGCGCCGCACGCAGCGGCCCACGCACGCAGGTCGCGCTCCGAGGGCGGGCGTGTGCCGCTCTCGAAGCGCGAACACTTCGACTCGTGCCAGCCGAGGCTGCTGGCCAACGCGCGTTTGGTGAGCCCGGCTTCGAGCCGGATTTCGCTCAGGCGTTTCCCCAGAGCCCTGCGGGCTTCCTGAACGCTCGAAGATGGCGATGTCATGTCGCTGCGAAGGTACTGTTCGGGCTGTCAGACCGGCTGGAACTCTGCGTGCGGTGTTGCCCGCGCCCATACGGCCTCGAAGGCCGACTCGCAGAGCTTGGCGAGCGCCGGGTCGTCGGTGAGTTCCACCTCCATGTTCTCGCCTTCGCCGTCGAAGTGGTTGACGAGAACGAGGCTGGAGTCGAAGAGCCAGAAGTCGTTGCCCGGGAGCGCGAGGTCCGTGGCGCTTCGCCGGGAGAGCCAGCGGACGTCTTCGCCGGCGGCGATGTTGAGTCCGTCCGTCACGTCGTACTCGAAGCGGATGTACTCGCTGACGGGAGTCGAGATGACGCGGGCCCGGCGGACCTCGACGCCTCGCGAGGTCGCCTCCGTGACGATGGCGTGCCAGTCACCCCAGCGCTCGGCCGGGTCGAGTGCGATGCCGGCCTTCCAGTCGATGAAGGCCGGGTCCGACTTCATGTAGGCGTCGCGCATCTCCAGATGGACAGCCGTCCGCTGGCAGTCGCGGAACAGCTCCTCAAACGTCGGGGTCCTCGTCAACCTTCTTCACCTCCAGGAAGAACTGCACCATGCGCCGGGGGATCTCCACCACCGACTCATGGCCGGGGATGTCCATCTGCCCGAGGCGCTCGATGTCCTCCACCTTCAGCCCCTGCACGAGGTAGCTGTCCTTCTCCTCGTCGAGGTAGATGGTGGGGGAGCCGCCACTGGGACTCTCCGGGTCCTTACCGAGCTTGCGCAGGGCCATGATGTCCTCCTCGGATGCCGGTAACGATCTCTGTGCCAGAGCTTGCCCGTGGGTGCGCCGTGGAGCCAGGAACTTGCCGAAACTTGCCAGGCATACGGGAGTTGACCTTACGCGGTCGGCATCAGAGCGACGGGGAGTGGACCGGCGGCAGCAGCCTCAGGTGGCCATGTACGCGACTCTCGCGTCCGCAGCCACTCAGGGGTGGGCCGGATTCGAGTGCTGTGCTCTCTTCCTTAAGCCCGTGGGGAGAGATGTCGTCCTAGGTTGGGTAGCGGCTGAAATCGCACGTCGATGGACGCGTGCGGATCGCTTTGGTGAATCACCAGTTGCGCTTTGCCTCGGTGGGTGACAACCGGGCAGCCCGTCGGCTGCGGGCCGTGGCGATGACCGGCACCGTCGCCCTGTGCGCGCCCCTGCCGAGAGCCGCTACGGCCTGCGCCCCAGCATGTTCATGACGGTCATGGTGAGCACTGTTTCGCCGTGCTGGTTGAGGACCTCGACCTGGGTGTGCACGATGCCCCGATCGGGCTTGGAACGGGAGATGCGGGTGTGGGTGATTGTGGCCCGCACGGAGAGGGTGTCACCTGGTCGCACTGGCCGCTGCCAGCGGAGTTCGTCGACACCGGGGGATGCGAGCGAGGCGACCTTGCTGAGGTAGTGGTCGGCGTACAGGCGCATCATGACGGCGGTGGTGTGCCAGCCGCTGGCGATCAGCCCCTGGAACGGTCCGGCCTGCGCCGCCACGGGATCGGTGTGGAAGCTCTGGGTGTCGAAGCGCCGGGCAAAGTCGAGGATGTCCTGTTCGGTGAGGGTGCTGCTGCCGAAGACGTGCACGGCGCCCGGCACGTAGTCCTCGAAGTAGCGGTCCTCGATGGGGTGGGTGAAGTTGTCGGTGGGGGCAGGGACGGTCGTCGGCATGGACGCCCTCTCACTCGGTTCCCCGCCGAACTCGGCGAGGCGTGGTGGACGATGGGGCGTACGGTAACGGACGGCTGCTGGCCCGAACGCACGGAATGATCCAGGATCGGCCAAGGCAGCCGTGCTGCCCTGAGCTGTCTGCTGGCCCGTCGCATGGTCACGGTCGAGGGGCCACCAACACATCAACGACATAGGTCTCGGCCACCAGTTCGTCAGGGAAATCCCCCCGCGGTCGCCTGCGCTCCTCGGTGAGGATGGCCCGGTTCGCAGTCTGGCCGAGAACCAGGAACGCCGAGCCGTTGCTGATGGCGAGGCGGGTGGCAAGGGTGACGGTCCGATGCCAGCGGATCTGTCGGCGCACAACCAGCAGTCCGGTCAACTCCGCGAGCCGGATGGCCTCGCCGTCGTCGGGGCGCGCCGCGGAGCGAGCGGGAACCCCGCAGTGGTGTGTGATGCGTTCATGCTGGGCGCGGATCCATGGCACATCGAAGGCGGTGGTGTTCCATCAGATCGCGAGCACCCCGCCCGTGCGCAGGACCCGCAGGGCCTTCGGGACGGAGCGGCCGGTGTCGGTCCACTGCCAGGACTGCGCGTAGGTGACGAGGTCGTGCGAGGCATCGGCGAGTGGCAGGGCATTGCCGTCTCCTCGGAGGATCGGCACATCCGGGAGCACCCGGCGAAACTCGGCGGCCATCGCGTCACCAGGCTCGACGGCGACCACATCGGCACCCCGCTCCCGCAACAGGGAGGTCGCGATTCCGGTGCCCGCGCCGACGTCGGCGACGCGGGCACCTGCCAGGGGACGGCTCAGGGACTCCTCGGCAAAGTCGAAAAGCGCGGGCGGATACGAAGGGCGGCTTGCCTCGTACTGAGCAGCGGCCGACAGGTCGTACGCCCCGTTTGCCTCGGTCGACGGGCGAACGTCCGGCGGCTTCCCCGCCTCCGGGGGCCTTTGTGATCGACCCGTCGATGGCGATCTGCTCCAGCACGAGACCGACGATTCGGTCGTAGGCGTTCAGGACGATCTCCCTGAGCTGGGCGAAGGCGCCGAGCCGGATCCACTCGTCGCGACGGCCTCGGATCGTGGTGGCTGAGCAGGTGGAATCGGCGATGGCTTGGTAGGAGCAGGCGAAACGCAGCACCTGCAGCAGTTTGTCGAAGACGATCCGGTCGCTGACCCGGCGGCGGTGGCAGCCCAGCGGGTGGGCCGGATCGTAGACCGGCCGCACCGGCAGCAGGGTCGCGAATTGGTCCCAAAGCGGTTAGGTCAGCCATGAGGGAAGCGCAGGCACAGGTTTCCCAGTGATCACAGAGCGCCGTCATGCAGTTCCATGAGGATGTCGGCGCGGGCGTAGTAGTCGGCCACGGGGAGACGGTCGCGGGTGATCCTGCCGAACCCAGCGTCCTCGTAGAGGTGAACGGCGGGGGCCAGCATGCTGTTCGTGCCGAGGAACAACCGGGTCCCATCGAGTGCCCGGGCGCGGTCGATCGCTGCGGCTATGAGTTGGCGGCCGATGCCGCGTCCTTGTGCGGCGGGAGCCACGGCCATCTTCGCCAACTCGAACACGGCGTCCGGATAGGCCAGAAGTGCGACGCACCCAACTACAGTGCCGCTGCCCGGCTCGCGCGCCATGAGTACGTCGCCGCCCGGGCCCACGATGCGGCCGAACGGATCTCCGAGCACGGCCAGGTCCTCTTCCTGCAGCGTGAACAGACGCGAGATCCACTCCTCGTTCAGCGCGTAGAACGCGTCTGCGTCACTCTGTGAGCCGATCGAGGAGATCATGGTCGGGGCAGAGGTGTGCGGCATGCGAAGGGTTCCCTTTCCGGTGTGGCTTTCCGTAGCCTCCGACTTCACTCACCCATGTGTCCAATACACACCTTGGCCTCTATCAATAAGCTCAAACTATGGATCAGCGAATCGAGCTCCGTCATCTGCGGTACTTTCTGGCTGTGGCTGAGGAACTACACTTCGGCCGCGCCGCCCAGCGGCTGCACATCGCTCAGCCCGCCCTGTCCCAGCAGATCAGGCAGCTTGAGAAGATCGTCGGCGTTGAGCTGTTCCGGCGGACCTCTCGAAGTGTTCGACTCACAGAGGCGGGAGCGGCGTTCCAGCCAAGGGCCCAGAACCTTCTGGGCCGTCTGGCGGCCGACCTCGACGAGGCCGGGCGCGTCGGCCGAGGTGAGGCTGGCCGTCTGGATGTCGCCTTCATCACCTCCGCCACGGCGATCGTCAGCGAACACCTCCGTGCATTCTCCTGCCGCCGCCCGGACGTCCAGGTCAAACTTCACGACGGTTTCACCACCGATGTCCTGGCGGCCCTGGAGCGGGGTACGGCCGACGTCGGGATCGTGCGGGACGCCGAGGAGCGCGACGCCATCGAACTTTCTCTACTGGCATCGGAACGATTCGTCGCCGTCATCCCCACAGAGCACCCCGCCGCAAGGGGTGACCGCGTGGAAGCAAGGGCGCTGGCCGCTGACCCGCTGATCCTGTTCCCGCGTTCAGCAGGAACTCACGCGTTCGACTTGAACACGCAGCCGTTGAGGAACGCCGGCATCGACGTCCAGGTCGCGCAGGAGTGCTCGAACTGGCACACCATCATCATGTTCGTCGCGGCCGGCCTCGGCGTCAGCATCGCCCCCTACAGCGTCACGACGCTGCTCCCAGCAGGCGCCCGCAGGCTCGAACTCGACGGGCCTCCTACCGTGAGCCGGATCTTGATGGCCACCCGCCGAGGAGACGACCGTCCTCTCCTGCAAGCCTTCATCGCAGCATCTGAGTCCAGACAGGCCATTGCCACGACCGGACGATGAGCGTGCGCTGACTTGGAGCGAGCACCTCCAAGCAGCCACTCGAAGGCGCACCGTGCGCAGCCTCATCCGCCGTGCCTGGAGCACCCACCGCTGCAACAACAGCCCAAGCCGACGCCCCCGAAACCGCCCCTATCCGCGCAGCCTCTAAGTCACTCGGATACGGTTTGTGTTCACTCACCCGAACACATCACCAGATCAACTCAAGGCTCACGAACCGCCCGCTCAAAGGTCGATGACGACCTTGCCCTTCACGCGTCGGCCGGCCTGGAGCTCGACCGCGCGGCGGATCTCCTCGATCGCGAAACTCGCCTCGACGGGCACGCGGAGTCGACCCGTCACAACCAGGCGCGCGATCTCTTCCAGGGTGCCGGGAGCCGCGTTCGCGCCGTTGGCCGCCGTGACGCCGTCGATCTGTGCTGCGATGGTGCAGATCCGCTTGTCCGGGACGCCGAGTTCCCGTGCGACGTGCACGGTCTCGTCTCCGTGCAGGTCCATGGCGGCGGTGACGCCGTCGGGAGCGAGGGCACGGACCCGGTCGGCCAGGCCGTCGCCGTAGGCGACCGGTTCGGCTCCGAGTTCGCGCAGGTAGTCGGCCGAGGACGGCGATCCCGTCCCGATCACGCGCGCTCCGGCGATCCGGGCGAGCTGGACGGCGAACACCCCGACCCCGCCTCCGGCGCCGCCGATCAGCACGGTGTCGTCCGGACCGGGGTTGATCGCGGCGAGGGCGGCGGATGCCGTGCGGCCCGCGATCGTGAGGGTGGCGGCGATGCGATCGTCGACGCCGTCGGGCGTGTGGTGGACCTCGTTCGCCGCGGTGTCCCCGGATGAGTCGACCACCACGAAGTCGGCGACCGCGCGGGACAGGGCGCCCCCGAAGACCCGGTCGCCGGACGTGAAGCCGCTCACCCCGTCGCCGACCTGGTCGACCACTCCCGCGTAGTCGGTCCCGAAGCCGGACGGGAGGGTCAGGCCGAACCGGGCGGCGGTGTCCGCGTCGGCGGTCATGAACCAGTCCATCGGATTCAGACCGGCCGCGGTGACCCGCACGCGGACCTGTCCCGGGCCGGCCTGCGGTGCGGGAACCTCGCGGACGTCCAGGACGTCGGGGCCGCCGAATGCATCGAGCTGGACCGCCCTGCTGCAACCCGTTGGCGTCTGATTGCTCTGTTCCTGCATGTTCCTCTGTCTCCTTGGACCTGCGTACGCGGTGGACGCGTGGACGCGCCGAAACGGACTATGCTCCGTTTATATGGATGACCGTAACACAAACGGATCGCGTTCCGTTTCGTCTGGCGCGGAAGTACGCGCGCCGCGGGCGGACGCGGCCCGCAATCGCGACCAGCTGCTCGCGGTGGCGACCCGCGTGTTCGCCTCGGCGGATACCGAGCCGTCGATGCGCGCGATCGCCCGCGAGGCCGGGGTCGGCATCGCCACGCTCTACCGGCACTTCCCGACCCGCGAATCACTGGTCGACGCGGTCTACCGGGACCAGGTCGTGAGGCTGACGACCGGCGCCCACGAACTGCTCGGTCGGCTGGCCCCGGCTGCGGCAATGCGGCGCTGGATGAACTTGTTCGGGGACTGGATCGCGACCAAGAACGGCATGCTCGACACGCTGCTCGCGATGATTGAGTCGCGTGAGATCGCCCATGTGCAGACTCGGACCGAGCTCCTGACGGCCATCACCAGGATGCTCGACGCCGGCCGCGCGGTGGGCGACCTCCGCTCCGACGTCACCGCCGAAGACATCGCCGCCGCCCTCATCGGCATCTTCACCGTGGCCCCCCGACCCGAGTGCGAAGCGCAGGCCGACCGCTTGCTGAACCTCCTGATGGACGGCCTCCGGGCCACGGACCGGCCGGTCTGAGCGCGGATCGAGGCCGACGCATCCGGGCTCTGCCCGACTGGCGCCAGGCGGCTGCTGACCGCCGATTACTGCTGGTCGTCGGTGAGGAGCTCGGTCAGCTGGGCGTCCACCAGTCGTACCTGCTCGGTGAACGGCTGCAAGGTGGCGGCGACGTCCGTAAGTTGCTCGTCCTTGTCCTCGTCGGTGACGACCAGCTTGAGGTTCTGGTCGATGGTGTGCATGTGCAGCCCTTGGAGCACACGGCGCAGCTGGGCGGCGACACGGTTGCCGCAACTGGCGACGGAGGCGGGCTTGTCGCGCCACTCCGCGTAGAGGAAGCCGAGGGCGTTCTTCAGAACCGCGGGGTCGCCCCAGCTGTACTGCGGGAAGACGAGGAGAGACCCGTCGTAGCCGCTGGCCGTCCGGCTCCAGCGGCGCGTGTGTTCGTGCTCGCACTGACCAAGGGCGGGTTGCGCGGCTCGTCCAGAAACGGCAGTGCTACCTCGGCGAGGTCCACGGGCCGTCGACGTTCTGAGGCTGATCATCGGCGTCGCCCCGATCTCCACCGTGGACACCGGCGGCCGACCAGCCCGAGTAACCCGAAGCTCGCGCAGACCAGCCCCATGATCCACAACGTCGCAATGCGCACCACTCATTCATGATCCAGAGGCCGAACTGCGCGCCTCCGCACGGGTGATCGCGGGACGTACGGCCGCGGGGACGGCTCCCGGTGCCGGTGCCATGGGAGGGACGACCCGGCCCGCGAGCTCTGCCTGCTCGGCCACGGGCTGACGTGACCTGGGCGGCCTCGTGCGTCAACCCGTGGGTTGACGCCAGGTATCAAACCAGGAGTCAACCCGCGGGCCGAGGCCGTGCGGCGCTGCGGGCGGCAAGCTCTTCGCCATGACGACGACTGACTACCTCATCTCCGCCGCCCTGATCCTTCTGGTGATTCCGCAGATGCGCGGCGGCCGTCTGACGCCCCGTACGCTCCTGCTGCCGCTGGTGTCCGTCAGCGCCGCGGCTGCGCACTATCTTCATTCCTTCCCGACCGGGGGTCACGACGTTCAGCTGGACCTCTTCGGCGTCACGATGGGCATAGTGCTCGGGCTGGCCAGTGGACTGGCCACCCGCGTCAGCCTGACCGAGGACGGCGCCGCGTACTCCAAAGCCGGGTGGCTGGCTGCCCTTCTGTGGGTGCTGGGCATGGGCGCGCGCTCGGCCTTCGTGTACTGGGCCGAGCACAGCGGCGCTCACACGATTGCGCAGTTCAGCCGCGACAACCTGATCACCGGCGCCGCCGCCTGGACCGCCGCGCTGCTGCTGATGGCCGTCACTCAGGTGGTGTGCCGCCTGGTGGTGGTGCGCGTCCGGGCCTACCGGCTTACCTCCCCCGTTGTCACCCCCGCCGTGGCCTGAAGCGTGGCAACCGGCAGACCGCCGCTCGCAACACACTCCGCCCTGGCCCGGTTCCGCGTTCGCGGGCCCGGGCCGGGCTTTGCGATCAGTGGCGCAGCGCGCACCTATTCTTCAGAAGTGACGGACATACTTCAGCCGGCGGGCCCGGTCAGTCCACGGCTGGCCGTGGCTCTTGCCGGTGCCCGGGAGCGACGCGAAGGCAGGGGCCGGCGTATGCAGCCGGTGTTGTGGGGAGTCATGGCCGCCATCGCCGTCCAGTCCCTGCACGCTTCCCCCGCCCCCGGCGTCAGAGGCAGGCACCTGGCAGTCACCCTGGTGCTCGTCGGCTGTCTGCTGCCCATGGCCGCGGTCGCGTCGAACCTGTGGCCCCTCACCGGTCGTCCTGCCCGCTGCCTGGTGTTCTGCGTGCTGGTGGACGGCTTCGGGTTTGCTCTGGGCATCCTGCAGCCCGGCTCGATGTCCACCCTGCCACCGTCCGTCGTGGTCCTGACGGCCTTCCTCATCCTGGAGCGATGGGCGGCCACTGTGCTCGCGGTCGTCGTCATGGGCTGTCTGACCGGCGCGGCGGCGGTCGGGTTGGACGGCGGTACCGACAATTTCCTGCATCAGGTCCTGTTCGGCGTCATCCTGGCCGTCGTGGGCATCGTGGTACGGCAGTCGATCATCAACGAGGTGGCCGTCACAGTGCTGCTGGCCCAGCTTGAGGATGCCCGGGAGGCGGAGACCGAGGCGGCGGCGCTGGCCGAACGCACCCGTATCGCCCAGGATCTGCACGACGTGCTCGCCCATACCCTGTCCGGACTGGCCGTGCAGATGCAGGCCGCCCGGCGGATGGCCCGGCGCGACCGGGCGAGCGGGGATCTGCGGGGGCTGCTGGACCGGGCCGGTGAGCTGGTCAAGGAGGGTGTGGCCGATGCGCGCCGGGCTGTGCGGGCGCTGCGCGGCGAGCGCGTGCCCTCTCTCGATCGGCTGCCCGAACTGGTCGAACGCTATCGGGTGGACCTGGAGCTCGACGTGACGCTGTCCGTGATCGGGCCGCACCGGGAGCTGCAGCCCGACGCTGGTGAAGCCCTGTACCGCGGTGTGCAGGAGGCGTTGACCAATACGGTCCGCTATGCACGTGACGCGCAGGCCACGGTGTCGCTCGTCTATGAGCCCAGGGCCACAATCCTGACCGTCGAAGACCGCCGCACCGGGCCGGGACCGGTCCGGGCGGCACTGGCCGAAGGCTCCGGCCTGGGGCTGACCGGCATGCGCGAACGCGTGACCGGGGTCGGCGGCACCCTGCACGCGGGGCCGACAGCGCATGGATGGGAAGTACGGATGGAGATACCCGCGTGACGGAGCCTGGCAAGACGGCATCTGACGGCGAGAAGATCAAAGTACTGGTCGCGGACGATCAGCAGATCGTACGCAAGGGCCTGGTCCTGCTGATCGACATGCTGGACGGCATCGAGGTGGTCGGCGCAGCCCGTGACGGTGCGGAAGCGGTGCTGCTCGCCGGACAACTGGCCCCGGACGTAGTACTGATGGACCTGAACATGCCGGTCCTCAACGGTGTCGCGGCCACTGCGGCACTGCGTGAGCAGGTACCCGGTTGCAAGGTACTCGTGCTGACCACCTACGCCGACGACGACTCCGTCTTCCCAGCACTGCAGGCGGGAGCGCGGGGCTATCTCACCAAGGACGCCGACGACGACGCGATCGAGGACGCCATCACCAGCGTCCACGACGGCCGCATCTGGCTCGATCCCGAGGTACAGGCCCGCCTGGTCGCGGCCGTGCAGACAAGCGAGGTCGCACCGCCCGCCGCGCAGCGAAAACAGGTCCTCACGCCGCAAACTCCCGCACCTTCCGACGGCCTGACCCCGCGCGAGACCCAGGTACTCACCCTCATCGCTCGGGGCCTGTCCAACGCGGAGATCTGTGCCCGGCTCGTCGTCAGCCCGGCCACGGTGAAGACGCATATCAACCGCATCTTCACCAAGATCGGCGCAGCCGACCGTGCCCAGGCCGTCGGCTACGCCTATCGCAACAACTTGGCCGAGCCCTGGGACTGAAGACGCCGCGACGGACGGCGGCGGGCAATGGCCCGCCGCCGTCGCAGTTCGGTGAAGCGGCAAGGGCCCTTCGTCATCAAAGAGACGATCGGTCAGGGAGAGCAGGCGCACGGAGCAGCCGGTGTCCCGTTTCATTCGATCTTGCCGTCAGGTGACAGACTGACCTGCGGAGATACAAAGTCGAGTGAGACGCCGAAGCCCCGCCGTCTCACGTGATGTTGTCGGTCGCCAAGCATCCCGTACATGCCTGCGGAGCCAGCCTGACCTGGGAGAGCGTCCCGCCGGAAAACTCGATTCGGCCACTATGACCGCGCTCTTCCAGCTGCAACGACACCTTGCGGGCTTGCTCGCTGCGGGAGGCCCCGAGAGCGCGGGGGCGCCGGTTCCCGCCGCCCACTACTTCGCCGATCTGCGCGCGATGGTCGCCATGATCTTCCGGACCTCGCCCGAAGCCCGCCCGTACGCAGACACATCGTTCCTGGCCGCCGTGCTCGACGCCGAGCATGCTTCCCGCACCGCGCAGGCCCAGCCCCTGCTCAACACCGCCGGGAAGAAGAAGACCTCCAAGCCCTACACCGCGCCGCCGACCCACCTCCTGGCCACGGGCGCGGTCCTGCAGATCGCGACTTGGTTGCTCCGCGCTGCGGATCCCTGCACAGCGCGAGAGTCGATGGCCCCGCTCGTTGACAGACTTCGCGATGCCGACCGACCGTCGGCCCCACGGGCGGTCCCTCGCCCACGTTCCATCGCCGCTTGTGGGCAGGTCTGTCTGCACGGCGCGGCGCCCGGGCCCGCGCCCGTGCCGCCTCGTCCTGGTCCGGCGAGGGAACCGGCTGACTCTCTGCTATCGAACGGAGCCAGAGCGAGCGAGCAGGTCCTGGTCCCGCTCACTGCCGGCGGCGTGGTGCACGGTGTCACGGAATTGTTTGGGTGAGGTGCCGGTCACGCGGCGGAACGCGGTGCTGAACGCGCTCTCGGATTCGTAGCCGGTGGCGAAGGCGAGTTCGGAGATTGACCGGGTATTGCGGCGCAGGGCGTCGCGGGCCAGGCTCATTCGCCACTGGATCAGGTATTCCAGTGGTGCAGTTCCGGTCTGCTTCTTGAAGGAGGCGGCGAATGCCGAACGGGACATACGGCCGATATCGGCGAGTTCTTGCAGGGTCCATTTGTGTCCCAGATCGGCGTGCATGGCGCGCAGTGCGGCGCCGATGCCGTTGTCGTTGAGGGCTCCCAGCCAGCCGGTGGGCCGGCCGGTTTGCTCGGCGTGGGCGCGCAGCACCTGAACGAACAGGATCTGCGCGAGATGGTCCATGACCAGAGAGCGGCCGACGGCGTTGCTCTCCACCTCGCTGTTGAGCAGCTCGGTCACGTGCGTGAGCAGCACGCTGCGCGGGTCGGTGGCCCGGACGTGGACGAGCCGCGGCAGGATATCGATCAGTATCGAGGCGTTGGGCTCGTCGAAGTAGAAGTACCCGCCGCACAGGTAGGTGTCTTCCTCGGCCTCGGAGCCGATGCGCGCCACCCCGTTCGTGGCGGTCTTCCACAACGTTTCCGCCGGCTGCGGTTGCTCGGTGAGGGTGCTGGCCATCCGGTAAGACGGCGGGTTGCACAGGAGGTAGAAGTCACCCTCGCGCAGGTGCACGGGCTCGCCCTCGTCCATCGCCAGCCAGCATTCCCCGCGGACGACGCCGCCGATTTTGACGTGAGGGAAGGCATCGAACCGCAACGCCCACGGTTGCGCGGCGCGCAGGGCCGGGTCGACCACGGTGCGGGGCCGCAGCAGGCCGATGGCGCTGGCGATCGGGTCGCCGGACCCGAGCGGAGCACCGGTCGTGGACGATGCGTAAAGAAGTGTGGACTCCACATTATGGATTGTAGCGATCCGCTCTCGCATTCTTGATCCAGCGGGCAAACGGATTTCACGTCGTCTGGCCCGTTATCAGAGGATTTCGTTCGAGCGTACCCGCGTAGAACGAATAAAAGGCATATGGCTTCCGTCCCCGGGAGCCGAAAGAAGGGTCATGATGTCTGCCAACGACCTGCGCACGTTCTACCAGCGCTACATCGACATGCTCAACGCCCACGAACTGCACCGCGTGGACGAGTTCATCAGCGATGAAATCACCTACTACGGCGATCCGGCGACTCGCGCCCAGGCCCACGCCGCGCTGACCGCCGAGATCGAGGCGGTGCCCGACTTCCACTGGGAGCTTGAGGACCTCAAGGTCGACGGAGACACTATCGCCGCCCGGCTGACCAACACGGGCACCCCCGTGAAGGAGTATCTGGGCGTGGCTCCCACCGGCGCCTCGTTCGAAATTGTGGAGTACGCCATCTACCGGGTCCGCGACGGACGGTTCGTGCACATGACCAACCTGCACGACGCCGAGACGCTCAAGCAGCAGCTGCGTGCCTGACCTCCCCCGGCCGATCGGAGTCGGCATCGTCGGCCTGAGCGCGCGGGGAGGCTGGGCGGCCGGCGCCCACCTGCCCGCGCTGGCTGCCGTCAACGGAATGGAGCTGCGCGCGCTGGCGGTGAGCTCACCGGCTTCTGCGCATGCCGCTGGAGCGATGTACAACGTGCCTGCGTACACCTCGGTCGAGGAGCTCGCCGGTGACGACAACGTCGACCTCGTCGTGGTCGCCGTCAAAGTGCCCCGGCATCGCGAGATCGTGCTGCCCGCGCTCGAAGCGGGCGTGCCGGTGCTCACCGAATGGCCGCTCGCGGTCGACCTGGCCGAGGCCGAGGAGATGCAGCATGCCGCCGGAAGGACACCTACCTTCGTCGGCCTGCAGGGGCGCTCCTCGCCCACCTTCCGCTGGCTGACCGACCTGGTCTCCCAGGGGGTTGTGGGAGAGGTGCTCTCCGCCACCGTGGTGGCCTCCTCGACCGAATGGGGCACCCCGGTGTCGCAGCGGCAGGTCTACGCACTCGACCGTCAGCTCGGGGCCACGATGCTGACCATCGCCTTCGGGCATGCGATCGACCTGGTGTCGATGGTCGTCGGGGAGCTTCAGGACGTGGTCGCCACGACCGCGACCCGGCGACCCCACGTCCCTCTGGGTACCACCGGGCAAGTGGTCCCGATGACCGCCGAAGACCAGATCGCGGTCTCCGGCACGGTGCAGGGCGGGGCAATCCTGTCCGTCCACCACCGTGGGGGCGCGGCGTCGGGTGCGGGATTCTCGCTGGTCATCGACGGCACGCAAGGACGACTCGAAGTCACCGGCGCCGAGTTCCCGCACATCGGGCCGGTCACGGTGCACGGCACACGCAACGGCAGCCAGCCTGCCCGGCTCACGCCGCCCAGCGGCCACGACCGCTATCCCGACCTGGCCGGAACCGTGAGCCACACGCTGGCCCACGCCTACGCCGCCATCCGCCACGACCTCATCCACGGCACGGCCCTGGCTCCGGACTTCGCCCACGCCGTCAGGCGCCACCGGCTCCTGGACGCGATTCAGCGCTCCGCCGCCACGGGGCAACGAACCACCACCCACCTCTGACAGACGAAACGGCGCCGGGTCGCACAAGAGGCGACCCGGCCCGCCACTCACGGCAAGCTCCTCCTTGGGCCGGGCCAAACCAGGTGTCCCCGCTCAGCGCCATGCGCCTGCTTGAAGGTCTCGGCCGAGACAGCAACAGGACACGCCACGCACCGCGGGCGGGACGCCCGTTCCTCCTGGACCCCAACCGCCGCGGAGCGCAGCCGCGTTGGTGCGACGGGGCCCGTCGATGCGATCGCATCGTACAAAGAAGAAGATGGAGACCCCAGTGGGACAGCCCGACCACAGGACCGCCCTCATCGCCGGTGCCACCTCCGGCATCGGACTCGCGGCAGCTCGCGCGCTTGCTGCCGAAGGGGCATACGTCTTCTTGACCGGCCGACGCGAGGAATGCTGGAGGAGGCTGGGACGGAGATGGGCGCCGACGGAGCGACGGGCATCGCCGCCGACGTCACCGTCCTCTCCGACCTGTTCACGGTCCAAAAGGCGCTACCGCTGCTCACGAAGGGTTCCTCGGTGATCCTTTGCGGCTCCGCCATCGATGTGAAGGCCGTCACCGGCATGGGCGTCTATGCCGCAACGAAGGCCGCCGTCCGATCCCGGGGCCGCACCTGGGCCGCAGAACTCGTCAACCTGGGCATCCGCGTCAACGTCCTCGCTCGTGGCGCCACCAACACGGCCGCTCTCGCCGAAGTCATTGGCGACCCCGCAGCACTGATGGAGAGCCTGGCCACGGCCCCCCCCATGAACCGCATCGTCACACCCGAGGAGACCGCCAACGTCGTGGTCTTCCGCGCCTCGGACAACAGCAGCTTCATGACCGGATCAGAGATCTACGTCGACGGCGGCCACAGCCAGCTCTGAGCGGGCGGTTCGTGTGTCGGCAACATCTTGGTGATCGTCTCCGGCTCGCCCGGTCTCGTGGACGCCAGCCTGGAGAAGACACTCGCCAAGGCGCAGGCGCCTCCTGACCAACCTCACCGGCGCATACCCCGGTTATCGTGCGCGCTGCCCGTCGCGTCGGCTCGGCGCGGGCCGGGCAGCACTTCCGCCCTGCGCCGCAGTAATGGTGGGGTTGGGCATCGGAGTGGCGTCGGCGGGCAGCCCGGCCATGCGTCGCAGCCGCCACACGAGCACGTCGCTGATCGACCCGGCGGTGCCCAGTTCCCGCCGCCCGGCGGCCTCGGTCAGCAGCGTCGCCGGGTCGTGGCCGACGCTTTCTGCATCGGCGAGCGTGGCGGCCAGGGCGCGCCAGCCCGGTTCGGCGAGAATCTGATCCGCCAACTCTGGCACCGCCTGACGCAGATGGACGCTCTGCCTCTGGCGCAAGGACTGCGACAGGCGCCGGCCTCGCTGGTGCAACACGCCCAGTGGGAGGTTGGCAGCGGCCTGGTAGGCGGCGCGCAGGTGCTCGGCGGCCTCCCGGGCAGCTGCTGCCTGGTGAGCGTGCCCCTTCTTCGCATGCCAGTGGGCGGCGGCGGTGACGAGGAAGAACAGCATGTCGATCGCCATGGCGGTGGTGGCACCGTCTTCGCCGCGGCCGAGGGCGGGGCCGCTGTGGACGAGGTCGCGGGCGGCCTGGCGCAGGGCGCGGTCGTGTCCGCGCACGGCCTGGACGTGGGAGCGGGTGGCCCGCTCGAACACGAAGGCCGCCTCGCGCAGTTCGGCGCGGGTGTGGGCGGCGGAGGTCTTGGCGAGGGCGTCCAGGACCTCTCCGGCGGCGGCGATGTGCGCGGCCACCTGGGCGTCCTCACCGTGATCGATGACCAGCACCGCCTGCCACACGGCGGTGGCTGTCCGGCGCCGTGCCATCGCGGGCCCGCTCGGGGTCTGGGCGGAGGGCGTGGTGTCCGGGCCCTGGTTCGGGGTGTCGTCGGAGAGGCGTTTGCGGATGCGGGGCAGGGACAGGTCGGGGGCGAGGGTGGAACCGGCGTAGTAGACGGGCTCCTTGTCCCTGTTGCGGTCGTCGGGCAGGGCGACCTTGTATCCCTGCAAGTCGCCGGAAGGCAGCACCTTGGTATGCACGAGCAGCCCGGCACCCTTGAGGCGGTCGAGGAACTCCTCCTCACTGCTCGCGCCGGCCACCGCGCGGCGCACGGTCTCGCGCAGTTCCTCGCGGGCGGTGCGGTGCCGGCCCTCGCGTTCGGCCTTGTGCCGTTCGGCGCTGGTCGGCCGCTTGGCGGCGGTGCCGTCCCCGGCCGGGACGCGGCGCAGGTCGTAGTCGGCTTCGATGCGGCGGCACTCGGTCTGGGCGCGGCGGGCCTCGTTGTGCAGGCGGGGTCGGCGGCCGTCGTCGCGTACGAGGGTGGCGATGATGTGGATGTGGTCGTCGGCGTGCCGGACGGCCGCCCAGCGGCAGGCGGCTTCGTCGCCGTCGGGGGCGATGCCGGTGGTGGCAACCATGCGGCGGGCGATGGCCGCCCAGTCCTCGTCGGACAGGATCGGGTCCTCCGGGGCGGCCCGTACGGACAGGTGCCATACGTGCTTCTCGGGCCGTTTGCTGGCGGGCAGGGCGTTGACGGGCTGGTTGAGCAGGTGCTGGAGCTGTTCGTAGGTGGCCTTCGGGTCGCGGCCGGGGTCGGGGGTGAGCGGGTCGAAGGCGGCCACCAGGTGCGGGTCGATGTGCTCCTCTTTGGTGCCGGGGCCGTAGAGGTAGTGGATCAGGCCGATCGTCTCGCTGCCGCGGTCGTGGATGCTGGGGATCACTCAGGGGCACCGTCGTCGCGGTGGGCGAGCAGGGCGTCGGCGGCGTCCTCCATGCGGCGGGCGGCGTTGCCGACGGCCTCGGCTGCCGCGTCGAGGTGGGGTGCGTCGGCGCCGGAGTTGAGGGCTTTGGCGACCTGGTTGAACAGGCCGTGGATGCGGCCGAGGTGCCGGCGGGCGGCGAACAACTCGTTGATGACTTCACGTTCCGTCGCGATCTCGGCGGCGGTGCGGTTCAGGTCTCGGGCGGCCTTGTCGGCGGCGTAGGCGAGGAAGGCGGCGTTGGACATCTGACAGTGGGCGGCGGCGTCGGTGAATCGCTGGAACTCGGTGTCGTTCATACGGCAGCTGGGCTGCTTCAGTCGCTTGCGGGACTTCGGCAGACGGGCGCGCTGACGTCTGGTCGACGCGGATTCGGCCTGCCGCCTCCCTCCCTGCTGCGGTCCGCCCTCGGTCACAGCCTGACTGCCTGGTGCCCCCTGGCGCCGGGCAGTTCCCGCCACCCCCGGGGCGGGAACTCCGGAAGCATCGCTTCCGGTACAACTTGCTGCGCTGTTCAGGCCAGCGGTCATCTCCCCTTCGGCTGTGGGGAGTTCGTAGTTCGGGTCGTGCATGGGCCGGTTCTCCATGGGTGCTGTTGCCAGGTGCTTCGCTGTACGCAATCCCCGTGCCCCGGGCTTGTCTGCCCGGGGCACGGGGTGAGCTGGAAGGGCGGGGCGGTCGGTGTGTTTGCGGGGCTCAGGTGGTGCCGACGGCGGCTTTGCCGCGTTGCCTCTGGCGCTCGGAGGCGGCTTCGTCGGGTCCGTCGAGAGGCTCGGTCTCGGAGCCGTCGTGGGCGGCGGGATCTGGCCGGTCGGTGCGCTCGGTCTGCAGCTGGTCGCGCAGGTCGCGGGCGCGGTTCTGGCTGATCCTGAGTTCGTTGCGCAGGCGCTGTGCGGTCAGCCGGTCGTCGCTCCAGTCGGCAGTCAGGCGCCGGGCTTCGTCGAGTACTTCGGCGTCGGTGCGCGTGCGGTCGGGGGCCGACTTCGTGGCGGAGGGGAGCCGACCGGTCGCACGGTGCGGGGCGGCTCCGGTCGACTCAACCGTGGCGGTCGACCGTCGCGGTCGGGTGGAGCGGGCTGCCCGGTCGGCCTCGGTCGGCTTGGTCACCGGCGTCTTGGCAGCCTTTGCGAGGGCCGACTCGGTCGGTGGCTCGGGGGCCGATCGGGCCTGGTCAGAGGTCGACCGTACGGCCTGTACGTCGGCGGCCTGCCGACCAACCGCTTCGGCAGGGTCACCCGACTCGGGGTTGTGGTGCAGCACCTTCGCCACGAGGTCCGACCCGAAGTAGATCGACCCGACCGGGAGCGAGGTCGCCAGGAGTACGAGGGCCCAGTTCGCCGGGTCCCAGTCGGTCAGTCGGCCCCACCGGGTCGGCATGGTGTGCAGGGCCGGGGTGAGGCCGTGCACGTAGTTCAGCAGGAGGCTGGCGATCGTGTAGGTCGCCAGGACCCGCAGGGCGAACTTCCGGTCGGTATCGGGCAGCACGAGTGTGGCGATCAGCGCGAGGGCCATCAGCCCGTCGACCACGATCGGGTAGAACAGGGCGGCGGTGGGGTCGGCGCCGATGGCGCGGGCGACGTCGGACAAGGCGTTCCACGAGACCCGGAAGGCCATGAGGACCACAGCCATCAGGCCGAGGACGAGGGTGGATCGTGCACCGCGGTTCGGGCGATGACTCTCAGCTCGTGCGTCGGCGCGGCGCCGGTAGAGAGTTCGGAGCCGGGCGAAGGGCGAGCGGTGGCTGTCGGTGCTGGGGGTGGATGCCGGAGCTATCGGGGTGGGGGAGGGCAAGTCAGATATCTCCAGGGTGGGCGTAGGCGGGCATGAGGTGAGGTCTCCGAGGAAGCCGTCCGGGTATGGCATTGGTGCTGCCGACGGGCGGTGAGGGTGGGATTCGGGTGCGCCGGAGGGGCCGTCGGTTAGGCGCCGGCGCCGATACGACAGCCGTCGGTCACGAGGCTTCCTGCCGGGCCAGCTTCGCCACGGCGAGGTCCACGCGGGTGGGGTGCGGCCTCGTGCGGGGTGCGTTGCCCCGGGCGTGGCCGTCGAGCCCGAGGCGCCGGCTGCGGCAGGGCTCGCCCTTGTCGGCGTGGCACCACCGGCACGGGACGCTGAGAGCGTCGGGCTGTCCGGCGGCGACGGCGGCCTCGCGGGCGGCACGCGCGGGCCGGTAGGGGGCGAGTGCCGCGCGGACGGCCGGCGGGATGGACGATCCGGCGGTGGCGAGGGGGGCATCGATGCCTGAGTGCGGGCCGCCGGTGAGCTGTCGGTGCGAGGAGGGCGCGGCCATGCCGGTGGCGACGGCGTGGCGTGTGCCGAGGAGTTCGGTGCGCCAGGCGGCGGGGTTGTCCGGATCGGCGGCCGGGGTGGGATCGGTGTGCCGGTCCAGGCGGTCGCGGCGGTAGGCGCGCCACTTGCGGGCGACGTCCACCGGGAGGATCGGGTACGGGGAGGCCAGGACGTGGGCCCGTATCGCCTCGCGGACGTCCCAGCCGTGATCGGTGGCGAAGGGCACGTCGTGAAGCAGCTCCTGCCACTGCGCGATCTGGTCACGGGCATCGCCCGTGCCGGCGGGGATGGTGCGGGGATCGAGGCGTCCGATGTAGGCGAGGACGGCGGCGACTTCGCGTCGGTCCAAAGGCGGGTTACTCCGTTCCGGTGGGTTCGTCGAGGGCGGCGAGCAGGGCGGCCGTGTGCGCCTCGGTGCGCGTCATGCCGGTGGTCGAGGTGGGGGCGGGTGGGCCACCGGGCAGGGCGTAGAGGGTCGGGCGACCGGGGGCGGGGGTGCGTTCCCGGGCGATCCACGCACGCCAGTCGGCGGCCCACGCGTGGGCGCTGCGGGGATCCCACGAGCTCCGGAAGGTGCGCCACTTCACGTCGGCGGTACGCAGGCCGTGCTCGCCGAGCCGGTCGAGATGCCCGTCGTGCTGGAGCCAGGCGTGGGCGCTGTCGTCGATCTGCCACTCGGTGGCGGAGATGAGTGGGACAGAGCTGCTGCTGCTCTTACTACCGTTCACCTTCGGTTCTCTTCTGTTCTGGGGGTCGGAATCCGCACCCCCCTCAGGTCGGAATCCGTACCCCCTGGGGGTCGGATTCTGTTCCCCGGGGCCGGATTCCGATCCCCCCTCGAAGGGCTCGGCAGGGTCGGATTCCGACCCCCCGAGGGCCGGATTCCGACCCTGTTGGGATGCCGGATTCCGGTCCCCCTCCCGAGGCTCATCGGCGAGGAACCGGGCGGCGATGGGGAGGCGGTAGTACGTCTCTCCCCTGGGTCCCTTGCGGTCGGGGAGCTGCACCAGCTCGCCGTCGGCGATCAGCTTGGCGAGTGCGTCGCGTACGGCGGTACGCGAGGCGTTGGCGCGCTTCATGAGGGTGGGCACGGACGCGTAGGCCACGCAGTGCTCGTCGCGGCACCGGTCGGCGATCAGAGCGAGGACCATGCGGGCGGTGCCCTTGCTGCGGCTGTGGTCCCACACCCATTCGCGGGCGTCATAGCTCATCGGGCGGCGGCTCCTGGGGGTCGGTGCATGGAGGTGCAGTCGGCCCTTGTCGGGCGGTGCACAGGGAGGGGGTTGGCCCACCGCCCCGGCCGACGGCGCGGGGGAGGGCTGGTGGCGTCGTATAGCCAAGACAGCCACATCCATGCCGCTCAAGTCCAGCATTCCGCCGAGAAATTCAGACAGCTGACGGCGAACGCTTACTGCGAGCTAGGCATCCCCAAAATTATAAACGCGAATCGGCCGCTGCCGAAATAACGGACCGTCAGGCCAAGGCAGAAGCATCACATCGGCAAGCCGTTGACGCGCCGCCGACGGGCAAGCTACAACACAACACCGAACGTCACAGCATCGATCGACGCATCCGTCCGCGCCCCCATCCAGACCCCCGGAAACCTCTCCCCGGCGTACGACGCGAGCGCAACATAGCCGACGATCGCCGGTTACCAAAACCGGCGATTGAGCCTTTCAATTGGAGCCATGCCCCCACGCTCATTGGAAATCGGGCCGGCAGGAATGCAGGCGGCCCGTGCCATCGAAATCCTCCGCGCCGAACGCGGCCTGTCACAAAGGCAGTTGGCCGACCGCGTGACAGCCCTCGGCCACCCGATGTCCAACACCATGTTGTCCCGCATCGAGCGCGCCCAGCGCCGATGTGACGTCGACGACCTCGTCGCGATCGCCGAGGCCCTTCACGTCCCGGCACCCGCACTGTTGCCCGGCCGCCCCGCAGTCTGAACCGCCTTCGTCGCGCCGCAACTCGCCCCATCCCGCACCCGAGTGAGGACCCACCGCCCTTGCGCCTGCCCGCAATACCCCCGGCTCCCGCCTGCCCGAAGCGCCCCTCCGCGACGGAGGTGATCGTGAATGGCTGACCGCCTCCTGACCGTCGCCGAGGCCGGCGAAATGCTCGGCACGGGCGAGCGCTTCGTCCGCCGTCTGATCGCCGAGCGCCGCATCCGCTACGTGAAGCTCGGCCGCCCGGTCCGCGTCCCCGAGAGCGCGATCGCCGAGTACGTCGAGGCGCGCACCGTCGAGCCGGTCCGCCGTGTCCGTACCCGCTACGGGAAGGCCGCCTGATGGCGGGACGCAAGCCGCAGCGGCGGCGCGAGTTCGGCACGACCCGCAAGCTCCCCTCCGGTCGATGGCAGGCCCGCTATATCGGCCCCGACGGGCAGCGGCACACCGCACCGGAGACGTTCGAGACCAAGTCCGACGCCCAGGAGTGGCTCAACCTCACCCGCGCCGACATCGAGCGCGACGTGTGGCGCGACCCGGACGCGGGCGCGGTCAACTTCGAGAAGTACGCGCTCCGTTGGAAGGAGGAGCGCGGTCTGGCCCCCACCACGCTCGACCGCTACGACGGGCTGCTGCGCCTGCACATCCTGCCGACCTTCGGCGGCAAGGACCTGGACGAGATCACCCCGCCATCCGTCCGCACGTGGCGTGCCGAGCGCCTGAAGGCGACCGGCGCCACGACGGTCGCCAAGTCGTACCGCCTGCTGAAGGCCATCCTCCAGACGGCGGTCGACGACGACCTCCTGCGCAGCAACCCGTGCCGCATCAAGGGCGCCGGCAAGGAGGAGGCCGACGAACGCCCCACCGCGACCATCGAGCAGGTCTTCGACCTCGCCGATGCCATGGGCCCACGCTGGCGCCTGATGGTGCTGCTCGGCGCCTTCGCCTCCCTCCGCCCGGAGGAGCTGGCCGAACTGCGCCGGCGCAGTATCGATCTCGCCGCATGCTCCCTGCGCGTCACGCAGGCTTCTCCGGAGCTGACCAACGGCAAGCGCGTCACCGGCGACCCCAAGACCAAGGCGGGGAAGCGCACGGTCTACCTGCCGGACTTCATGCTCCCGGAACTGCGACGTCACATGCAGTGGTTCGCGGAGAAGGAGGTGGACGGCCTCCTGTTCGTCGGCGAAAAGGGTGCCCCCTTCCGCCGCTCGACCTTCGGTCGGAAGTGGCGCAAGGCGCGTACCAAGGTCGGCATGCCGGAGAACTTCCGCTTCTACGACCTCCGCCACACCGGCAACACCCTCGCCGCCGACACCGGCGCTAAGTTGAAGGACCTCATGGTCCGCGCCGGGCAGTCCTCGGAGCGGGCTCAGCTGATCTATCAGCACTCGACGGCGAAGCACCAGCGGAAGCTTGCCCGGGGCATTGACGCCGAGGTGCGGCAACAGTTGAGGGAGCCAGGCACCGAGCGTCGGCCTGCCGAAGAGGCGTGACCATGCGTGGGCCGTACGGATCCCAGTCGGATCCGTACGGCAAGCAGCGCGGCGAAAGCCTATGTAGCACAGGGTGTACCGGCCTGGCCTGCGCCATCCCCGGTGCGACCGAACTGGCAGCCTCGTGCAGAACTGGTCAGTTGGGCAGCGAACCTGCCCGCGGTGATGGCGAGCAGTGCCTTGCGGTCGTAGGGGCGCGTATTTAGATGCGGACACCCACGGCCCGCGGCGGGCTATACGACCTGGGTACCGCGAAACCCCTGCGACAAAGCCGCACTTGATCGGCCACCCTTGGTATGTGGCTGCATTCCTCTATGACCGATTGGTCTCGGATCACGAGTACGTACAGCGAGTCAGGCAGCAGCGTCCCAGCGCCCTGTTGCCTGCGATCGCTGCGGCTTCGGCGCGCTGGCATGATGCGACTTGGTGGAGCAGCCCATTTCGTAAGTACACGCCCTGGGCCCTGGCCGATGTCGCCCGCGTCAGCCTCACCTGCGGAAATGAATACCGTGGAGACGGCAGCTGCGACGACAATGACCTACTGAGCATGCTTGCCGCCTACGCAGCGCTCACCGATCCCATGGTCCGCGACAAGGGCAGTTTCGAGTCCGTCTCGGGCTGGCTGCTGCGTGTTTCGGGCGAACAGTTCAGCTTCCAGGAGTCGGGGTTCAGCGATCTGGCGCGCACGGCGGCCCTGTTTGATCAGACGTCTCCGGCCCGTGCCCCCGCATGCCTTGTCGACGGTTGGGACGAAGAACTCCTTGGTTGCTCCCTTTCCGAATATGTCGGCGTCGCTCAGCTCCTGCACGTGTCGGCGCAGCACAACGCGGGCCGCTTCGATCCGGCATGGCTCGAACAGCCTCAGATGGCGAAGGTCTGCTCCGTCATCCCCGCGGACACCATCCGAGAGGTCACCGAGCGCCACTTCGTCACTGACCAGAAGGGGTTCCGAGCCCAGAACGAAGCGCGCAGGCTGAGCAGGGACCCCCACCTGCGCCGTTTTGAGTACAACCCGTTGCGAGGTCGCCCGTTCCTGTCCGGCTTCGGGCCCGGCTATCTCGCTCCCTCAACCCACTTGGTCGCTCCTAAGGGCAGCCCACTGGGCCTCTACTACCTGGGCGTGGAGCACTTCGGGAACTCCTTCGCTCAGGAGCTCGGAGACCTTTTCGAGCAATACATTGGACGCCAACTTCGCCTGCTGCCCGATGCCGAAGTGCACTCCGAGGTCATCTATCGCGATGAGCGACGCAGCGTTGACTGGATCGTCGTCTTCGACGACCTCGTCCTGCTCGTCGAAGTGAAGTCAACTCGACCCGCCCAGGAGCTACGTCTCGGCGTACTGGACAGAACCAACGCCGCCCTGCGCCAGCTCAAGCACGCCCACCAGCAGGTACAAACCACCGCAGCCCTAATCAGCAGCAGGCACCCGAACTTCACCCACATACCCGCGGACCGGCCCGTGCACGGCCTGGTCGTGACCATGGAGCCCTTCCACACGGCCAACGCCCCCTTCCAGCGTGAGGGGTGGCAGGAATCAGACACGTGTGTCACGGTCTGTAGCGCCTCGGAACTCGAAAACCTCGTCACCATGCAGGAGACGTCGGCGAGCCAACTTCTGCTGGAACGACAAGCAGACGCTCTCCAGTCCACGTATGCCCTGAGCACTGTCCTTACGGACAAGAGCCTTGGTCGTAACTCGATCCTGGACGCAGGCTGGAAAAGCTACCCGTGGAATCGGTACGCCGATCTCGGCGAACGGCTGCTGTTGCCGTGAGGGCCCGGCCGCTGGCTGTCGACCGCTTCACGCCGAACGGCTTCCTGCCGTCCAGCAAGTCGCTTTGCGTATGCGACCCAGATGAAATTTGCTGGACCTGTGACCCAGGTCACCGAAAATGGATCTCATTATTTGAGACGTTCCGGCGGTGCGAGGTTCGGATTTCCCCCTGAGGCCCTCGAATTAGGCCCTTCACTTCGACTTAGGGCACGCGGAGGGCACGCAACCTTCAAATTGGACTAGACAACAAACAACCCCCGGGTCATCGACCTGGGGGTTCGTGTTGGAGCGGGTGACGAGAATCGAACTCGCACTCTCAGCTTGGGAAGCTGATGTTCTACCATTAAACTACACCCGCGTAAGACGCCGACAGCTCGGTGTCCGAACGCTCGCTTACTGTACCTCATGACGGACCCCCGATGCTGAGACCGTGGGGTCCGTGTGCGTTTCAGGGGGTGGGATCGGGCTGCGGGGGAACGGAGTTGGGGCGTACGGTGGAGGTACGGGAGAGGGGCCCGGCAGGCCGGAGTGCCGCCTGGAGAGCCGTCCCTTTGATCCCGTAATGTGGCCTTCCGTCGTCACGGCAGTAAGCCCGACGCGGCTCCTGGGGAAGGGACTTAAGGGACTTGATGGAACGCACCGTCGTCCGCTGTGCCGAAGGGCACGTGTTCAGCACCGCTTCGTTCCCGATGCAGCAGGCCGAGCGGCTCGGCCCCGGTCGGCTCGTGCGGTGTCCCAAGTGCGCCCGGCTGCGCAGCGTCGTGCCGGTCGCACTTGAGAAGCAGTAGAGAGCAGCAGAGAGCAGTAGCGGAAGCAGGAGAACAGCAGTAACAAGGGCGCGTGGACTCGTCACGGTTTTCATGGGTCCGCGCGCCTTGCGTATCCTCGGGGCGTGCTTCTCTCAGACAAGGACATCCGGGCCGAGATCGACGCCGGGCGGGTACGGATCGATCCCTACGACGAATCCATGGTGCAGCCGTCGAGCATCGACGTGCGGCTGGACCGTTTCTTCCGGGTGTTCGAGAACCACCGGTACCCGCACATCGACCCCTCCGTCGAGCAACCGGACCTCACCCGGCTCGTGGAGCCCGAGGGCGACGAGCCCTTCATCCTCCACCCCGGTGAGTTCGTGCTCGCCTCGACGTACGAGGTCATCTCGCTGCCCGATGATCTCGCGTCCAGGCTGGAGGGGAAGTCCTCGCTCGGGCGGCTCGGGCTCGTCACGCACTCCACCGCCGGGTTCATCGACCCCGGCTTCAGCGGGCACGTGACCCTTGAGCTGTCCAACCTCGCGACCCTCCCCATCAAGCTGTGGCCGGGCATGAAGATCGGGCAGCTGTGCATGTTCCGGCTCTCCTCCCCCGCCGAGCACTCCTACGGCAGTGAGCGCTACGGCTCCCGTTACCAGGGGCAGCGCGGACCCACCGCCTCCCGCTCCTACCTCAATTTCCATCGGACCCAGGTGTGAGGGGCCGGATATGAGCAGCGGCAGTCCCGTACGGGAGAACCTGAGCTACGAGCGGTTCGGCGTCGCCGTCCGTGAGCTCGCGCAGACCATCGCCGACGACGGGTACGAGCCGGACATAGTGCTCTCCATCGCCCGCGGCGGTGTGTTCGTCGCCGGCGGGCTCGCCTACGCCCTCGACTGCAAGAATCTGCATCTGGTGAACGTCGAGTTCTACACGGGGGTCGGGACCACCCTGGAGATGCCCGTCATGCTCGCTCCCGTCCCCAACGTCATCGACTTCAGCGCCAAGAAGGTCCTCATCACGGACGACGTCGCCGACACCGGAAAGACGCTCAAGCTCGTCCGCGACTTCTGCCTCGACCACGTGGCCGAGGTGCGGTCCGCCGTGATCTACGAGAAGTCCCACTCCCTCGTGAAGTGCGAGTACGTGTGGAAGCGGACGGACGACTGGATCAACTTCCCGTGGAGTGTCCTGCCGCCGGTGGTGAAGCGCGCCGGGCAGATCCTGGACGCGTGAGGCGCACGGCAAGCGGAGAAGGGCCCCCGGCGGAATCGCCGGGGGCCCTTCTCGTGGGCGGCGCCGAGCCGGAACGCCCGGAACGCCGCCCGGAACGCTAGAACGTGCCCAGCTTCACGATCGACAGCAGGGCGAGCAGCTGGATCGCCGACGCGCCCAGGGCCTTCGGCCACGGCAGGTCGTGGGACTTGCCGACCATCAGGGTGAGGAGGACGCCCGCCGCGACCCAGGTGGCCCAGCCGAGGAGCTGGACGAAGCCGGCGTTGCCGCCGAAGAACATGGCGAAGAGGAGCCGGGGGGCGTCGGTGATCGACATGATCAGCATCGACAGGCCCACCGTCGGCTGCCAGGCCCCGTCGCCGCCCAGCTGGCGGGCCAGGGTGTGGGTCACCACACCCAGCACGAAGGACGCGATCACCATCACCACCGCCGTCACCAGGACGATCGGGACCGCGTTGCTGAGGGTGGCGTTTATGGCGTCCGAGCGGGCGCCGTCGAAGCCGAACACGGCGAGCAGGCCGTAGAGGAAGGTCACGATGAGGGCGGGGGCCCACATCGCGTAGTCCCGCATCTGGAGGAACGTCTGGTTCGGGGCGAGGACGATCCCCCGCAGCAGATCCTTCCAGTGCAGCCGCGGGCCGATCGGGCCGGACGGTGCCGCCGAGCCCGCGTGGTAAGTGGCGCCCTGCGTGTAGGCGCCGGCCTCGTCGACCGAGAAGGCCTGGGTGTGGCCCGGCTGGTTCGCCGCGTACGGGTCGGGGCCGCCGGCGCCGTAACCGCCGCCGTCGCCGAAGTACTCCGGGCCGTCGCCGCCGCCCTGTCCCGGGTGGCCGCCGCGCGCCTGCGCCTGCGGCCAGCCGGACCCGCCGCCGTGCTGCGGGTGCGGCGGCGGGGCCGACGGGTACCCGTACGACGGTCCCGCCGACTGCCCGCCGAAGCTCTGGGGCGATGCCTGCTGCCCGTACACGGGTTGTTGCGGTCGCGCTTGCGGGGCACGGTCGTCCCGGCCGCCGCGTCCGTTCCTGAATCCAGCCACGTCTTCGAACGTACCTGGTCCCGGCGATCCGTGTGGTGGGCTCGGGCACCCGAGCCCACCATTGCGGCAGAGCTGTGACATCCCCTAAGGGGAACCCTCAGGGCCCTGCCGATCGCTGTCGCTCACCGCCCGAACAGGGAACCCAGCTGCGCAGACGTACCCGACACGCCCACCGACGTCGCGTGGAAGGACACCGCGCCGGTCGTCGTCAGGCCCGTGGCGGAGCCGGGCAGGGTCCATACCGCGCCCTGTCCGCCGTTCTCGTGCCGGGCGCCGACCGCCAGATCGGCCCGGCCGTCGCCGTCGAGGTCGGCCAGGCGGACGGCGCTGCCCCAGAAGTCGTCGGTCTCGTCGAGGTCGGGGACACCGGGCGTGTTCTGGGTCCAGCGGGTCGCGCCCTGGCCCGTCAGTCCGGCGGCGGAACCGCGCAGCAGCGTGACGGTGCCGGTCTGCGCGGCCGTGGTGACGCCTTCGTAGGGCGTACCGACCGCCACGTCCGCGTAGCCGTCGCCGTCGACGTCACCGACGGAGAGCGCGGCGCCGAACGAGTAGGTGCCCGGCGCCCGGATGGCGCCCGGAACACCGGGGCTGTTCTGGGTGATCGACGCCTGCGGAGTGGGGCTCACGCCGTGCGCACCGCCCAGGTAGGCGAGGATCCGGCCGGGCCCGACCTTGTCGCCGTAGACGAGGACGTCGGACGTGACGACGTCGTCGTACCCGTCCCCGTTGACGTCACCGAGGACCGCCCGCTGCTTGCCGCCGTCCACCAGCATCCGCAGGGCCTTCGGCCGGGAGTCCGCGCCCAGGTACACCAGGTTGCCGTCGACCCACTCACCGCCCCCCGTCCGGATCCTGCCGCTGATCACCAGGTCGTCGACGCCGTTGCCGTTGATGTCGCCGGCGGCCAGCGACCGGGAGCCGTAGCTGTCGCCGGTGGCCAGGGTGGAGGGCACCACCCAGGTGCGGGAGGCGGGCCCGGCGGTCTTGGTGAAGCCGCCCCGGAAGATCTGCACGTCGGCCCCAGTGCTGCCGACGGCCAGGTCGGCCCGGCCGTCCGCGGTGAAGTCGCCGACCGCCAGGGACATGCCGAAGCGGGTGTGGGAGGAACGGGCCGGGTCGGCGACGATACGGCCCCCGGTCAGGCCCTTCCTGCTCCCCCAGACGATCGTCACCGAACCGGCCTTGCCGTCCTCGCCCCGGGACCCGACGACCAGGTCGGCGTACCCGTCCCGGTTCAGGTCGCCGAAGGCGAGCGCCGAGCCGAACTCGTCGCCCTTCTCGGCGGTGCCGGGGACGCCCGCCGAGTTCTGGGTGACGACCGTGCGGTTCGACGCCTTGATCCCGGACTTGGAGCCGTAGTTGACGACGACCGCGCCGGCGTCCGTCCTACCGCCGACGGTGGCGCCCGGGGCGGCGGTGGCGAGGTCGTGGTAGCCGTCGCCGTTGAAGTCGTCCGCGTACTTGGCGGGCGCGGCCGAGGCCGGGCCGGCCAGCGGGACGAGGCCCGCGGTCAGGAGGGCGGCGAGGGTCGCCGCCGTGCGGATGCGCATGATCAGCCTTCCAGTACGTCGCCGAAGTAGGCGGTGCCCGACGGGCCGCCCAGGGTGGTGCCGGTGAAGGTCTTCGAACCGCCGGCCTGGACGCCCGCGGTGGTGGACTTGAAGAGCCAGACGGCGCCGGCGCCGCGGCTCTCGCCGAAGGCGCTCGCGACCAGTTCGGCGCGGCCGTCGCCGTTGGCGTCGGTGAGGCGGACGGCGGAGCCGAAGAAGTCCTGGGACTGGGCGGTGCCGGGGACGCCCGTGGTGTCCTCGGACAGCAGCTTGGCGCCACTGCCGGTCAGGCCGGACGCCGAGCCGCGCAGCACGGTGACCGTGCCCGCCTGCTTCTTCGCGCCGAGCGTCTCGTTGTAGGCGCCGACGGCGATGTCGGCGTACCCGTCGCCGTTCACGTCCCCGGCGGACAGGCTCCAGCCGAAGCCGTCGTTCTTCTCGCCCTTCTCGGGCACACCCGCCGTGTCCTGGGTGATCCGCACGGGGGTACGACTGCTGAGGCCGCCGGCCGCGCCGTACGTCACCGTGACCGCACCGCCGAGGCCGCCGTTCGGCTCGGTGGCCGACTTCTCCATGAAGTTGCCGGTGACGATGTCGCCGTAGCCGTCCTTGTTCACGTCGGCGATGACCGCGTCGTAGCCGCCCGCGAGCTTCTTGCCGACCTTGAGGGTGCCGGTGGCGGAGCCGGTGTAGAGGACGCTGCGGGTGCGGTAGTCGCCGGAGGCCGTCTCCTCCTGGCCCATGACCAGCAGGTCGGTCTTGCCGTCGGCGTTGACGTCGCCCGCGATCAGCTTGTCCGCGTAGATCGTGGTCTGGGCGACCGTGTCGATGCCGGTCAGGGCGGCCGCCTTGCCCTTGCGGGTGAAGGGGCCGCGGAAGATGTTCAGGGACGGCGTGGAGTTGTTGCCGACGGCCAGGTCGGTGTGGCCGTCGCCGTCGAAGTCGCCGGCCGCCAGTGCCCAGCCGAGCTCGTTGCGGTACCTCGGCAGCGGCGAGGAGAGGTTGCTGGCGCCCTTGAGGCCGCTCGCGCCGCCCCACAGGACGGTCACGTTGCCGTAGGAGTCGGTGGTGCCGATCCGCTCGCTGTGCACGCCGACGACCAGGTCGGTGTAGCCGTCGCCGTCCAGGTCGCCGGTGGTGAGCCGGTCGCCGAAGTAGTCGCCGGAGGCCGGGTTGCCGGGGACGCCGGTGGTGGCCTGGCTGATGATCTGGCGCTTGGTGGTGTCGAGGCCGTTCTTCGTGCCGTAGACGACCGCCACGTAACCGGCGCCGGACTTGCCGGAGACCTTCGCGACGGGTGCGGCGATCGCGAGGTCGCGGTAGCCGTCGCCGTTGAAGTCGCCGGACAGGCCCGAGGGGGCCGCGGTGGCGGTGGCCGCGGGCAGGGCGGTGAGGAGGCCCGTGGTGAGGGCCGTGGCGAGGAGCAGGGTGGTGCGCTTGGGCATGGATTTCCCCCGTGAGGTGGTGAGGTGACGCGACGTCAAGGAATGCGTCTCCTTGGTGAGGGCGCGTCAGCCGGTGAGGCCCGTGCCGAACGCGCCGTACGTGCGGGAGAGCCCGAACGTGCCCGGGCCGAAGGACTTGGCGCCCGTGGCGGTGATGCCGGAGGCGCTGCCGCGCAGGGCGGTGACCGCGCCGACACCTTCGTCCTCGAAGGAGGCCCCGACGGTCAGGTCCGCCTTGCCGTCCTTGGTGACGTCCGAGAGGACGAGGTCCGAGCCGAAGTAGTCCATGGACTCGGCGGTGCCGGGGACACCGACGGTGTTCTGGGAGATGGTCCGGGCACCGGTCCGGGAGACGCCGCCGGCCGAGCCGTTCATCAGCACGACGAGACCGGTGTCCTCGGCCGCGCCGATGTCCTTGAAGACGACGCCGATGGCGAGGTCGCCGTAGCCGTCGCCGTTGGTGTCCCCGATGGAGACGGCGCCGCCGAAGCCGTCGTCCGCCTTGTCGGTGCCGGGGACGCCGGTGGCGGACTGGGTGAGCTCGGCCATGGGGGCGTCGCCGTTGACCGGGCCGCCTCTGCTGCCGCTGATGACGACGACCTGGCCGCCGAGGGTGCCGGTGTGGTCGTCGTCCTTCGAGAAGACGTTGCCGATGGCGATCTCGTCGTAGCCGTCGCCGTTGATGTCGCCCAGGGCGAGGGAGGTGCCGCCGTTCAGCGGGCGCGGCTGGGTCGCGACCACGCCGCCCGAGGCGCCGAGGTAGGCGGCGCCCTTGGACCAGCTGCCCGACGGGTCCGAGGTGGCCGCGGTGCGGTAGGTGAGGACGAGGTCGGCCTTCTTGTCGCCGTTGGTGTCGCCGGCGGCGAGCGCGTCGATGCCGAACTCCGCCTTGTCCGGCGTGGGGACCTTCTGCGTGGCGCCGGTGGTGCCGGACTTGGTGAAGCCGCCCTTGACGATGTAGGCGTACGACGCGGCCGTGCCGGACGCCAGGTCGGCCCTGCCGTCGCCGTTGAAGTCACCGGCGGCCAGTACCGAGCCCCAGGCCTCGTGCTTGGCGGCGGAGGGGTCCTTGACCGTCGTGCCGTTCTTCAGGCCGCTCGCCGAACCCCACAGGATCGTGACCGAACCGCCTTCGGTGTCCGAGCCGTTGTCCTCGCCGGGCGCGCCGACGGCGAGGTCGGTGTAGCCGTCCTTGTCGAAGTCGGCCACGGCGAGCGCCCGGCCGAAGAAGTCCTCGGTCTCGGCGGTGCCGGGGACACCCGCGGTGTTCTGGCTGACGATCGTGCGCTTGGCGGGGTTGAGTCCGGAGGCGCTGCCGTAGACCACGGCGACGTACCCGGCCATGTTCTTGCCGCCGACCTTGGCGTAGGGGGCGGCGAAGGCGACGTCGCCGTAGCCGTCGTGGTTGAAGTCGGCCTTGTAGGCGTGCGCCGCGGCGGCGGATGCGACCGGGGCCGAGAGGGTCAGCAGACCGCCGGTCAGCGCGGCGGCGGTGACCGTCGCGAGGGCGAGGCGGCGGCGGTGGTGTCCGTTCGCGAGGACGTTCACGGAGATGTTCACGGAGCCGTTCACGGAGATGTTCACGAGGCGGGAACTCCTGGGATCAGCGGCATGGGTGCCGGAGGTACGCGGGTGTGCGGATACGCGGAGGCAGTGCCGACGGCAGGCGGAACTTCTGTGCGGGAGCCGGAGCAGCCGGGAGCGGGACCACGCGGGCGCGGGACTGCGCGGGCGGGCGGGGGACCGGGCGGGCCCGTGGTCGGACGACCGACGGGCCTGCCCGTTCGCCGTCGGGAGCAGCGCTCCCGACCCGCGGGTCAGTCGGCGAAGATCGCGCCGAGCTGCGGCTGGCCGGTCGTGGACACGCCCAGCTTGCTCGCGGCGAGGGCCCGCGAACCGGTCGCGGTGATCTTCGAGCCGTTGGAGGGCAGGTAGGTGACCGCGCCGTCGCCGCCGTTCTCGTACGAGCCGACGATCAGGTCGGCCTTGCCGTCGCCGTTGACGTCGTCGAGCTTGACGTCGGCGCCGAAGAGGTCGTTCTTCTCGTCGTCGCCGGGGACGCCGGCCGTGCTCTGGGCGAAGGACTGGGCTCCGGAGGCGAGGTTGATCCCGGTCTGCGAGCCGTAGAGGACGGTCACCTGGCCGGTGTTGGCGTTGCTGCCGATGTCCTCGTACGGGGCGGAGACGACCAGGTCGGTGTAGCCGTCGCCGTTGATGTCACCGAGGTCGATCTCCCAGCCGAAGTTGTCGCCCTTCTCGGACGTGCCGGGGACGTTGCTGCTGTTCTGGTTGAACATGGTCGCCTTGGCCGGGCCGGAGGCGCTGCCGTAGGTGATGGCCGCCCTGCCCCCGTTGGCGGAGTCCGGGAAGACGGTCCCGTCACTGCTGGCGTCCCAGGAGGCGCCGCTGACGATGTCGCCGTAGCCGTCGCCGTTGATGTCGCCGACTCCGGTGACGATGCCGCTCTTCAGCGCCTTGGCACCGGTGACGGTCAGGCCCGTGGCGCTGCCCGGCAGCCAGTAGTTGGTGTTCCAGTGGTCGCTGGTCTTCGTCTCGTACCCGTCGACGATCAGGTCGGTACGGCCGTCGCCGTTGACGTCACCGGCGGTGAGCTTCATCGGGCCGTACGGGTAGGAGCTGGTGCCGGACTGGATCGGCGGCTTGACGGTGTACCGGCCGCCGGGCGTGCCGCCGGCGGAGAAGCCGCCCTTGAACACCCACAGGGTGGCGGCGGAGCTGCCGACGGCGAGGTCCGCCTTGCCGTCGCCGTCGAAGTCACCGGCGGCGAGCTGCAGCCCCCAGTAGTCGTGGCCGCTCGGCGACGGGTCCTTGATGTCGACGCCCTTGCCGGTGAGGCCGCTCGCGGAGCCCCACAGGAGGGTGACCGTACCGCCGTCGGTGTCGGTGCCGACCTTCTCCGACGGTGAGCCGACGGCGAGGTCGTCGTAACCGTCGCCGTTGAAGTCGGCGTACGCCAGAGCCTCGCCGAAGCTGTCGCCCGCCTCGGCGGTGCCGGGGACGCCGGTGCTGTTCTGGCTGAGGGTGGTGCGCTTGGCGGTGGTGACACCGGTGGTGGAGCCGTAGAGGGCGATGACCTGGCCGGCGCCCTTGTGACCGCTGACGTAGGCGGTGGGGGCCGAGGTGGCGATGTCGCCGATGCCGTCGCCGTTGAAGTCGGCGCGGGCGACCTTGACGGAGTCCGCGGCGGACGCCGAGGCCGCCGAGAAGGTGAGCAGACCGCCCGTCAGCGCGGCAGCGGTGGCCGTCGCGAGGGCGAGTCGCGGGAACGTGTGCATGCGGGTCGTCTCCTGCGGCATGCGGGGGCCGCCCGCACCCGGCGGACGGCCGGAGTCATTGATGTCCAGCGATCAGGAGACCCGTGACAGAAGGTAAGGGTTGTACATGAGTTCGATGAATTCTTTGGGGCTGCTGTGATGGCTGCGGCCCACGGGGAGTTCGGTCCGCTTGCGTGGCGCGTGGCCCCCGAGCGGTTTCGGGATCAGCCGTCGGCGCCGGGAGAAAACCGGATGCGGCGGCCGGACAGGCTGGCTACCGTCCGGGCGTGGCCCACACCTATCCTCCGCTGAACGTCGAGGTCCGCACGCCACGCCTGACGCTGGCCGGCGCCTCCGACGAACTGCTGGAACGTCTCGTGCCGCTCGTGCGGGCCGGGGTCGCCGACGCCGAGCCGTGGCCGTTCGACGACCCGATCTCGTTCTACGCCGACAGCCCCGAACGGGAATGGCAATGGCTGCGCGCCGTCTGGGCCGGCCGCGCCCGCGTGAGCCCGGACTCCTGGCGGCTGTACTTCGCCGTCCTCGTCGACGGCGAACCGGTCGGCATGCAGGACCTCATCGGCACGAACTTCACCCGGTTCGGCACGGTGTCCAGCTTCTCGTGGCTGGCCCCCGGCAGCCGCGGACAGGGACTCGGCAAGGAAATGCGGGCGGCTGTCCTGCAGTTGGCCTTCGCGGGGCTTGGCGCACGCGAAGCAGGCAGCGACGCCTTCGTCGACAACGAGGCGTCCAACCGCGTCTCCCGTGGCCTGGGCTACGAGCCGAACGGCACGGACTGGGACACCCGCCGCGGCGAACCCGCGCGGATCCAGCAGTGGCGGCTCACCCGGGACGCGTGGGAACGGGCCCGCCGGGACGACATCGAACTGACCGGCGTCGCGGAATGCCTGCCCGTCCTGGGCATCGGCCGGCAGCTTCACGCAAGGGCCGGAGAGCGCTCCTGACCTGCGGCGGCAGGACTGAGGTGGGCGTATTTCACTGGCTTCGCAGCAGCACCGCCGCTTAGGGTCACCGCGTCCCAGGAGGTGAGGCCGTGACCACTTACGGCACGATATTGATTCCCGTACCGCTCGAACAGGCGGCCCCCGTCCTACGCGAGGTCTGCGCGGCGGGCTTCGCGACTTCCGCCGGGGCCGGATTCTGCCTCGTCCACCCGGACCGGTCCGTCGACGAGAACAGCGTCTTCACGCTCGCCGGGCCGATCAGCGCCGAACTGGGTGCTCCGGTACTGGCCGCCTTCCAGTACGACGGTGACCGGCTGGAGTTGGAGGTCTGGCGTGACGGAGTTCGCGCCCACCGCTACGACTCCTGGCCAGAACGGGACGATGAGGCCGCCGACGACGCACCCGTGGGCGCGAACCCCGCTGCGTTCCTGGACTTCGCCGCCGGGCCCGTGGACATCCACCGCCTGGCCTCCGCGCTCGCGGACACCCCGATCGACGAAGAGGACAAGGACGTCGACGGCGAGCCGGGGTACGTCTGGGCCCAGGCCCTGCACTGGGACGTGCTGCACGCGCTCAGCCACCCGAACCAGGCAATCCGCCGCGCGCAGTGGGACTACTACCACATGCGCGGCGCTCCGCAGGCGCTCTCGGAGGTGCTGGACAGCACCGAACTCGTCGTCCTGGGCACGGCCGAGCGCCCTTTCTGAAGCCTCACCCACGCGCCGCGAACAGGTGCATGACGGACGCGCTCGGCAGCGGGACCGCGCTTCCCGGGGCAGAAAGTGGGGGAGGCCGTCCAAGGCCTCACCTGGAGCCATACCGAACCGCAGCGCTCACGCCCTCCTGATCACCGTTGCGGCAGGATGGGTCCATGAGCGTAGTCAAGATCAACGTACTGACCGTGCCGGCCGAGCAGCGGGAGACGCTGGAGAAGCGGTTCGCGTCGCGGGCGCATGCCGTGGAGGGCTCGGACGGGTTCGAGTGGTTCGAGTTGCTGCGGCCGGTCGAGGGGACCGACCAGTACCTGGTGTACACGCGCTGGAAGGACGAGGAGTCCTTCCAGGCGTGGATGGAGGGGCCGATGAAGGCCGCGCACCAGGGAGGTGCCGAGGGTGAGCGGCCGAAGCCGGCGGCTTCCGGTTCGACCCTGTGGTCCTTCGAGGTGGTGCAGTCGGCCGGACCGAAGGGCTGACACCCCGCGGGTGTGCGGTCAGGCCGGTGTCGTGCTCGGGAGCGGGGTGTCCGCCGGAGCCGGTCGCGGTACGACGCGGCGGCGGGTCGGGAGGCCGAGCGTCGGGTGGGCGACGGCCCAGGCCGCGCCCTTGCAGATCAGTTCCTTGTAGCGGGCGGCGGTCCGGCCCGTCAGGGCCGCCCGGACGGCGCGGTCGTCGGCCGTGACGTACTGGATGAGGCCCTCCCGGCGGCCCAGCGAGACGCACTGGTTGAAGTAGCGCAGCGGGGTGTTCGGGAGCTTCCCGCCGGTCAGGCGGGCCGCGATGGCGTCGGCGGCCTGCCAGGCCATCGGGAGGCCCGAGGCGCAGGACATGCGGAGCGGGTTGCCGGCCGGGCCCGTCGCCATGGCCGCGTCTCCGACGGCGTACACGTCCGGGTGCGAGACCGAGCGCATGGTCCCGTCGACGACGATCCGGCCGACGTCGGTGACCTCCAGGGCGGTGGCCCGGGAGATCGGGTGGACGGCGAAGCCGGTGGTCCACAGGGTGACGGCGGCCGGGATGGCCGTGCCCTCGGCGGTGGTCACCCCGCCGGGCGCCACGGCGGTGACGGCGGTGTGCTCGTGCACGGTGACGCCGAGCCCGTCGACGACCTTCCGCAGGTGCCGGCGGCCCTTCGGCGAGAGCCAGTCGCCGAGGGCGCCGCGGGCGGCGAGGGCGACGTCGAGGTCCGGGCGGGCCTCGGCGATCTCGGTCACGGCCTCCAGACCGGTGAGTCCGCCGCCGACCACGACCACGGGCGCTCCGGCGGCCAGCGCGGCGAGGCGCTCGCGCAGCCGCAGCGCTCCGGGGCGGCTCGCGATCTGGTCGGCGTGCTCGGCGGCACCGGGGACGCCCTGGTCGTGCCAGTCGCTGCCGAGGGCGTACACGAGGGTGTCGTACTCCAGTTCCACCTGCTCCGGTACGCCCTCCTCGGCGGCGGGGACCGTCGTGACCGTCTTCCGGCCGACGTCCACGGCGGTGACCCTCGCGAGCCTCAGCTTCACGCCGGTCCCCGCGAACATCTCGGCGAAGGGCCGGGGCCTGAGCTCCTGGCCGGTCGCGAGCTGATGCATCCGGACGCGCTCGACGAAGTCGGGCTCGGCGTTGACGAGGGTGATGGCGACGTCCTCGCGGCGCAGCCGCCGGGCGAGGCGGCCGGCGGCGACGGCTCCGGCGTATCCGGCGCCGAGGACGACGATGCGGTGCTGCATGTCCCTGCTCCTGTCATCCAGCTCTTCAGCGGGTCGCCCCCTGAACCGGACGGGCCGCCGTTTCCTGACAGGAGAGCGGTGTGAAGCACCTCACACCAGGGGTGGGTCAGAAGAGGCGGAGCAGAGGGGCGCCGTGCCCGGTCGCCGCCCACTGCCGGGTCGCGCGCTCCAGCTTGTCGGGGTTGAGTTGGTTGCGGAACGCGGCGATGCCCTCGGCGGTGATCTCCAGGCACATCACGCCGAAGACCCGGCCGCCGACGACCGCCACCAGGGCCGGGCCGCCGTTGGCGGTCGTGGCGTACACCTCGACGGAGCCGCCGGCCAGGGCACGCTGGGCCGGGCCCTGTTTGAACAGGCCCCGCATGAACTTCGCGACCGCGAGGGCACCCTCGAACGCCCTGACCGCGGCCGGGACCTTCCCGCCGCCGTCGCCGATCGCGACGGCGTCGTCGGTGAGCAGCAGGACGAGCGGCTCGGTCCGGCCGCCGGCGGCGGCCGCGAGGAACTCCTCGATGATCCGCCGGGCGGCGGCCTCGTCGACCTCGGTACGGGCCCTGCCGTCCGCGACGTGCTTCCGGGCCCGGTGCAGGATCTGCTGGCTGGCGGCCTCGGTGAGGTCGAGGATCCGGGCGATCTCCCGGTGCGGGTAGTCGAAGGCCTCCCGCAGCACGTACACCGCGCGCTCGGCCGGGGTGAGGCGCTCCAGCAGGACCAGGACCGCGTACGACACCGACTCCCGGCGTTCCGCGGTGTCGGCGGGGCCGAGCATCGGGTCGCCGGCGAGCAGCGGCTCGGGGAGCCACTGGCCCACGTAGGTCTCGCGCCGGGCGCGGGCCGAGGTGAGCTGGTTGAGGCAGAGGTTGGTGAGCACCTTGGTCAGCCAGGCCTCGGGGACCTCGATACGGCCGGTGTCGGCGGCCTGCCAGCGCAGATACGTCTCCTGCACGGCGTCCTCGGCCTCGCTCGCGGAACCGAGGAGCCGGTAGCCGATGGCCGCCAGGCGCGGCCTGGCCGCCTCGAACAGTTCCACGTCGGTCATGGGCAGGGCCATGCCACGGATCCTAGCCCGCCGGCCGAACGCCGCAGCCGGTGCGGGTGCGGGTGCGTCGGGGGCTACGGGGCGCGTTGGTGTCGCCGGTCCGTCAGGCCAGGCCACGTACGACCGCTGTTGCCGTAACCAGGTATGCGCATATTGTCGTGAATGAGTGATATGGGTCACCATGGTGCGCCCGAGTGGGTCCGGGAGAGGACGGGAGAGGAACGGGAGAGGATTCGTGCGGCGGACGCCGCCCGGCGCGCACACGACCGGAGGGCGAACGTCATGCGGCTCCGTGCCCGGCCCTGGGACGACCTGTCGGTCGACGACGCCCTGGCCGTGGCGCTGGCCGGCATGGTGCGCCGGACCGGGGCGGCGATCGGCGGCCTGTATCTCATCGAGGAGCCGGCCGCGCTGCTGCGCCTGGTGGCGCTGTGCGGGCTGCCCGTCGACTTCACCGCGCCCTGGCAGCGGCTGCCGCTGACCGCCCCCGTCCCGGTGGCCGACGCGATCGCCGAGGACCGCCTGGTCTGGATCGGCTCTCAGGACGAGATGGCGCGCCGCTATCCGCGGGCGGCGACCGTCCTGCCGTACCCCTTCGCGCTCGCCGCGGCCCCGATGCGCGGGGAGCGCCGCCGCTGGGGCGGGGTCGTGCTGATGTGGCCCGCCGACCACCCGCCCCGGGCGACCACCCGCGAACGCCACCACATCACCGCGAGCGCCCGACGGCTGGCCCGGCTCCTGGACGACTCGCCGGTGCCGCCCGCGCTCCCCGACCGGCCGCGCCTCGTGGCCGTGGACTCGCTGCGCCACCCGGCCCAGACCGCGCTGGCCGCCGTCGACTACCTCGACCGGCTCCCCGACGGCGCCCTGGCCCTGGACCTGGAGGGCAGGATCACGTTCATGTCCGCCCCGGCGGCCCGGCTGCTCGGCCGGGACGCCGACCGGTTGCTCGGCACCCGGCCCTGGCAGTCGCTGCCCTGGCTGGACGACCTGAGGTACGAGGAGCGGTACCGGCTGGCGGTCGTCAGCCGGGCACCGGTGTCCTTCAGCGCGCTCCGCCCGCCGGACCAGTGGCTGGCCTTCCACCTGCACCCGGACGCCAGCGGCATCAGCGTCCGCATCACCGCCGGGGCGGAGACGGCGGCCGGCGCGAGCGGCCGCACGGAACCTGCGCCGACCACGCCCGGACGGCTCTACCAGCTGATCCACCTGTCGGCCGCGCTCACCGAGACGGTGACCACCCGGGACCTCGTGGCGCTCATGGCGGACCAGGTCCTGCCGGCGTTCGGCGCCCAGGGGCTCGTGCTCAGCATCGCCGAGGCGGGCCGCCTGCGGATCGCCGGGCAGCACGGCTACGCCGCCGACGACGTCGAACGCCTCGACGCCCTCCCCCTCGACACCGGCGACACCCCGGTCGGCCAGGTCATGGCGAGCGGCGTCCCCGCGTTCTTCGGCAGCCCGCCCGAGCTGACCGGGAGCTACCCCCGGGCACCCCAGGTCAGCGGGAAACAGGCCTGGGCCTTCCTGCCGCTGGTCATCTCGGGGCGTGCGGTGGGCTGCTGCGTCCTCTCCTACGAACGCCCGCACGCCTTCACCCCCGACGAACGCGCCGTCCTCACCCCGCTGGCCGGTCTGCTCGCCCAGGCCCTGGACCGGGCCCGGCTCTACGACACCCAGCACCACCTCGTCCACCAGCTCCAGCAGGCGCTCCTGCCGCGCAGCCTCCCCACCCTGCCCGGCCTGGACGTCGCCGCCCGCTATCTGCCGGCCGGGCACGGCATCGACGTCGGCGGCGACTTCTACGACCTGCTGCGCCTGGACGACACCTGCGCGGCCGCCGTCATCGGCGACGTGGAGGGCCACAGCATGGCCGCGGCCGCCCTGATGGGCCAGGTCCGCACCGCCATCCACGCCCATGCCACCGCCGGAGCCACCCCCGACCAGGTCATCGCCCGCACCAACCGGCTGCTCACCGACCTGACCCCCGACCTCCTGGTGACCTGCCTCTACGTCCACCTCGACCTGGCCCGCCAGGAACTGACCCTGGCCGGCGCCGGCCACGTACCGCCGCTGCTGCGGCCGGCCGCCGGCCGGGCCCACCCCCTCTACCTCGACCCCGGACCGCCGCTGGGCGTCGACGCCTGCGCCCGCTACCCCGTCACCCGCGGCCCGCTCCCGGCCGGCGCCGTCCTCGCCCTCTACACCGACGGCCTCGTCGAACGCCCCGGGACCGACGTCGACCAGGCCACCGCCGACCTCGCCGAGCACCTCGCGCACGCCGACATCGACGACCTGGAGCACCTCATCGACAGCCTCGTCCACCAGGCCTGGCCGGCCGGCGGCCACACCGACGACCTCGCGGTACTGCTGCTGCGGACCGGGCGCCGGTGAGCATCCGCCGGGGGGACAGCCGTCAGGCCGCGGGCGCCGTCCCCCTGGCCAGCCGCTCCACCCGGTCGTGCAGGTACTCGACGTGGTCCTCCGACTCCGGCTTCATGAGCACGCTGCGCAGGATCCGGGCGCCGTCCGCGTCCGCGGTGATCTTCGGGTGGCGGGCGCCGAAGGCGTCCCGGTCGGCCTTGAGGGTGCTGAGGAAGACCGGGTCGGCGGCGGCCATGCCGTCGGCCAGGACGCGGGCGGAGGCGGCGTCGACCGCGGTGAGGGCGGCCGGTTCGGTGGCCGGGAAGTAGGTGACGATGTCCAGTTCGGGGCGCTGGTAGAGCTCCAGGGCGTCCGACGCCTCGATCAGGTCCGCCCAGCGCAGGGCGGCCCGGCGCCCGGCCGCCAGCACCTCGCCGAGGCCCTCGGGCGTGGGCGGCAGCAGCCGGAAGGTCAGCCACAGCGCCGCCGCCGCGGCCCCGGCGCGGGAGCACTCCAGGCTGATCTCGCCCAGGTGGAGCTCGCCGGAGGTGAAGTAGGTGTACGGCGAGTCGTGCAGGTAGAAGCGGCCGACGTCGGGGTCGCGGAAGAGGACGGCTCCGCAGCCGTACGGCTGGAGTCCGTGCTTGTGCGGGTCGACGACGATCGAGTCGGTCCCTGCCAGGGCCCGCCAGGGCTCGGGCGGCAGTCCCTCTGGGCCGGCGGCGCCGGCGAGCAGCGTGAAGAAACCGCCGTAGGCCGCGTCGACGTGCACGCGGACGCCGTGCCGCGCGGCGAGCGGCAGGATCTCGTGGACGGGGTCGACGGCCCCGAGCCCGGTGGTGCCGGCGGTGACGACGACGGTGCCCACGTCACCGGTCCGCAGTACGTCCGCCAGCGCGTCGAGGTCCATCCGGCCCCGGTCGTCGGTGCGGACGGGGTGACCGGTCATGCCGAGGACGTGGCACATGCGGCCGTGGGTGTAGTGGGCGTCGGCGCTGTACGCGATGCCCCGGCCGGGGTGGAGTTCGCGGGCGACGAAGAGGGCTTCGAGGTTGGCGATGGTGCCGCTGGTGGTGAGGTGGCCGAGCGGAGCGTAGTCGGAGCGAATGGGGGTACCGCCCACGCCCGAAGGGCTGTGGGGGAGGGAGTCGTACCCGAACATCGCGGCGAGCTGGGCGACCGCCTCGCGTTCCATCTTCGCCGTGGCGGGGCCGCCGTCCAGGGCGTGGTTGTTGGGGTTGATCAGCATCGCGGTGAGGTGGCCGACCACCGCGGCGGGGTGCGGGGGCTTGAGCATCTGGCCCGCGTAGTGCGGGTGGAAGAAGGGGTAGTTGTCCCTGAGCCGGTCCGTGAACTCCGCGAAGACCGGCGCGAAGCGGTCGTCGGCGACGTCGAGGGACGGGTGGCGCCGGTAGGGGCCGAAGGTGTCGGCCCACTCCTGTATCGCGTCGGTGGCTCGGCCGAGCCAGCGCTGTAGATCCACGGATCTTCCTCTCGCTCGCAGTGCCCCCACCGTACGATTTAATTGACTACTCAGCAATCATCTCATCAGCAATTGAGTGAGCACTGATTGCCTCGGCTGTAAGTGCGGAGGCAGTAAGTGCGGTCGCAGTAAGGTCGGTCGCGATGAACTCCACGCCCGAGCACGACGCCGAAGCCGCCGCCCGCGCCGCCAGCAGTCCGCTCGTCCGGGACTTCGGGCTGCTGATCACGTCCGCCACCCGCCTGGAGCAGCGCATCGACGGTGCACTGCGCCGGGAGTGCGGGATCAGCCACACCATGCTGGAGGTGCTGATCCTGCTCTGCCGCAGGGCCGGCGAGGAGATCTCGCAGCGGCAGCTGGCCGAGGGCCTCACGCTCACCAGCAGCGGCACCACCCGCCTGATCGACCGCATGGAGGAGGCCGGGCTGGTCCGGCGGGTGCCCTCCCCCGGGGACCGGCGGGTGGCCCTGGTGGAGCCGACCGCCGAGGGGCATACGGCACTCCTGGGCGCGGCCGCGGTGCATGCCCGGGTCGTGGAGGAGTTCTTCGTCGGGCCGCTGACGGCCGACGACTACACGCGGCTGACCGGCGCGCTGGCCGCGATCGACCGGGCACTCCGCGAGGACACCGGGTGACGGCTTCACTAGCCTGGTACCGGACACCCGATAAAGGGTAAGTCAGGTCAAATCACCGAGGAACCGGTCATGGGTGGGAAGCGCAGGTCCCTCGCCCAGGTGGCCGTCGCGGTCGCCGTCGGCGCCGGGTTCACGCTGACCGGAGCCTGCGGCGGGGCCGGAAGCGGGGGCGGGGGCGGGCGGGACGCGGGGCTCAGTGTCGGTGTGCTGCTGCCGGGCGGCGGTGCCTCGCGGTTCGGGCAGTTCGACCGGCCGCTCATCGAGCAGAAACTGAAACAGCTCTGCCCGCACTGCCCGGCACCGGCCGTCGTGGCCACCCCCGAGCCGGAGGTCCAGCAGCAGCAGTTCGACGCCATGATCACCCGGGGCGTGGACGTGCTGATCCTCTCCGCCATCGACCCCAGGTCGCTGCGCTCCTCGGTGGAGGCCGCACACCGGGCCGGCATCCCGGTCGTCGCCTACGACCGGCTCGCCCTGGGCCCGATCTCCGGTTACGTCACCTTCGACGGCGGGGAGGTCGGCAGACTGCAGGGCGAGGGGCTGCTGAAGGGCATGGGGGCGGAGGCGGACGGCGGCCAGATCGTCATGGTGAACGGCCCCGCGACCGACCCCAACGCCGGCTGGTTCAAACGGGGCGCGCTCTCCGTCCTGCAAGGCAAGGTGCGGATCGGCAAGTCCTACGACACCCCCGGCTGGCGGCCGGACAACGCCTACACCGAGATGGCCGGCGCCGTCTCCGCCCTCGGCGCGGACCGCGTCGACGGCGTCCTGGCCGCCAACGACAGCCTCGCCGGGGCCGCGATCGCCGCTCTCGACGCCGGCGCGGTCCGGCCACCGCCCCCGGTGACCGGCCAGGACGCCGACCTCGTGGCGGTGCAGCGGATCGTCGCGGGCCGGCAGTACATGACCGTCTACAAGTCCTACCAGGACGAGGCCGACGCCACCGTCGAGATGGCCGTCGCGCTGGGGCGCGGTGAGCCGGTCGGTTCCGTCGCGGCCACCACCGTCGACAGCGCGACCACCAAGGACATCCCCTCGGTGCTGCTGCCGTCGTACTCGGTGACGACCGGCACGATCAAGGACACTGTGGTGAAGGACGGTATCTACACGATCGACCAGATATGTATCCCCAAGCTGCGGTCCGCCTGCGCCAAGGCCGGACTCACCTCACGAGGCGCATGAGGCGCATGAGGCGCATGAGGCGCATGAGGCGCATGAGCCACATGAACCCGCCCCCGCCGGGAAGGAGGTGGTGGCCCCGTGGTCCAGCCCCTGCTGGCACTGCACGGTGTCTCCAAACGCTTCGCCGCCGTCCAGGCGCTGGTGGACGTCGACCTGGAGATCCGGGCCGGGGAGGTGGTCGCCCTGGTCGGCGGCAACGCGGCCGGCAAGTCCACACTGGTGAAGGTGATCTCGGGGGCCGGTCCCCCGGACCGGGGCGTCATCGCGTGGGAGGGCCGCCCCGTCCAGATCAGACGCGCCCACGACGCCCGGGCCCTCGGCATCGCGACCGTCTACCAGGACCTCGCGATGTGTGGGAACCTCGACGTCGTCGGCAACCTCTTCCTCGGCCGGGAGATCCACCGGTACGGCATCCTCGACGAGGTCGAGATGGAGCGCCGCGCCCGTGAGCTGTTGCGGACGCTGCCCATCGACATCCCCGACGTGCGGGCACCGCTCGCCACCCTCTCCGGCGGCCAGCGGCAGGTGGTGGCGATCACCCGGTCCTTCCTGAGCGCGCCCCGGCTGCTCCTCCTGGACGAACCCACCGCGTCCCTGGGCATCGAACAGACCAACCAGCTCCTGGACCTCGTCGAGGAGCTCCGCGACCGGGGCACCGGGATCCTCCTCATCAGCCACAACATGGGGGACATCAAGGCCGTCGCCGACCGGGTCGCCGTACTGCGCCTCGGCCGCAACAACGGCCTGTTCGACGTGGGCACCACCTCCCAGGAGCAGATCATCGCCTCCGTCACGGGCGCGGCGGACCACTCCGGGCGGCACCGCCCCTCCGCCGACCCCGGGGAGAGATGGTCGTGAGGGCGCCCGCCACCGCGCGCCGCCGGCTGCACGAGGGGGGCCTGGGCCCCGCGCCGGTGCTGCTCGCCCTCGCCGTGATCTGGGTGGTGTTCCAGTGCCTCAACGCGAACTTCCTCTCGCCGCGCAACCTGTCCGTGCTCAGCGTGGACATCGTCGGGACCGGGATGATCGCCGTCGGGGTCGTCTTCGTGCTGCTGATCGGCGAGATCGACCTGTCGGTGGGCTCGCTGGCCGGCCTGTCGGGCGCCCTGTTCGCGGCGCTGAACGTGAGCCACGGGATGCCGGAGTGGCTCGCCGTGCTGGTCGCGGTCGCCGCGGGCGCGGGCGCGGGGGCCTTCCACGGGTTCGTGTTCACCAAGACCGGCGTGCCCGCGTTCGTCGTGACCCTCGCGGGACTGCTGACCTGGAACGGCCTGATGCTCTACCTGCTGGGCCCGGAAGGGTCGATCAACTTCAGCGGGGACGGCCTGGTCGCCATGCTCACCGGCCGCTACTTCGCCGCCGCCGTCGCCACCTACGGCCTGGCGGCGCTGGGCACGGCGGCCTACCTCGCCGTCTCCTTCCACGACCGCGGACGCCGCACCGCCGCCGGCATGCCGAGCCGCCCGGCGGCCGAGATCTGGGTACGCACCGCCCTGCTCGCCGTCACCGCCTTCGCCGCCGCGTACGTCCTGGACCGCTTCGAGGGCCTGCCCCTCGCCCTCCTGATCTTCCTCGCCGTCCTCGTCGCCTCCGACCTCCTGCTGCGCCGCACGGCCTGCGGCCGGGAGGTCCTCGCCCTGGGCGGCGGCGCCGAGGCGGCCCTGCGGGCGGGCGTCGAGGTGGCCCGGGTACGGGTCGCCGTCTTCCTCGTCTCGGGCGCGCTGGCCGCGGTCGGCGGCCTGTTCGTGGCCTCCCGGCTGACGGCGGCGACCACGGTGCCGGGCTCGGGCATGCTGCTGATCAACGCCATCGCCGCCGCCGTCATCGGCGGCACCAGCCTCTTCGGCGGCCGCGGCTCGACCTGGTCGGCGCTGCTCGGCGTGCTCATCATCCAGTCGATCGCCTCGGGCATGGCCCTGCTGGGGGTCCAGCCCGCGGTCCAGTTCATGATCACCGGCGGGGTGCTGCTGATCGCGGTGGTCTTCGACGCCCTGGCCCGCCGGGCGGCAGCGGGACGGGCGCGCGTCTAGGCGTCCGGGGTGTGCGCCGCGGTGGGGCGTCGGCAAAGCCGCGGACGCCGGTTGAGCGGTGGAGCCGCGGCCGGCGGTTGAGCGGTGGAGCCGCGGCCGGCGGTTGAGCGGAGCACGGCATGGCGGGATCCTGGGAGACGGGGCGAGGTACCCGCACGTCCGGAGGCACCATGGAGGGACGCGTACCGGAGGACCTGGCGGTCGTCGTCGACGCCGACGGGGCCGTCCTGGTGTGGAGTGCGGGTGCCCGGCGGCTGCTCGGGTACGAGCCCGTCGAGATCGTCGGCCGCTCCACCCGGCAGCTGCTGGCCGCCGACCTGCCCGTGTCCGCGCGCCGGCACCTCGCCGACGGCCGGCGGTGGTCCACCGAGGTGGCGCTGCGGCATCGCAACGGCGACCGGGTCGTCGTACACCTCCAGGGAGCCCCGCTGGACATCGGCACCGGCCGGCCGCTGTGGCTGGTGACCGGTGCCGTACGGGTGCCCCTGTCCGGACACGGCCAGCTCGGGGCGGGCGCTCTGTGGGACCTCACCCTCGCCCAGCTGCCGATGCCGGTGGCGATCTACGACCGGGAGGCCCGGCTCGTCGCCGCCAACGAGAGCATGACCCGGATCATGGGGCGGACCGTCGCCGAGATGCGGGGCCTGACCCTGTGGGAGATCGAACCCAGCTGGCCCTTCGACGAGTACGACCGCCTCCAGCGGCAGGCCCTGCGCACCGGGCGGACGGTCTTCCACGAACAGCACGGCCAGGCCCCCGGCGAGACCCGGGAGCACTCCTGGTCGATGTACTTCTCCCCGCTGAAGGACGAGAACGCCGCGGTGCAGGGCCTGTCCGCGGTCGTCTTCGACACCACGGAGCAGTACTGGGCCCGCCGCCATCTGGCCGTCCTCAACGACGCCAGCATGCGCATCGGCACCACCCTGGACGTGACCCGCACCGCCGAGGAACTGGCCGAGGTGGCCGTCTCCGGCTTCGCGGACTTCGTCACCGTCGACCTGCTGGAGTCCGTCGACCTCGGCGACGAGCCCGGGCCGCTGAGACCGGGCGAGCCGGTCGCCGTCCGCCGCACGGCACAGCGGTCGGTGCTGGCCGGCTGCCCGGAGTCGGTGGCCGACCCCGGCGACGCGTTCCGCTACCCGGTGGACACGCCCCCGATGTGCACCCTGCTGGCCGGCCACGGCACCCGCCACCGGCCCGGCGACCCCGGCATGCAGGAGTGGCTCAGGACCTCCCAGGCCCGCGCCGACTCCATCGCCCGGCACCTGATCCACTCGGTGCTGATGGTCCCGCTGCGGGCCCGCGGCGTCACCCTCGGCCTGGTCCACTTCCTCCGGCACCGCACCCCCGAGTCCTTCACCGAGGACGACCAGCGGCTCGCCGAGGAGATCGTCGCCAGGGCCGCGGTGAGCGTGGACAACGCCCGCCGCTACACCCGCGAGCGCCGCACCGCCCTCGCCCTGCAACGCAGCCTGCTCCCCGGCCGGCCGCCGGGCCTGGCGGCCACGGAGGTGGCCTACCGCTACCTGCCCACCGGGTCCGGCGCCGACGTCGGCGGCGACTGGTTCGACGTGATCCCGCTCTCCGGCGCCCGGGTCGCCCTGGTCGTCGGCGACGTCGTAGGCCACGGCATCCGCGCCTCGGCCACGATGGGCCGCCTGCGTACGGCGGTACGGACGCTGGCGGACGTCGATCTCGCCCCCGACGAACTCCTCACCCAGCTGGACGACCTGGTCATCCGGCTCGACCGCGAGGAGGGCCCGGAGGTGTCCGGCCGGGCGGAGGCCGCATCGTCCGGCGAGGTCGGCGCGACCTGCCTGTACGCCGTGTACGACCCGGTGACCCGCTGCTGCACCATGGCCCGCGCCGGCCATCCGCCGCCGGCCCTGGTCACCCCCGACGGCGACGTCCGCTTCCTCGACCTCCCGGCCGGCCCGCCGCTCGGCCTCGGCGGCCTGCCCTTCGAGTCCACCGAGGTGGAACTGGCGGAAGGCAGCCTGCTCGCCCTCTACACCGACGGCCTGGTGGAGACCGCCGACCACGACATCGAGGTGGGCCTCGGCCTGCTCCGCCGGGCCCTGGCCACCCCGGCCGCACCCCTGGAGCAGACCTGCGACCACGTCCTGCGCACGGTCCTGACCGACCGCCCGGCCGACGACATCGTCCTCCTGCTCGCCCGCACCCGTGCCCTGGACACCGCGCAGGTCCGCACCTGGCAGCTCCCCCGGCACCCGGCCGCCGTCGCCGGGGCCCGCAAGATGGCCTGCGAGCAGCTGGAGGCCTGGGGGCTGACGGACACCGTCTTCGCCACCGAACTGATCGTCAGCGAACTGGTCACGAACGCGGTCCGCTACGGCGCCGGCCCGATCGCCCTCCGCCTGATCCGCGACGCCTCCCTCATCTGCGAGGTCTCCGACGGCAGCAACACCGCCCCCCACCTGCGCCGGGCCCGCGTCTACGACGAGGGCGGCCGGGGTCTGCTCCTGGTCGCCCAGATCTCGGAACGCTGGGGCAGCCGCCAGACCCCGACCGGCAAGACGATCTGGGCGGAGCAGCTCCTGCCCACCTGACCCACCCGTGGCCTACCGGGTGAGCGGCCGGTCCCGCCGCAGTGTGTCGGTCACGGCGGACACCACGGCGGAGGCGACGAAACTCCCCACCATGACCAGCACCACCCCGACCATGAACAGCCCGCTGGCGTCGCCCGACCAGTCGACGTAGGCGGCGAGGGTCAGCCCCGCGGTCGTACCGCCCACGGCTGCCGTGCTGTGTCCCCGGGCCGCCGCCCAGCAGACGGGCACGAGCAGGGTGAGCACCAGCCCGACGACCTGCCAGACCGCGTAGGGCCCGCTGGTCGACCCGTCGGGCCGCACGTCGTACCCCTGGTCCCAGCCCAGCCAGGCGGCCCAGGCCGCCACCGACACGCCGGCGAGCACGCACGCCGGTACCGACGCCCGGAACACGGGCTTGTGAAGTCGCATGACCCCAGGGTTCCGGCCGGGCCGGCCACCGGACAGAGTGCGCGTACTCAGATCGGCGGCCGGGCCCCTCGGGGCGACCTGAGTACGGGCCGGGGACCACCCGGCCGGGATGCCTGGCGTCAGCGGCGGCGCAGGGCCGGGTCGAGAAGGGCGGGCGGGGTGTCGTACTTCTCGTGTGCGGCCAGGTCGGTGCCGGGGGCGACGATCGCGTCGATCGCGTCCAGGACGTCGGCGGAGAGCACGGTGTCGGCGGCGGCGAGCTGGGAGCGCAGGTGCTCCGGGGTGCGGGGTCCTATGAGGGCGCTGGTGACGGCGGGGTGGGCGGTCACGAAGCCGAGGGCGAGCTGGATCAGGGTCAGTCCGGCCCCGTCGGCGACTGCGGCCAGCCGCTCCACGGCGTCGAGCCGGGCCTGGTTGGCCGGCAGGGTGAGGTCGAAGCGGTCGGGCAGCAGCCTGGCGCGGCTGGTGGTGATGTCCCGGTCCCTGCGCACGGCACCGGACAGCCAGCCGGAGGCCAGCGGGCTCCACGCCAGCACGCCCATCCCGTACTCCTCGGTCACCGGCAGGACATGGGACTCGACGCCCCGCTGGAGGATGGAATAGCTGGGCTGTTCGGTGACGTACCGGCTCAGGTGGTGCTCGCGGGCGGCCCACTGGCCCTGCACGATCCGGTACGCCGGGTAGGTCGAGGAGCCGAAGTGGCGGATCTTTCCCGCGCGTTGCAGATCGGTCAGCGCCGACAGGGTCTCCTCGTCGCTCGTGGCCGGGTCCCAGCGGTGTATCTGGTAGAGGTCGACGTGGTCGACACCGAGCCGCCGCAGGCTGTTCTCCAGCTCGGTGACCAGCCAGCGGCGCGAGCCGCCCCGGTGATTGCGCTCGTCCCCCATCGGCATGCCGGCCTTGGTGGCCAGCACGATGTCGTCGCGGCGGCCGGCGATCGCCTCGCCGACCATCTCCTCCGACTCGCCCTGCCCGTACATGTCGGCCGTGTCGATCAGATTGATCCCGGCGTCCAGGGCGGCGTCGACGATCGCGGTCGCCTCCTCCTGCGTGGTCCGCCCGATCGCCCCGAAATTCATCGCGCCGAGCCCGAGCGCGCTGACCTGCACGCCGGTCCGGCCCAAGGTGCGGTACTGCATGGCTGAGTCTCCTCACATGTCAACATGTCACACGACACAAGCGGGACGATGTCCCGTTTCGCGTCTACGACGATACGGAACGCTGTCCCGTTTCACAACGCCCCGATAGGGTGACGGCCGGAGGGAGCGCAACGGCAAGGGAGCGCAACGGCAAGGGAGCGCAACGATGAGGGATCGCGACCATGAAGGATGAGGAGCGGCCGGCCCGGCCCCGCCGGGCGGACGCCCGGCGCAACGAGATGACGTTGCTGGAGGCGGCCGCGGCGGCGTTCGTCGCGGCCGGCGTGGAGGCGCCGGTGCGCGACATCGCGGCCCGGGCGGGCGTCGGCACGGCGACCATCTACCGGCACTTCCCGACCCGCGCCGACCTGATCATCGCGGTCTACCGGCACCAGGTGGAGGCCTGCGCGGAGGCCGGTCCGACCCTGCTGACCACCGCCCCGACCCGGTACGACGCGCTGCGCGAGTGGATCGGCCTCTTCGTGGACTTCCTGGCCACCAAGCACGGCCTCGCCGCCGCCCTGCACTCCGACCAGGCGGGCTTCGACACCCTCCACGCCTACTTCCTGGACCGCCTCGTCCCCGTCTGCACCCAGCTCCTCGACGCGGCCGCCGAGGCCGGCGAGATCCACACCCCCCTGACGGCGTACGAGCTGATGCGCGGCGTCGGCAACCTCTGCATCGGCGCGGAGAACGACCCCCGCTACGACGCCCGGCGCCTGGTCGGCCTTCTCGTCAGCGGGTTGCGGTGACGGGACCGGAATCGGGACGCGCCCGCGGGGTCTAGTTCCGGCCGGGGGGCGTTGAAGGTGATTCCGGAGAAGTCACGCCCCTGGACGACCGGGCCGCTCTGGGTTCCGCCGCTCACGGTGTTGGCGGTGTCCCCGTCACCGGTGCGTACCACCTGGGCCTGCTGGTGCCACTGTGCCAGCTCCGTCCGGAAGGCGGCGTCGCGCTCGCACCAGGTCGTGGGGCGCCTCGGACAGGGAGGCGAGTTCCAGTTCACCGGTCTCAGGCTCCGGCGCTCCGAGGGGCCTTCAGGGGTACGACGGCAGCGTCGGCAGCGCGGTGTACCCCCGAGCTTGTCGAGGTCGAGGTCGAGGTCAAGATCAAGGTCGAGGTCGAGGTCCGGGGCGAGGAGCCTGCGGTGCCGTGACCTGCGGTCACGCGGTCCGCTCGGCTGCGGCTGCGGCTCCGGTGAACATGGTGATCAGGCCGTGGGGGGAGTCGTCGCCGAACATGCGCTCGTGGAGGTCGGCGGCGTCGGCGGCCTCCGCGGCGCTGCGCGCGAACATGGCCCGCTCGTACGCGGTGAGCGCGGCCTCGGTGTCGTCGGGGCGGGCGGCGAGCGCCTTGCCGAGTTCGGCGCCGTCGAACATCGCCAGGTTGGCGCCTTCGCCGTTCGGGATCATGAGGTGGGCCGCGTCGCCGAGCAGGGTCACCCCCGGCACCCGGTCCCACCGGTGCTCGGCGGGCAGGGTGTGCAGCGGGCGCAGCGCCGGAGCGGTGTCGGCGTCGGTGATCAGCGCGGTGAGCTCGGGCGCCCAGCCGGCGAACTCCGCCGCTGTCCGCGCGGCGGCCGCAGTGGCCGCGGCGGGATCGGCGGGATCGGAGAAACCGGCGTCGGCGAACCACTCCTGCGGCCTGCGCAGCGCCACGTAGGTGTGCAGGGTCCCGCCGGTCTCCCGGTGGGCCTGGATCCCCTTCCCCGGTGCGAGCGCGAACATCGCCCCGCCGCCGACCGCCTTCGCGGCGGCCGGGTGCCGGGTGTCGGCGTCGAACAGATAGGTCTCGACGAACGAGGTGCCGGTGTACTCGGGCACGGCGGCGGACAGCAACGGCCGCACCCGGGACCACGCGCCGTCCGCGCCGACCAGCAGGCTCGTGGTGACGGCGGTGCCGTCGGCGAACGTCACCTCGTGGCGACCCTCGCCGAGGGCGCGGACGCCGCTGACCTTGTGGCCCCACCGGACGGTGCCGACCGGAAGCGATTCGAGCAGGATCCGGCGCAGCTCGCCGCGCAGCACCTCGGGGCGGCCTCCCGTGCCGTCATCGGCCTCTTCGAGCAGAACGGTCCCGTCGGCGGCGAGGGCCCGGGTCGCCTGGCGCCCCTCCAGGACGAGGGCGCGGAACTCCTCGTACAGGCCTGCCTCCCGGAGTGCCGGCTGGCCGTTGTGCTCGTGGATGTCGAGCATCCCGCCCTGTGCGCGGGCCGTCGCGGAGGCCTCCGCCTCGTAGACGGCAGCCGGGATGCCGTGGACGTGCAGGACGCGGGCGAGCGTAAGGCCGCCGAGTCCGGCTCCGATGATCGTGACGGGCGTGCGCATGGGGACTCCTCGGAAAGTGGCGGGGCCGGACTCGTGGAGCCGGCACTCTGGAACGGCATTCCAGTATGGAACGCCGTTCCATGTTGGAACGACGCTCCAGTCATGTCAAGATGGCGCCATGGCAACGCGGACGCGCCGGTCACAGCGGCGTACGGAGGCGCTCTCCCGCGAGCGCATCGTCGAAGCCGCCGTCGAACTGCTCGACACGGCCGGCGAGAGCGGGCTGACGTTCCGGGCACTGACCGAACGCCTCGCCACCGGACCCGGGGCGATCTACTGGCACGTGGCGAACAAGGACGAGCTGCTCGGCGCGGCCACGGACGCGGTCGTCGCCGCCGCGGTCGCCATCGGGCCCACCGCCCTGACCACCGAGTCCGCAGCCGAAGCAGCCCAGGCCACCGGGGCCACTACCGAAGCCATCGAGTCCGTCGCCGAAACCCCGCAACCGCCGCCGGAGGAGCTCCAGACCCTCCCGGCCTCGCCGCAGGACGGGATCCGGGTCGTGGCGCTCGGGCTGTTCGACGCGATCGTGCGGCATCCGTGGCTCGCGACGCAGCTCGCCGTGCAGCTCTCCCGCAGCCCCTGGGGGACCGTGACGCCGCGGATCTTCGAAAGCATCGGCCGGCGGGTCCGCGCCCTCGACGTGCCCGAGAGCAGCTGGTTCACGGTGACCTCCGCCCTGGTGCACTACATCCTCGGCGCCGCCGGCCAGAACGCCGTGAACAGCGCGAGCGCCCGCGCCCTCACCCCCGGCGTGGACCGCGCCGAGTTCCTCGACACCGTGTCGACGGCGTGGCAGGAACTCGACCCCGACGCGTACCCGTTCACCCGGGCCGTCGCGGACCAGATACGCGGGCACGACGACCGCGAGCAGTTCCTCGCCGGCATCGATCTCGTCCTCGCCGGCATCACCGCCACCCACCACCGGCAGGACCGCCCGGCCCGCGCCCGCGTCCAGGAATAGCCGCCGCTCCGGCCCACGTTGCCGTGACCATGACGACGACAGCGCCACGACCCGAGATCCTGCGCTACACCGCCTTCTCCGGCTCCCCCGAGGGCGGCAACCCCGCCGGCGTCGTGCTGGACGCCACCGGACTGGACGACGGCGACATGCTCGCCATCGCCGCCGAGCTCGGCTACTCGGAGTCCGCGTTCCTGACCGCGCCCCCGGCAGGTCTCGGCGGCCAGGACGGACGGGCGTACACCATCCGTTACTTCAGCCCCAAGGCCGAGGTGTCGTTCTGCGGGCACGCCACCATCGCGACCGCCGTCGCGCTCGCCGAGCGGACCGGCCCCGGGGAGCTGGTGTTCGCGACGCCCGCCGGAACCGTGCCGGTGGCGGTGACGGAGGAGGGCGGGGCGGTCCGGGCCACGCTCACCAGCGTCGAACCGCACACCGAGGAGATCACCGGCGCCGACCTCGCGGAGGCGCTCGCCGCGCTCGACTGGCCGGCCGCCGATCTCGACCCGGCCTTCCCGCCCCGCATCGCGTTCGCCGGGGCCCGCCATCTCGTGCTCGCGGCGGCGACCCGCGCCCGCCTCGCGGACCTCGCCTACGACTTCGCGCGCCTCGAAGCGCTGATGCACCGCCTGGACCTGACCACGGTCCAGCTGGTGTGGCGGGAGTCGGCCACCGTCTTCCACGTCCGTGACCCCTTCCCGGTCGGCGGGGTCGTCGAGGACCCGGCGACCGGCGCCGCGGCCGCCGCGTTCGGCGCCTACGCCCGGGAGCTCGGCCTGGTCCCCGAGGACGCCGTCCTCACCCTCCACCAGGGCGACGACCTGGGCCGCCCCGGCGAACTCACGGTGACCCTGCGCGCGGGCGACCCGCGCGTCCACGTCGGCGGCACCGGAGCCCGCATCGCGTGAACCACCGGCCCCCGAGCACGGCGGTGCCACGGATATTCCGTGGCACCGCCGCCGGTCCCGGGCGGAGACTCGCCGCATGACGGAGACGGCGGACACGACGGATACGGCGGATACGGCGGACACGGCAGACGCCTCGGGCACACCCCGCACAACCCGCACACCGGACATGGCGGCCTTCCTGGAGGCCGTCGGCGCATGGGCCCGCGGCGGTCCCGAGGCGTCCGCGCGGGAACTCGCCGGCCACCTCGGCGTCCGGGTCGCCGTGCTGCTCGAAGGCCCCAGTGACCTCGCGGCCGTCGAGGCGCTGGCCGCCCGGCGCGGCCGGGACCTGGCGGCCGAAGGGGTCTGCGTGGTGTCGATGGGCGGGGCGATGAACGTCGGCCGTTTCGCCCGCCTCCTCGGACCGCCCGGCCTCGGCCTGCGCCTGACCGGGCTCTGTGACGAGCGCGAACGCCCCTACTACAGCCGCGGCCTGGAGCGGGCCGGTGTCGCCCAGGACGACGGCGTCTTCGTCTGCGTGGCCGACCTGGAGGACGAGCTGATCCGCGCCCTCGGTCCGACCCGGGTCGCCGAACTCGCCGACGCCGAGGGCGACCACCGCCCCCTGCGCACCTTCCTGAACCAGCCCGCCCAGCGGGGCCGCACCGCGCAGCAGCAGCTCCGCCGCTTCCTCGGTACGACATCCGGCCGCAAGATCCATTACGGCCGGGTACTCGTCGAGGCCCTGGACCCCGCCCGGGTACCCGCACCGCTCGACGCCCTGCTCACGGCTCTCTGAGCCCCTGGACCTACTCGCCACCCAGCTTCAAGGCGCCCGCCAGCTCCCGGTACAGCGGCAGCGGGTCGGTGCCGGCGGTGTGCAGTACCTGGAGCGCCACGTGGTCGGCGCCAGCGTCCAGATGGGCCCGGACGCCTTCCGCCACCCGGGCCGGGTCGCCGTGCACGATCAGCGCGTCGAAGAGGCGGTCGCTGCCGCCGTCCGCGAAGTCGGGGTCGTCGAAGCCGAGGCGGCGCAGGTTGCCGACGTAGTTGGTCAGGCCCAGGTAGCGGCCGAGCGTGACGTCACCGATCGCGCGGGCCTTGGCGGGGTCCGTCTCCAGGACCACCTTCTGCTCGGGGGCGAGCAGGGGGCCGGCCCCGAGGAGGTCGCGGGCCCGGCGGGTGTGCTCGGGGGTGACGAGGTAGGGGTGCGCGGCCGCCGTACGGTCGCCGGCCAGGCGCAGGACGCGGGGGCCGAGGGCGGCCAGCGCCCGGCGGGCGACCGGGACACCGCCCGTGTCGAGGACGTCCAGGTAGTCGTTGAGGGCCTCGTACGGCCGTACGAACTCCTTCGTCGCCTCCGGGTGCCCCGCGCCGATGCCCAGCAGGAAGCGGTCCGGGTGGCGTTCGGCGATGCGCCGGTAGGAGCGGGCGATCCGGTCGGCCGGGTTGGACCAGATGTTCACGATGCCGGTGGCCACCACCAGGCGGTCCGTGGCGTCCAGCAACCGCTCGGCCTCGGTCAGGTCCGGGTCGGTCACGTTGCCGAGCCAGAGGGTGCCGTAGCCCAGGCCTTCCAGCGCGACGGCCAGTTCGGGCTCGGTCCGGTCGTGGCGCCACACACCGAAGGCGCCGAGGTCGATCTTGCGCGGGATCTCATCCATGACCGCGGCAACCGAGGGGCCGCGACCCCTATTCCGATCGCCGTCGAAATACTCCGTCCGGGCACCCCTTCCGGACGGCCCCTCCGGACGGCCCCTCCGGACAGGCCCTCCGGACGGCCCCTCCGAATACCCGTCCGAGACCCTCCACTTGATCACACCCATGAATCAAATTTACATACATGACTGTTGACGCATCCACGTCACCCTCCTACCTTCGCAGGGAAAGCGCTTTCCGCAAGGTCCCGCACGGAGACGAACGGAGACGAACGATGCACGTGAGACCAGTCATCGCGGCCGTCGGCCTGCTCGCCGGCACGCTCGTCGCACTGTCCGGCGGCCCCGCGCAGGCCGCGTCCACGGTGCTGTACGTGTCGCCCGGCGGCACCGACAGCGCGGCCGGCACCCAGTCGGCGCCGACCACGCTCACCTCGGCGATCAGCCGTATCGCGGCCGGCGGCACGATCTACCTGCGCGGCGGGACGTACGCCTACTCCGCCACCGTGACCATCCCGGCCGGCGCCAACGGCACCGCCGGCGCGCTCACCACCCTCTCCGCCTACCCGGGCGAGAAACCGGTCCTCGACTTCTCGGCACAGAGCGAGAGTTCGTCGAACCGGGGCATCCAGCTGTACGCGAACTACTGGCACCTGTACGGCCTCACGGTCGAGCACGCGGGCGACAACGGCATCTACGTGGGCGGCAGCAACAACGTCGTCGAGCGCGCCGTGACCGCGTACAACCGCGACACGGGACTCCAGCTCGGCCGGATCTCCTCCAGCACGCCCAGCAGCCAGTGGCCGGCCGACAACCTCGTGGTGAGTTCCGAGTCGCACGACAACGCCGACAGCGACGGCGAGGACGCCGACGGCTTCGCGTCCAAGCTGACCACCGGCACCGGGAACGTCTTCCGGTACGACGTCTCGCACAACAACATCGACGACGGCTGGGACCTGTACACGAAGACCGACACCGGCGCGATCGGCCCGGTCACCATCGAGTACTCGCTCTCCTACGGCAACGGCACGCTGAGCGACGGCAGTCAGAGCGGGGACGGCGACCGCAACGGCTACAAGCTCGGCGGCGACGACATCGCCGTCAACCACGTGGTGCAGCACGACATCGCCTACGGCAACGGGCACCACGGGTTCACCTACAACAGCAACCCCGGCACGATGACCGTCTCGAACAACGTCGGCATCGACAACGCCGAGCGCAACTTCTCCTTCGACACGGGCACTTCGGTGTTCCGGACCAACACCTCGTGCCGGTTCGCCGTCGCCGGCTCCAACGACAAGACGGTCGGCGACGCCGACAGCTCCAACCAGTTCTGGACGGGCACCAACGGCTCCCGGTGCGCCGCCTACTCGGGCACCCTCGGCTGGTCCTTCGCCTCCTCCGGCAAGCTGAACGTCACCTTCGGCGGGTCGGTCGTGAACCCGTAGCCCCCGGCACGCGATTCGGCCCGGGTGTCCACAGGGTGTGGACACCCGGGCCGAGCGGGTGGTGCGCGGGGCTCAGTTCCGTACCGTCAGGTACAGCCAGCCGCCCCAGGTGTCCGCGTTGCTCGTGTCCTTGGAGCTGTGGACGTACTCCGTCCGCGCCCGGAACCGCTGGTTCACCGCGTGGGTGAGGATCAGGTGGGTCACACCGGTGCTGTTCGGGTCCATGGAGAAGCAGGAGGACGTGCCGATGGTGTGCCAAGCGCCGCTGTAGTACTCCTGGGCCTGGAACTTCATGCACTGCCCGGACTTGCCCGGGGTCACCGTGCCGACCACCTGCGGCTGCACGGTGTGGTGGTAGACGCGGTAGGTGACCCCGCTGTAGGTGGTGCTGGTGTAGTAACTGCCCAGCCTCTCCGCGATCTTGACCTGGGCGGCGGCGGAGTGCGTGGCCGTGGCGGGGGCGAAGCGGTAGTCGCCCGCGAAGGACGCCGTGAAGGCGGTGCTGTGCGTGAGCTTGTACGTCGCCTTCAGGTTGCCCTTGCTGTCGACCGTGCCGGTCTTCAGGAGCGTCTTCCTGCCGCCCGCCGGGGTCGCGTAGACCGAGACCGTACGGCCGTTGTACGTCGTGCCGAGGTGGGCGGTGACGGTCGCCGTGCCGTCGTACGCGTAGGTGGCCTTGTCGGTGGTGACGGTCACCGTCGACTTGGCGCGGGACACCTGGACGATCGCCGAGGCGGTGGCCGCCTGGTGCGCCGCGTCGCCGGGGTAGCTCACGGTGTAGGTGTCGGCGCCGCCGATGGTCGGGGTGTCCTTGACCGTGACGGTGCCGTCGGCCGCGACGGGTGCGGTCCAGGTCGCCGGGGTGGTGGTGTGGGCGGCGTCGGTGCGGGTGACGGTGACCGTCTCGCCCGCGGGGTAGGGCGCGTCACCGAGCTTGCCGGTGAAGGAGAGGGCCGCGGCGCGGGTGGCGGTGGCGGGGGCCTTCAGGGTGAGGGCCGGGGCGTAGGCGGAGACCGACAGGCTCGGGTCGTCGGCGCTCGGCTCGTGGGTGGCGTCACCCGCGTAGGAGAGGTGGTAGGTGAACCACCCGGCCGCCTGAGGCGCGTCGGTCACCGTGAACTCGTCGGTGGCCGGGTCGACGGTCACCGAGGGAAGCTGGACCGTCTCGTGGGTGTCCTCGTCGATGCGGGACACGTCGATCGTGGTGCCCTGCGGGAAGCTGCCGAAGCCCAGTTCGGCGGTGAGCGTGCCCTTGATGACGACCGAGTGCGGGCTCGCCGAGTCGATCTCCGGGGCCTCGACGGTCGTGGGCAGCCGCGCCACGTACACCTTCAGGTCCGCCGTCGCGGGACGGTGGGTGGTGTCTCCGGCGTACGACACCTGGTAGGTGTACGTGCCCGCGTCCGGCCGGGTGTCGCTGATGCCGAACGTGCCGTCGGCGCCGACCGTGGCATCCGGCAGGGGCACGCCGTCGCGGGTGACCTGGAGTGCGGCACCGGCCGGGAGGAGGCCCCGGGTGGCGAGGGTGCCGGTGAAGGTGAACTGCTGGGTGGGGACCGCGTACTGGGGCGGGTTCAGGGTGAGGGTGGTGTCGGTGAGCTTCGCGGCGCCGAGGACGTCGAGGGTGTAGGCACCGGAGGAGTCCTTGGTGACGGCGTAGAGGGTGGTGCCGTCGCCGCCCCACGTCAGGCCGTCCGGGGCGACGGTGGTGCCGGAGGGGAGGGTGACGTGGTTCTCGGCCAGGGCGGAGCCGACGTAGACGTAGAGGCCCGCGGTACTGGCCGAGGCGATCGTGCCGTCGGTGTCGATCGCGAGCGAGGCCGGGCCCACGCCACCGGTGTAGTAGGGGGCGGAGTTGCCGCTCAGCAGGTCCGAGGTGCGGTAGACCTCCAGGGCGGGCTGCTGGGCGGCGGCGAGCAGGACCTTGGCACCGTCGCCGGTGACCTGGAGCCCGGTCGCGGTGCCGCCGTAGACGTCCGTGTCGGCCTTGGCGGTCGCCGTGCCGGAGGAGACGTCGAAGGTCGCCACGTGGCTGAGGCTCCCCACCGGCTCCTCGGCGGCGAGCACTCCGCCGCCGGCCGCCAGCAGCGGCGGGACCGACCAGTGGGAGAGGGAGGGCGTGGACACCGTGCCGGACGCGTCGACGGAGCCGATCGCGCCCTTGCCGTCGGCCGTTTCGTAGCCGTACCAGACCTTGCCGCCCGCCACCGCGACGGAGCCGGGCGCGCTGCCGGTGCCGGTCGCGTAGCGGGCGGACTCGGTCAGGGTCGCGGTGTCGACGGCGGCGACCGCGTCGCCGTCGGCGAGGGCCGCGTAGAGGGTCGAGCCGTCGGCGGAGAGCGCGAGGCCCGTGGCGCCCTGCTCGTCCGTGATGGTGGTGACCGGGGTGCCGGACAGGTCGGTCACCAGGATGCCGTTCGAACCGGCGCCCTGGCTGAAGAAGAGGTGCTGGTGGGCGGGGTCGGCCACCATGTGCGCGTAGTGCGACAGCGGCAGTGACGCCGTGCTGTCGGCCCAGGCGGCGGGGCCGGTGAGGCCGACGGTGGCGGTGGTCAGCCCGGCGACGACGGATATCGCCGCCGAGAGCGAGACCTGCTTGAGACGCATGGAGCTCCGGGGAACAGGGTGATCAGTATGTGGGGTGGCTGTGCGGACCATAACCGGGCCCGGTGGCCGAATCATTGTCTGAAAACCTGATCTTCATCAGGATCTGGCAAAGACTCGGCCCCGCGGCCTGCGGCGCGGTGGGCGACGCGGTCGTGGCGGAGTCCGGTGAACCCCCGGAGCCGGTGCGCGGACTACCGGCGCGGGCCGGCGAACCTGGCGAAGGCGTGGCTGAAGTACCAGGGGTCCTGGGCGATTCCGGAGCAGGCGTTGGCGCCGCCGGTGCCGACGCAGTCGCCGTTGTCGCGCTGGAGGGCCCAGAAGGAGAGGGTGTCGATGCCCCGGGCGACGGCCCAGCGCTCGACCGTCGCGGCGTTCTGGGTGGTGAAGGTCTCCGCGGGGCCGAAGTCGTCGATGCCGGGCATCTCGGTGACCCCGACCTTGCCCCACAGGGACTTGGCACTCTTGTGCGGGTAGAGGGCCTGGAGCTGGGCGTGCAGACCGTCGGCCGCGGTCTTCGTGTCGGTGGCCATGTCGTGGGCGGCGCCGTCGTAGTAGTCGAAGGTCATGATGTTCACGACGTCCACGCGCGCGTGGTTGGCGACGGCGTTCTGCAGGACGGCCAGGCCGCTGTCCGCCAGGCCCTTGGTGGTCGTCGGCAGGGTGTAGGAGAACTGGAGCGGGCGGCCGGTGCGTTCGGCCCAGTGCTCGGCCTTGGCGATCGCCTTGTTGCGGCGGTCGATACCGGCCGTGTTGGCGAGGGAGTCCGCCTCGATGTCGAGGTCGATGCGGCTGATGCCGTACGTCGTGACGAGCTTCTCGTAGACCCCGGCGATGGCGTCCACGTCGGTGCAGCTGTCGGCCAGTTCGGTGCCGGTGGTGTCGGCCGCGTAGCCGCCGAAGGAGGGGATGGCGTTGCCGCCGCGGGCCTGGAGGGCGGCTATGTCGGCGCCGAAGGTCCCCGGGTCGACGGGCTGGGTGGCGTCGCCGTTCCAGTCGGCGGTGCAGGAGCCCGCGTTCGGGGTCTGGAGGAAGGCGAGGGTGAGGTACTTGTTGCCGGACTCGGCGGCGAGCGCGGCGGGGCTCTGGCCGGTCCAGGCCTCGAAGTAGGGGGCCGCGACGTGGGCGGGCATGGGCTTCGCGTGGTGCGAGGCGGTGTGCGGATCGGCGTGCGCGGCGCCTGCCCCGAGGGCGACGAGCGCGGCGGACAGGGCGGTTGCGGGCAGGGCGTGCAGGGCACGAGTGCGTCTCATGGACGCCCATGATTGGACTAGACCAATCGACTGTCAAGGTTCTTTACAACCATCAGACCCTTCCGTTCGATGTCGCGTCAGGAAGCAGTTCCCTCCGGTCAGTTCCGGCCAAGAATTTTCATGCGAAGATTTGAACTGACCATAAGAGAGTCATTAGGGTCTGTTGCCCGAACCTCTGCTCGGAAGGAGCTCGCCTCCGTGGCGTCCCACCGTCGTGCCAAGCAGCCGGGCCGTGCCCGCGTCACCGTGCTCACCTCCGCCGCCGCTGCCGCGGTGGCCCTGAGCGCGCAGGCGGCCAACGCCGCGCCCAGCGAGAAGCCGAGCAAGAGCGAGGTCAAGTCCCGCGTCGACAAGCTCTACGAGGAGGCCGAGCAGGCCACCGAGAAGTTCAACGGGGCCAAGGAGAAGCAGGAGAAGCTCCAGAAGCAGATATCCGCGCTCCAGGACTCGGTCGCACGCGGACAGGACGAGCTGAACGAACTCCGGGACGGCATCGGCTCCATGGCCACCGCCCAGTACCGCAGCGGCGGCCTCGACCCGTCCCTCCAGCTGTTCCTCTCCTCCGACCCGGACAGCTACCTGGACAAGGCGGCCACGCTCGACCAGCTGAGCAGTCAGCAGGTCGAGACGCTGAAGAAGATCCAGGCCAAGCAGCGCGAACTGGCGCAGGAGCGGGCGGAGGCGACCGGCAAGCTCAAGGACCTGGCCGCCACCCGCACCGAACTCGGCAGGAAGAAGAAGGAAGTCCAGGCCAAGCTGGCCGAGGCGCAGAAGCTGCTCAACAGCCTGACCGCCGCCGAGAAGGCCGCGCTCGCCGCCGAGCAGGACCGTGCGAGCCGTTCCGCCAGCGATCGGGTGGACCTCGGCAACGACACCTCCGCCACCGGCAGGGCCGCCGCCGCCTTCGCCGCCGCCAAGACCAGGCTGGGCACCCCGTACGTCTACGGCGCCACCGGCCCGTCCTCCTTCGACTGCTCGGGCCTGACCTCCTGGGCCTACGCGCAGGCCGGCGTCTCCATCCCGCGCACCTCCGAGTCCCAGTCGACGATCGGCACCAAGATCTACTCGACCTCGGACCTCCAGGTCGGCGACCTGGTCTTCTTCTTCAACGACCTGCACCACGTGGGCCTCTACGCGGGCAACGGCCAGATCCTGCACGCCCCGCGCACCGGCACGGTCGTCCGCTACGAGTCGATGTCCACCATCGGGGGCCCGTTCATGTTCGGCGTCCGGGTCTAGGGGCTGTCCGGCGGATCAAGTCGCGAAAGCAGCGGTGACTGTTCAGTGCCGGTGAGCGGGGTCTGGTGCGTCCGGCTGCAAGGCGGAGGAGGGAGTCGACGCGGTGGGGGCACCTCCCGGCCGAAGGCTGGGGGACGTCGGCGAGTGACGACAACGCCGCTGGGGGTCCCCCCACGCCATTAGGGCAGTGGGGGAGGGCGTGCCAGACCCCGCGTCTGCGGCATGATCCGCCGGACAGCCCCTAGGTCTGGGCCCTGCGCACCCGGGTGTCCTCCAGGTAGTGCAGGACCGCCGCCACCCGGCGGTCCACCCGGTCGGCCGGGGACAGGTCGAGCTTCGCGAAGATGGACCTGATGTGCTTGTGGACGGCGCCGTCGGTGACGACGAGCCGTTCGGCGATCGCGGAGTTGCCGAGGCCCTGCGCCATCAGCGCCAGTACGTCGCGCTCGCGCGGGCTCAGCCGTTCCAGGCGGGTGTCCTGGCGGGACCGGGTGAAGAGCTGGGCGACGACCTCGGGGTCGATCGCGGTACCGCCGGCCGCCACCCGGTGCAGGGCGTCCAGGAACTCCTCGACCCGGCCCACCCGTTCCTTGAGCAGATAGCCGAGCCCGCCGACCCCGCCGGTGAGCAGCCGGGTGGCAAAGCTCTGCTCGACGTACGCGGACAGCACGAGGACGGCCAGACCGGGGTGGCGGCGCCGGGCCTCGACGGCCGCGCGGATGCCTTCGTCGGTGTGGGTGGGCGGCATCCGGACATCGAGGATGGCGACATCCGGCGCATACGCCTCCACGGCGTCCAGCGCCTCGTCCGGGGTCCCTGCGGTGGCAACCACGTCCATCGCCTCGGCCCGCAGCAGCAGGGCGAGCCCCTCGCGGAGCAGCGGGTCGTCCTCGGCGATCACGATCCGCAGCGACGGTCGCACGTCACCGGCCGCCTGCGCGGCTCCGGTCAGCTGGGCGGCGCCGGTCGGCCGAGTGCCGCCGGCCAACCGTGCGACGCCGTGCGCTGTCTCGCGTCGTGGTGTCTGTGTTCCGTCGTGTGCTGGTGTTTCACGATCCACTGGGCAGGTCCACTTCCAGGGTTGTCGGGCCGCCCGGCGGGCTGGTCAGGCGGAGGGTGCCGTCGTGGGCGGCGATGCGGCGGCGGATGCCGGTGAGGCCGGAGCCGTCGGCCTCCTCGGCGCCGCCCCGGCCGTCGTCGGCGACGGCGAGGCGCAGCCGGCCGCCCCGGGCCCGGACGGTCACGGTGACCGAGCGGGCCCCGCTGTGCTTGGCGACGTTGGTCAGGGCCTCGGCGACGACGAAGTAGGCGGTCGCCTCGGCGGAGGCGGCACAGCGTTCGGGCGCGTCCACGTCGATGCGGCAGGGCACCGGGCAGTCTGCGGCGAGGCCGGAGAGTGCGCCGGCGAGACCCCGGTCGTCCAGGACCGGCGGCAGGATGCTCCGCGAGACCGTACGCAGTTCGGCCAGCGCCTGTTCGGCGGCGGACTGGGCGCGCTCCAGGATCTCCTCGGCGCGGGACGGGTCGCGCGCCACCTGCCGGCGTGCGGCGCCGAGCAGCACGGTGACCGAGACCAGCCGGTTCTGCGTGCCGTCGTGCAACGCCCGCTCGATGCGCCGGAGTTCGGTGGCGTGGGCGTCGAGCGCGGCGGCCCGGGTGGCGGTGAGTTCCGCGACCCGCAGGGAGAGGTCCTGGTCGGGTCCGGCGGCCAGCAGCCGCCGTCCGGGGTCCGCCTGGAGCCGGGCCATGCCGGGGGTCAGGCCCAGGACGACGGCGATCGAGCCGATCCCGAACGCGCAGACGGCGAAGGCGTCCGGCCAGGAGTGCGCGACACCGAAGCCGACGGAGGTGGCGGTGGCTCCCTTCGGCATGAACCGCCAGTACAGCGGGAACGCCGTGTCCCGGACGGCGGACAGCGGCAGCAGGAACCCGGCCAGGCCAAGCAGCAGGCCGACCGTGCCGTGCCGGGCCAGCCAGCGCAGCTCCCGCCGGGTGGCGGGGTCGGCGAGGGCGGGCCGCAGCCGGGTCGGCGGGGCCGGCTCCGGGGCGAGGACCTCGGGGCCGCGCCGGCTGAGCCGCTCGCGTTCCCGACCGGCCAGGGCGTGCAGCGCACGCAGCAGGACCGGCGCCGGCAGCAGCCCGACGCCCAGCGGCGCGGTCACCGCGGCGGCCGCGAGCAGCGGGAGCAGGAACAGGGCCATGGCGGCCGTACCGAGCCCCCCGACGAGCTCCGCCAGCGCGCCGCCGGCCGCCCGCACGGTCCGCCCGGCGACGGCCTTCACCCCCTCGCCGCCGTCCGCCGCCTCGCCCTTACGCCCGTGGTCCGGCCGGGTGCCGGTGACAGCCATCCGCAGCCTCTCCTCTCGACGCCGACGACCCTACGGCGTACGGCAGTTCGCTGCGGCCAGGAGTCCCGGAAGGTACAGCCTGCGCTACCTCCGATCCGGTGGTACGCGGGATCGGCCGAGGGGGGTCACGGTCCGTAGCGTCGGTGCCCGTACCCCAGGACGCCGGCCCCAGCAGGAGGTTCCCCGTGGCCCACCCCGACCCCTATCGCCTCACCGGCACACCGCCCGCCGACCACCGGGACGACGGCACGGGCGGCGTGGACCTCACCCGCGCCCTGCTCTGGTCCCTGCTCGTGCTCAGCGCGGCCGCCGACATGGCGACCTCGTACGGCGGTCCGGCCCCCTGGACCAACATGGCCTGTGGAGTGGTGACCCTGCTCAGCGCGGGCACCCTGCTCGTGCGCCGACTGCGCGGCCACCGATGAAGTCGATGCAGTCGTTGAAGTCGTTGAAACCGCCGCAGTCGGTGAAACCGCCGCACACGGCTGACGCCGGCACCGCCGGGCGGGCCCCGGCCATCGCGCTGGCGGGCGTCGGCAAGACGTATCCGGGCGGCGTACGGGCCCTGGACGACGTGTGGCTCACCGTGGAACACGGCACCTTCCTCGCCGTGATGGGCCCCTCCGGCTCCGGCAAGAGCACGCTGATGCACTGCGCGGCCGGTCTGGACGTGCCGACGTCGGGCAGCGTCCGTATCGACGGCCGGGAGATCGCCGATCTGAACGAGACCAGGCGCACCGAACTGCGACGGGAGCGCGTCGGGTTCGTCTTCCAGGCCTACAACCTGATCCCTTCCCTCTCCGTCGAGGACAACATCACGCTGCCGCTGCGGCTGGCCGGCCGCCGTCCCGACCGGGACTGGATCGGCACCCTGGTCGAACGGGTCGGGCTGGCCGACCGACTCCAGCACCGCCCCGCCGAACTCTCCGGCGGCCAGCAGCAACGCGCCGCGCTGGTAAGGGCGTTGGCCGCACGCCGGGCGGTGGTGTTCGCCGACGAGCCGACCGGCGCGCTCGACCTGCGCAGTGCCCACCAGGTCCTCGACCTGCTCCGGGCCCTCGTCGACGACCTCGGCCAGACGGTCGTGATGGTCACCCACGACCCGGCCGCCGCGGCCCGCGCGCACACCGCCCTGGTGATGGCCGACGGCCGGGTCGTGGCAGCCCTGCACCATCCGGAGGCGAGTCAACTGGCCGCCCGGCTCGCCGCGTTGGGAGACCGTTAGCCATGTTCCACTTCGCCCTGCGGATGGCCGCGCACCGGATCGCCTCGCTGCTCGCGGTGGCCTGCGCGGTGCTGGGCGGCGCCGCCCTGATCACCGCCACCGGGGTGCTGGCCGAGTCCGGGCTCCGCTCCCAGCTGCCCCCGGGCCGCCTCGGCGGCGCGGACGTCGTGGTCGCCGCCGACCAGGAGTACCACGTCTCCGGCGACCTGCCGATCGCGCTGCCCGAGCGGGCCACGGTCCCGGCCGGCCTCACCGCCCGCCTGGCGAAGCTGCCGGGTGTCACCCTCGCGGTCGGCGACCTCGGTTTCCCGGCCGCCGTGACGGACGCGGACGGCCGCCTGCTCCCGGTCGCCGCCGGCCAGGACCCGGCGGCGGCCGGGCACGGCTGGTCCTCGACGAAGCTGCTCGCCGCCGCCCGGATCGAGGGCACGGCCCCGTCGGCGCCCGCCGAGGTGGCGGTGGCCGCGACGACCGGCCTGTCCGTCGGCGACCGCGTCCGCGTCAGCGCGAACGGCCGCGCCGCCACCGCCTACCGGGTCTCGGCGCTGGTCCACGCCCCGGACGCCGGCGTCTACTTCGCGGATGCCAGGGCGGCGGAACTGGCCGCCCCGGCCAGCGGACCGAAGACGGCCGGTGCCCCGGCCACCGCCACCCGCACCGCTGCCGCGCGAGCCGGCACCGTCGACCTCATAGGCCTCCGCACCCGGCCCGGCGCCACGGACCGGGTCGCGTCGGCGGTGCGCGAGGCGGTCGCCGGAACCGGTCTGAAGGTGCTCACCGGAGCCGACCGCGGTACGGCCGTGGCCCCCGGCGTCGGATCCGCCCGCTCCCTCCTCGTCCTCCTCTCCGGCTCCCTCGCCGGGATCGTCCTGCTGATCACCGGGTTCGTGACGACCGGCGCGCTGGGCGTGGCGATCGCCGGGCAGCGCCGCGACCTGGCGCTGATGCGGGCCGTCGGCGCGACCCCGCGGCAGATCCGGCGGCTGGCGGCGGCCCAGTCGACGGCCGTGGCCGCCGTAGCTCTGGTCCCGGGCGTCGCCCTCGGCTATCTGCTGGCCGAGCGCTTCCGCACCCTGCTCGTGCACCGGGGCGTCCTCCCCGGCCTACTCCCCCTCACCCTGAGCCCGTTCCCGGCCCTGGCCACCGTCCTCCTCCTGGTCGCGGCCGTCCGGACCGCGGCCCGCTGCGCGGCCTGGCGCACCTCGAAGATGCCGGCCACCGAGGCGGTCGCCGAGTCCCGCAGCGAGCCCCGCGCCCCCTCCCGCCCCCGCACGGCCGCGGGCCTGCTCCTGATCGCGGCCTCCGGCGCCCTGTCCGTCACCCCGCTCCTGCAGCGCACCGCGATCGGCGCCTCCGCCACCTCCATCGCGGGCATCGTCGCCGCGATCGGCCTGGCCCTGGCCGGCCCCGCGCTGGTCCGGGCGGCGGGGGAAGCGGTCGTACGACGGCTGCGCCCCGGGGTGTCCGCGCCGACCTGGCTGGCCCTGTCCAACATCCGGGCGTACGCGCAGCGCGTCACCGGGGTGGTCAGCCCGCTCGCCATGGCGGTGGTGTTCGTGCTGACGTACACGCTCGCGCAGACCACCGTGCTGGCCGCGACCTCGGACGACACCCGTACCGGGACACTGGGCCAGTACCGGCTGAGCGCGGCCGCCCTCGGCGGACTGCCGACGGACTCGCTCGCCGAGGTACGACGGCTGCCCGGGGTACGGGCGGCGGCTCCCGTCGGCACGACCACCGTCGTGTGGCCGTACCGCATGTTCGACGACACCGAGACCGAGTCCGCGGCCGCGCTGGTCCTCACGCCCGCCGCGCGGGACGTTCTCGACCTGGGTGTGATACGGGGCGGCCTCACCGGCCTGACCGGCGCCACGGTCGCCGTCAGCAGCGAGGTGGCGGGCCCGCGCGACGCCGGACTCGGCGCCCGCGTCAGGCTGTTCCTCGGCGACGGCGCACCCGTCGAGGCGAAGGTGGTGGCCGTCTACGACCGCGGGCTCGGCTTCGGCCCGGTCGTCCTCTCCCACGACCTGGCCGCCGGGCACACCACGTCCGGGCTCGACCAGAGCGTCCTGGTCCGCACCGACGGCACGGCCACCGCCGAGCGCGGGCTCACCGCACTGACCGCCGCCCACCCCGGCCTCACCCTGTCGGACACGGCCCCGGAGGCAGGCGCGGACACCCCGCCCGAGGTGTGGGTGAACCTCGCCGTCATCGTCGTCCTGCTCGGCTATCTCCTCCTCAGCATCGCCAACCGGCTGGTCGCGGCGACGGCCCAGCGCCGCACGGAGATCGCCGCGCTGCGGTTGGTCGGTACCACGCCGAGACAGATCCTCGCGATGATGCGCAGGGAAGCCGGGGTGATCGCGGCGGCCGCGCTGGCCTCGGGCGCGGCGCTGTCCGCGGTGCCGCTGGCCCTGCTGGGCGAGGGCTTCCTCTCCCGCCCCTGGCCGGCGGGCCCGGCGTGGCTGCTGCCGGCGGCTGCGGCGACGGTGGTGATGACTGCGTACGTGACGGTAGAACTGCCGACGCGACGCGCGTTGCGGGTGCCGCCGGCCGAGGCTGTCAGGGTGGGTGCCTGAAGCGCCCCGTCTTTGAGGGGCGCGGGGAACTGCGCGACAAGCCACGGCGCACCCGCAGTCGACACTGAACGGAATGGCGGTCCGAGAGTGCCGCGATCCGTCGTCAATCGGCTGCGCCGTCATCGTGGCTGGCCGCGCAGTTCCCCGCGCCCCTTACGGGGCTCATCCGCACGGTGCCGGACAACTGGGGGCGCCCCGCGGCGGCAGCCGCAATACAAATACAGCCCCGCACCCCTTACGGAGCTCATCCGGTGGGTGTCGGACGGCTGGACGCGCCCCGCGGCGGCAGCCGCGAATCAGATGCAGCCCCGCGCCCCTAAAAGCCTGCTCAGCCCTCGGTTTCCGGGCGGCCCTCGGTCGCCCAGTGGGTGTGGAAGGTGCCCTCTTTGTCGATGCGGGCGTAGGTGTGGGCGCCGAAGTAGTCGCGTTGGCCCTGGAGGAGGGCCGCGGGGAGTCGGTCGGCGCGGAGCGTGTCGTAGTGGGAGAGGGCCGCCGAGAACGCGGGGACGGGAATGCCCCGGCGGGCCGCGGACGCGACCGTCTCCCGCCACGGCACCTGCGCGTCGGCGATCTCCCTCGCGAACTCCTCCTGGGCCAGCAGGCTGACGAGGTCCGGGTCGGCCCGGTAGGCCGCGCGGATGCGGTCCAGGAAGGACGCGCGGATGATGCAGCCGCCCCGCCAGATCCGGGCCACCGCACCGAGGTCGATCTTCCAGCCGTACTCGGCGGCCGCGTCCTGGATCATCGTCCAGCCCTGGTCGTAGGCGATGACCTTCGAGGCGTACAGGGCGTGTTCGACGCGGGAGGCGAAGCGGTCGGCCTCGGTGGCGCTGAGCGGGGGTGTGGTGCCGCCGGGCAACCCGGCGTACGCGGCGCGCAGTTCACGGCGGCCGGACGCGGCACGCGCGAACGTCGCCTGGGCGATCGCGGTGACCGGGGAGGCCAGGTCCAGCGCGGTCTGCACGGTCCACCGCCCGGTGCCCTTCTGCCCGGCCGCGTCGGCGACGACGTCGACGAAGGGCGCGCCGGTGTCGGCGTCGACGTGCGCGAGGACGTCGGCGGTGATCTCGATGAGGTAGGAGCCGAGGCGGCCGCCGTTCCACTCCCGGAAGATGTCGGCGATCTCGGCCGGCGCGTACCCGCCGACCTGCCGCAGCAGGTCGTAGGCCTCGGCGATGAGCTGCATGTCGGCGTACTCGATGCCGTTGTGGACCATCTTCACGAAGTGCCCGGCGCCGTCCGCGCCGACGTGCGTGGCGCACGGCTCGCCGCCCACCTTCGCGCTGATGTCCTCGAACATCGGCCCGAGCACGGCGTACGACTCCGCGGACCCGCCCGGCATGATCGACGGCCCGTTGAGCGCGCCCTCCTCGCCTCCGGAGACGCCCACCCCGACGAAGTGCAGGCCCTTCTCGCGCAGCGCGGCCTCACGGCGGCGGGTGTCGGCGAAGTGGGCGTTGCCGCCGTCGATGACGATGTCACCGGGTTCGAGGAGCGGCACGAACTCGTCGATGACGGCGTCGGTGGCGGCACCCGCCTGGACCATGATCATGAGGCGGCGGGGGCGTTCCAGGGCGGCGACGAACTCGGCCGCGGTCTCGGCGCCGACGAAGTCGCCCTCGCTGCCGTACTCCTCGATCAGCGCGCGGGTGCGGGCCGGGGTGCGGTTGTGGACGGCGACCGGGTAGCCGTGCCGGGCGAAGTTCCGGGCCAGGTTGCGGCCCATCACGCCGAGGCCGGTCACGCCGATGGCTGCGGATGCGTTCACGGGGGGACTCCGTTCTGGGGACGCCTGCTGTGTCCGGAGGTACGGGCGGACGGCGGGCGGGCGTTCAGTTCCGGGACGATCACCTGGGGGTTGTGGTGAACACCAGGCGCCGGCCCGGCTCGACGGGGGCGGTCCAGGCCCCCTCGACGTCGGCGAGCGGCACCGGCCGGGCGTCGGCGGTGAGGGTGCCCCGGGTCAGTTCGGCCATCAGGGACGGCAGTTCGGCGACGATGCCGCGGGCGGTGACCGAGCCCTGGCCGCTGCCCATGAGCCGCAGGTTCGCCGCGCGCAGCACGGCGGAGGGGAGGGTGATCTCCAGGCCGGCCATGGAGCCGATCTGGATCCAGTCCAGCGCGGCACTGCGGTCGGTACGGCGGGTGACGACGGCCGGGAGGGCGCGCTCGGTGGGGGTGCCCCAGGTGTAGTCGAGGACGACGTCGACGTCCGCGGCGGCCTCGCCGAGCCGGGTGTCGGCCTTGTCCGGGTCGCCGGCCAGGGAGACCACGTCGGTGGCGCCGAGACCGCCGAGCAGCTCCAGGCGCTCGGGATCGCGGCCGGCGGCGACGATCCGGCCGGCGCCGAGGTGCCGGGCGATCTGTACGGCCATCCGGCCCGCGTTGCCGGTGGCGCCGAGGACGAGGATGCCCTGTCCGGGCTGGAAGGTGATCCGGCGGCGCAGCGCCACCCAGGAGGACATGGCCGGATTCATCGCCGCGGCGATGGTCACCGGGTCGGCGCCGTCGGGCAGCGGGACGGCCCGGCGCGGGTCGGCGACGGTCCGCTCGGCCATGGTGCCGGGGTCCCCGTCGTCGGCCACGAAGTACACGACCTGCCCGTCGGGCAGCCGGCCCACCCCGTCGACGCCGGGGATCAGGGGGAGGCGGCCGTCGCTGGTGTAGTGGGTGCCGTCGGCACCGGAGCGGACCCGGGGGTGCAGACCGGCGGCGATCACCTCCACCGTCAGCTTGCCCTCGCCCGGCTCGGGGTCGGCGAACTCCTCGAAGCGCGGCGGGCGGTCGAATGAACGGACGACAGCAGCGTGCATGACGACTCCTTAGTTAGTGGCACCAACCAAATTAGTTGGTGCCACGTACCAAGTCAATTAGTTGGGACCACGTACTAATGCTCGTAGGATGGGGCCCATGCAGAACAAGCCATCTTCCGAACCGGCGGGGGACGCGGACCAGCGCGTCGAGGACCTGGGACTCGTGGACAGCCTCGCCCAGCTGTCGTTCCTGGTGCAGGGCGCGCTCGGGAAGGTCGCGGCGGAACACGGGCTGTCGGTCGTCCAGCTGCGGCTGCTCGGCGTACTGCGCGACCGCACGCCCGGCATGCAGGAACTCGCCCACCACCTCGGCCTGGACAAGTCCAGCATGACCGGCCTCGTCGACCGCGCCGAGCGCCGGGACCTGGTCCGCCGCACCCCCGCACCGCACGACCGGCGCAGCCTCCTGGTGTCGATCACCCCGGAGGGGCAGCGCCTGGCCCGGCAGTGCGAGGTGCTCGCCGAGCGGCAGATCCTGGACCTCGCGGCCCACCTCACCGAGGCCCAGCGCACCCGGCTCTCGCTGCTCGCGAGCGCGCTGGTCAACCAGCACACCCCGGTCTAGTCCGGCGACCGGGGCGGGCGCGGCCGCCGATCATCCGAACAGGCGAAAGTCATGGCGCCGGGCGCGTGGGGCCGCCGACCGGCGAGCCGGTCGTCAGAGGATCCGAAGATGCGAACGGATGATCTACGACTTTTCACCGCCGCGCTGGTGCTCCTCCTGACCGGCGCGTTCCTCACCACGCCCGCCAAGGCCGACGAACTCCCGGGGCACTGCGCCTTCGGCTCCCCCAGCAGCCCACCGCCCGCCGACCGCGGCGACGGAGCCGACCGCACCGACGGCGGCGGTCGCACCGGTCACACGGTTCACACGGACCGCGCGGATCACTCCGATCGCACCGCCCACTGGACCGCGCCCACCGTCCACTACCGGCTCTCCGCCGGTTACGCGGCCAAGGGACACCTGTGGAAACACCGGCACACCGGCCAGGACTTCGCCGTCGACGCCGGCACGCCCGTGTACGCCGTCGGCCCCGGCCGGGTCGTGACCGCGTCCTGCGGCGACGGCTTCGGCAACCAGGTCGTGTTACACCACCCCGACGGCTACTACACCCAGTACGCCCACCTGTCCGTCATCAACGTCCGCCCCGGCCAGCGCGTCTCGGCGGGCCAGCGCATCGGCGCGGCCGGTGCGACCGGCAACGCGGACGGCCCCCACCTGCACTTCGAGGTCCGCACCACCCCGCACCTGGGCTCCGCGGTGCCGCCGCTGACGTGGCTGCGGCACCACGGCGTACGCGTGCCCGCACCGGTGTCCCCGGAACACCCGCATCCGACCCCGAGCGGCACCCCGGTCACCGCGACCCCGAGTGCGGCGCCGTCGGCCGGCGGCGCCGGACCGGTCGCCCCGGCGCGGACCACGTCGACGCGACACGTCCGACCGGCGAGGACACCGGCGAGGACACCGGCCAAGCCGAAGCCACGGGCGAAGCCGGCGCGACAAGGGAACTCGACGCCACCGAGGTTCCCGGCGAAGCAGTGGATCCCGATGGCGCCCTGGGATCCGACGACCGACCCGACGACCCTGTGGAACCCGATGGCACGGTGGAACCCGATGCCACGGTGAAGCCGGTACCACGAGGGCAGCGCGCAGGGTCACGGTATGACCACATAGCGTGGCCCCCGTGCGCGGAACGGCCAGACTGCCTTCCATGGCACGTCTGAGGTTCCTGTGGGTGGCCGCGCTGGTCGCCCTCCTGCTGCTGCCCGTCTCCCGGCCGGAGACCCCGCGGCCCGCCGCACCCGGGCCGTTCGGGGCGTACGTCGGGTACGGCGCGGACGGGGTGCGGCGGGTGGCGGCGCTCGGGAGCTGGCTGCGTGACGAACCCCGGGTCGGGCACACCTACCTGCCCGGTGACGTGTGGCGGAACATCGAGGGCGCCCCGGACTTCGTACGGCTGTGGGCCCGGTGGCGGCGGGCCGAACCCGACCGGCTCCTCGTCCTCAACGTGCCGATGCTGGAACACACCGAGGCGCACGTCCCGGACGCCGAGGTGCGCCGCCAACTCCAGCTCGGGGCACGGGGGTCGTACGACGTGCACTTCCGTACGCTGGCCCGCCGGCTGGTCGCGGTCGGCGCGCCGGACACCGTCGTCGTGCTCGGCTGGGAGATGAACGGGGACACCTACACCCATCGCTGCGGACCGGACCCCGCCGCCTGGCGGGCGTACTGGCGGCGGATCGTGACGGCCATGCGGTCGGTGCCGGGCGCCCGGTTCCGGTTCGACTTCGCGCCCAACCGGGGGCGGGACGCCGTCCCCTGGACCGCGTGCTACCCGGGGGACGGGTTCGTGGACGTGCTGGGGATGGACGCGTACGACACCCCGCGGGGGATGCCCTTCACCGAGCAGGTCACCGAGCCGTACGGGCTGCGGGCCCAGGTCGACTTCGCCCGGACCCACGGCAAACCGGTCTCGTACCCCGAGTGGGGGCTATACGAGAACGGGGACGATCCGGCGTACCTGCGAGGCATGCTGGCCTGGTTCGCGAGCAACCGGCCGCTCTACCAGACGATCACCGACTACTGCCCGCACGGCGTGTGGACATGCCGGGGCAACCCCAGGTCCACGGCCGTGTACCGGTCCCTGATGAAGGGCTAGGCGAGCGGTTCCGGAGCCGGGCTTCGGACGCGGCCCGCGACCGGCGGCCGCGGAGTTCCCCCGTTGACCGCGGCGGCGGGATGGCCCACCTTGCATGCACTCTTGCATCCGTTCATACGTCTGTGCATCGCCGGGGCGACGGGCTGGACAGGGTCGGCGGTGGCGAGAGCCGCCGCGGGGCTGCTCGCCGCCGAGCATCTGCCGACGTGGGAGATCGTGGAGTACGCGGACTCCACGAAGGCGGACGCGCCCGGCGGGACGTCACGCGGCCGGCCGAACGCCTCGCCGAGGTGCACGAGCCGCGCATCGACGTCGCCCTCGCGGACACCGGGGGTGTCCCGGGAGCGCGCGGCGCGTCGGTGTCCGCGACACAGGTGCACAGCGTCAGGTTGCCGGGCTACACACTGAGCGTCGAGATCATGTTCGGGCTGCCCGGCGAGCGGCTCACGATGCGGCACGATGCCGGACCGGACGCCACGCCTTACGTCGACGGGACCCTGCTGGCCGCTGCGAGGGTGACCGAACACATCGGCCTTGTGCGCGGGTTGGACACGCTCCTGTTCGGGGCGGGCGGATGACGCGGGTGGCGGACCGCCTCTCTTCCCAACCGCTCGGCTAGGAGTTCGCGCTCGACGGGCCGAAGAACTCGATCTCGGCGATGGCCACCTGGGTGCGGCCCGGCGCCCGGTACGACGACTCGATCGTGAAGCGGACGGAGACGACGTCCGCGGCCCGCAGGTCGCGGGGCTGGCCGCCGGCCGTCTGGTCGAGGGTCAGCTCGCGGGTCTCGGTCTTTCCGTCGGCGGTCTTGATGGTCGCCTTCAGGCGGTGCGGCAGGGCCGACTTCTTCAGCTGGTCGTTCTCGGTGGACTCGCCGGACGTGATGACGACGTTCAGGAGCCGGGTCGGCTCGTCGAAGTGCGCCTCGATCCACTCGCCCTCGCCGCCGCCGACGATGCCCGGGCCCCACCAGGTGTTGTTCAGCTTGTCGAAGAGCAGGTCCGGCTTGTGGCCGGCGTAGGAGCGGGAGGCGCGGTAGCTGTCCGGGGAGACCTGGGCGCGCTTGGCGAAGTGGTCGCGGGTGGCGCTGATCGCCTTCGGCGTGTTGACCGCCAGGACCGTGACGCCGGTGAGGACGACGGCGGCGACGATCCAGGTGAGCACGCGGTCGAAGGTGCGGCGGAGGCGGGGGCGGTCGCCTGCCCAGGGGGTCTCTCTGCGGCGGAAGTCGAGGATGCGGCGCCACCAGGGGCGGGGGGCGGAGGCGGCGGTGCCGGGGTGGCCGGCCATGGGCATGGCGCAGCGGGTGCAGAAGTGGCGGTCGGGGCGGTTGGGGGTGGCACACCAGGGGCAGGGGGTGCCGCCGTGGGCGCCGAGGTCTTCGCCGGGGGCGCGGACGGAGGCGGGGCGTTGGGGGGTGGGGCGGCCGGGGAGGACGGGGGCGACGGTGGGGGGTGCGGGGGCCGGTTCCGGGTCCCCTACGGGGATGAGGAGGCGGCGGGCTCGGTCGTGATCGGGGTTCGGGTCGGTGGTGGGGGTGGGTGTGGGGTGCGGTTCCGGTTCGGGAGCGGGGTGCGGGGTGGGGATCGGGGTGGTTTCGGCTGTGGGTGCGGTGGCGGTGAGTGGGGGCTGGTCGCGCAGTTCCCCGCGCCCCTGACGGGGCGCTGTCGTGACCGCTGGTTCCATGTCGCCGTGCGCCTGACGGGGCGCTGTCGTGGCCGGGGCTTCCATGTCGCCGTGCGCCTGACGGGGCGCTGTCGTGACCGCTGGTTCCATGTCGCCGTGCGCCTGACGGGGCGCTGGCGTTGCCGCTGGTTCCATGTCGCCGTGCGCCTGACGGGGCGCTGGCGTTGCCGCTGGTTCCGTGGCGCCGTGGGACTGGCGGGGTGCTGTCGTTGCCGGGGCTTCCATGTCGGCGCGGGGGGCTGTTGTTGTTGCTGGTTCCAGGGGGGGTGTGCGTTGGGGGAGGCCGGTGGCGCCGTCTCTGCGGGTGAAGGCGTCCCAGGCGGGGGCGGGGGTCTGGCGGGGCTCTTCCCTGGTGCCGGTCCAGCTCAGCACCGCTCCGCAGGCGTCGCAGAAGGACTGGCCCGGTTCCGCGACCGTGCCGCACTCCGTGCAGTTCCGGTGGGTCGTCATCGCTGCGGGGTCCTTTCGGCGGACGCGGTCACCTGGACCGTGTAGGGCATGTGAGCGGGGCGGGCGGCGGCCACGAGGTGTTCCAGGCGGACCTCGTCGGCCGAAGTGGGGGACGGGAGCGTGAGGTGGACGTGCAGGTGCGGGCGGGGGGTGCCGGGGAAGGGGCCCAGCGGGCGGGCGTTCCAGTCGGCGCCGCCGCTCTCCGTGATCTCCGGTGCCACGCCGAAGGCCAGCCGGACCGCCTCGGACAGGCCCCAGCGGGTGCCCCGGATGCGGTGCAGGTAGGCGGCCGCGGCCACGGCGGCGCGGAGCAGCGGCTCCGGTTCCGTGCCGTCGGTCTCGGCACCGACCCAGGTGCCGAGCCACTCCGCGAAGTCCAGCGGAGCCAGCGCCGGGTCGAAGTAGCTGGGCAGGCAGTCGAGGACGTTCGGGATCGGGGCGATCACGTCGTCCAGGCCGGCGACGAAGCGCAGCGCGAGGTCGTCGTCGGCGAAGACCGCGGGGAGCATGCGGCCGATGGGGACGGAGGAGCCGAGGCCGTCGATGGACCCTCTCAACGGAGGCCTCCGGTCGGGTTGTTGCCGGTCATTCGCCGATCACCCTCACCCGGTGGTCGTAGGAGAAGACCAGGGACGGGGCGTCCAGGTCGATGCGGTCGGTCGGGTCGCCGCGCTTGCCGGTGAGCGGGTCGGCGGGGTGCAGGACGACCTCGTCGACGAGTTCGACACCGGGGACGCGCTGCAGCACCGCGAAGATCTCACCGGACTGCACCGGGCGCCCGAACGGCCAGCCCTTGCCGTCCGCGCCGCCGGTCAGCGGGTCCAGGTGGCGGTAGAGGGCGTCGTGGGCCTGGCGGCGGACCCGGTCGACGTCCACGCCGCGGAAGGCGTGCACGGTGGCGACGACCGTGACGCCCTGGTAGAACGGCGGGCCGACCGCGAGCCGGGTGCCGATCAGCCGGCGTTCGTCCAGGTAGCGGGTGATGCGGTCGAGCAGGGCGTCGCCGGGGACGAGCTGCTCGAAGCGGAGCCGGCCGCCCGGGTCGGAGACCGCCTGCGGCACCACCAGGACCCGGACCGCGTACGAGCCGTGCTCGCCCTCCTCGCCCTCCAGGCAGGTGATCCGGGCGGTCTCGGGGGCGGCGCGGCGGGCCAGCTCCTCGTAGTCGCGCAGGGTCACCGCCCGCTCCTGGGCGCGCAGCGTGATCGGGGCGCGGACCTTCGCCTCGGCGACCGTCTCGCCGTCCACTCCGCCGCGCGCGGCCTCCCGGTTGACGACCTCCGCGACGTACGGGATGGAGGAGCGCAGGATCTGTACGGCCCCGCGGGCCACGTTGCCGTCCCGGCCGCCGCCGGTGCGGTAGCGGCGGGCCCGGACGACCGCGCCCTTCGGGGCCACCGCGCCGTACTGGCGCAGCGAGCCGTCCGGTTCGCGGACCGCGGGGCCGAAGGCGATCTCGCCGGTGGTCGCGTCGAGGGTGAGGTGCCGGTCGTACGGTCCCGAGGCCGCGAAGTGCGGGACGACCTGCCAGTCCACCCAGCCGCCCGCGCCGTCGTGCTCGGCGGTCTGGAGGAGGAGCGGCGGGCTGTCCCCGACGACGGGGGCGTGGGCGAGCCGCAGGCGCTGGCCGGGCAGGCCGGTGGACTCGCCGAGCGCCTCGTCCTCCACGGTCTCCGCGTGCACGGCGCCGGTCGTGCCGCCCACCGTGCAGGCCTCGGCGAACCGGATCGTCGGGGAGGTGGTGTAGAAGGGCTGGTCGGAGTGGGGTTCGGTGACCCGGCAGCGCAGCCAGCTCGCCTCCAGGCCGCCGTTGCGGGAGAGCACGTGGCCGCCGGGGACGTGCAGGACGACCTCGCCGGGGCGGTTCAGGCCACCGGTGCCGTCCCGGTCGACCTCGCACTCCCGCCAGCCGTCCTCCGTCCACGCCTCCCACACCAGCGGGGGCTGCCGCGGGTCCACGCCGACACCGTCGACGCGGCTGTCCAGGTCCAGGGCGACCGCGCAGTGCGGGACGGCGGCGGAGAGGCCGAGCAGCATGCAGTCACCGGGGTTCGGGGACTCGGTGAAGCACGACAGGTCCTTGCCCTCGGCGAGTTCGTGGGTGAGGTCGACGACGGCCGAGCCCTGCCGCTGCCGCAGCAGGTAGCGCAACTCGCTCGGGACGATGGTCAGTTCGCGCTCGGTCGCGAAGACCACCGCCTCCTGCGTCTCGGTCCGGCGGGTCGCCACCTCGGTGCCGACCGGCACGAGCACCGGGTCCTCCTGGGCCGCCGACAGCCAGAGCGTCACGTCCGTGCGGGCGGCGGAGGGCGGGAACAGCGTGATGCCGACCAGGTCCAGGAAGGCGAGGTGGTTCTTCTCCGGGACCCGGTTGAGGCGGTACACGATCTGGTCGGCCATGTGCGCGACCGTCTCCACCAGCGTGATGCCGGGGTCGGAGACGTTGTGGTCGGTCCACTCCGGGGCGCGCTGCTGGATGTAACGCTTGGCGTCGTCGACGAACTGCTGGAAGCGGCGGTCGTCGAGGTTCGGGGAGGGCAGGGCCATCGGGATCAGCGGTCGCTTTCGGAGGAGTCCGGGGAGGCGGGGGGCAGGTCCGGCTCGTCGTGGGAGGGGATGACGTAGAAGGGGAAGACCAGGCTGCGCGGGTTGTTGGTGCCGCGGATCGAGTAGCGGACGTCGATCATCAGCACGCTCGGGTCGGCGCCGGTGGTGACCTCGACGTCCTCGACCTCGATCCGCGGCTCCCAGCGGTCGAGGCTGGCGTGCACCTCGTGCTGGATACGGCCGGCGGTCTGCTCGTTGACGGGAGCGAAGACGAGGTCGTGGATGGCGCAGCCGAACTCCGGCCGCATCGGGCGTTCGCCCGGGGCCGTGGAGAGGATGAGGCGGATGGCCTCCTCCACCTCCTTCTCGCCGCTGACCAGGGCGATGCCGCCGGTGGGTCCGATCCGCAACGGGAACGACCAGCCGGAGCCGACGAACTGCTCTGCCATCAGCCCCGCACCCGCCCCTCCGGGAAGTCCTGCCGCCCGCTCATGCCGGGATCACCATCACCGTCAGGCCGCCCATCATCAGGTTGCCCAGGACCGGCACCTCCGGGGCCTGGATCGCCACCGTGGCCAGGGAGCTGATCGCGACGGCGGCGTTGCCGCGCAGCGACAGGGCGGCGTTGGCCATCAGGTTCACGGCGGCGGCGTTCACGGAGACCGCGCCCGCGGGCGCCTTGATGTCGACGAGTTCCGCGCTCTGGATGGACAGCGGGCCCCCGCTCCTGAGGCTGAGCGCGCCGCCCGCCTTCAGGGACAGGTCGGCGCCGGCCTCGACCGACACCGACCTGCTGCCCTTGATGGAGACGCTGCCCTTGCTGTCCACGGTGATCTCGGTCTGCTGCCGGTCCAGGAAGACGGTGAGTTTGCCGTCGCCGCTGGCCAGCCGGACGCCCTGTTTGCGGCCCCGCTGGTCGAGCAGGTCCATGCGGTTGCCGACCCGGTCGGAGACGGTGTGCCGGGTGGCCCGGCCGCGCAGGCCGTCGTGCAGCGGTACGTCCTTGACCCGGGTCGGCTTGTCCTTGCCGTTGTAGAGGCCGCCGATGACGTACGCGTGGTCGAGGGCGCCCCGGTCGAAGGCGACGAGCACCTCGTCCCCGACGTCCATCGGGAAGACCCCGCCGCCGCGCACCCCGCCCCACTGCACGGTCCGGGTCCAGTCGCTGACGTAGGTGTCGTCCAGCCACGGGAACTTGATCTTCACCCGCCCCTGCTGGAGCGGGTCCTGTACGTCGGTGACCAGGGCCTGCGCCACGCTGGGCTGCCGGTCGCCACCGGTGTCCCCGCCACCGCCCGAGGCGACGCCGTAGAGCGACCGCCACTGCCGGCCGCTGACCGTCACCCAGGTCTCGTAGTGCTTGGCGTCGCCGAAGACGTGCCGTACCGAGGTGACCGTGTACTTCCCCTCGAAGGGGTCCCCGACGTCCGCGAGCGCCACCGGAACCCCGGGCCGCAGCTTGGGGTTGCCCCGTACGACCACCTCCACCTCGGCGAACGTCGACGTGACGTCGTCGGAGAGGGCGTCGGCCGCGTACTTCACCTCGGTCTGCTTGTCGTACGGCGTGCGCGTCTCGACCAGCTTCGACGTCTTGAACTCGCCGGCCGCCGCACCCGGGGTGGTGCCGATGCTGTACCCGGTGTTGTCGGCCGGGGTCACGGTCGCCGTGAGCGTCTTCTTCGTCCGTACGTCCCAGCCGCGCGACTCGACCTTGTTCACCTGGTCGGAGGCGGTGACCGCGGTGCGCAGCCGCAGGATGTCGTGCCTGGCCTCCAGGACGAACGGGCTCCGGTCGCCGTCGGTCTGCGGCGACGGCGCCCCGGAGGCGCTCTTCTGCTTCACGAACTGGAACTTGCCGTCCGCGTCCACCGACATGACCATCTCGTTCTCGTCGGCGAGCCGGGCCAGGAAGTCCCAGTCGGTGACGTTCGACTGGCTGATGAACTCGTAGACGGTCCTGGTGGCCTGGATCCGCCCGACCGGCACGCCGTCCTGCGCGGCCAGCTTGCGGGCGATGTCGGAGGCGGTCTGGTTGCGGTAGGCGACCACGCGGCGCTGCCGCATCAGCCGGAACCCGTAGTCGTAGCCCCGGACCACCGCGTAGCTGCCGGTGCCGTCGTACTCGGCCTCCATCCCGGTGACCTCGCCGGTGAGCAGCGGGTCGCCGGTGCCCTGGCCGTCGGAGACCGGCGTGATCACCACCGGGGTGCCGAACTGCACGCCCAGTTTGCCCAGCAGTTTGCGCGCCGGGTCGCGGAAGGTCAGCTGGAAGGCGGCGGGCACCCCGACGCCCTGGTCCACGTGGGCGTCGACGAGGTACCGCCCGTACTCCGAGGTCGCGGTCAGCTCCCGGCCGCCGATGACGACCTTGATGACGTTCGAGAAAGCGTGCTTCACCATCAGGACCGCACCTCCTCGGCGGCCGGCAACACCAGTTCCGTCCCCGTCGGCAGCCACCCCGGGTCGTCGATGTCGTTGGCGTCCGCGATCGCCCGCCAGGCGGCCGCGTTGCCGTACTCCCGCCAGGCCAGCGACTGCAGCGAGTCCCCGGCGACGACCCGGTGCACGCGCTGCGCGGTGAGCGCGCCGGACGTCGGGTTCTGCAGCGCGGTCTTGCTCGGGATCTCGTGCAGCTGGAGCCGGCAGCTGGCCCGGATCGGCATCCCGCTGGTCCCGAACAGGGAGTAGGAGACGTCCGCGGAGGCGACGTACGCCGTGAAGTTGGCCGTCGAGAACGAGCCCCACTGGAAGACCACCCAGGGCGGCGACGGCTGCTTGGCGGCGATGCTCTTGCTGGTGACCTCGCAGCAGGCCAGCAGCGACTCCACCTTCTTCATCACGTCGTTGCTGTCCGGGTCGTCGGACCGGTCCAGGAAGATCTCCACGCTCATCTCGCGCGGGTGGGTGCCGAGGAACTCCGGCAGCGCGCCGTCCCGTTCGATCGGCGCCGCCGACGACTTCCAGTCCGCCCGGCGGGCGATCGACAGCTGCGCCGGGTTGAACTCGAAGCCGAACGTCTTGATGATGCCGCCCGGACTGGTGCTGGTGCCCACGGGCGGCTCGTGAATCGCGAGGGTGGCCCGCACGAGGCTCTTGCCGGCGCCCCGGCTGCTCCTGGCCATGATCTGGTCTGCCTCTCAGTCCGTGAATCCGTGGTGGGCGATCTCCAGGACCTCCGTGGCCACGGACGGGCTGCCCGCGTCCAGGGAGGGCCCCTGCCAGCTCACCGGCAGCACGTCGAGGAGCCCCCACCGGGCCACCTCCGAGCCGTCCGCGCGCAGCGCGGTGATCTGCCCGGTGGGCCGCTCGATCCCCGTCTGCACGGACGAGATCCACTTCGCGACCTTCGAGGTGTCCGGGGTGAGCGGGCGGGTCAGCCGGATGTGGGAGAAGGTGACCCGGGTCGGTAGCTGCCACACGAACCCGTTGTTCCCGCCCTCCTGCCGCTGCTCGATCTCCACCTGCGAGGACAGTCCCTCGCACCCGTTGAAGTAACCGAGGTCCTCGCCGTCGATGGAGAGGCTGAACCAGACTGTGGTTCCCGGGTCCTGGCGGTCCATCGGGGGCCTTTCTGTGGAGTGGGTGCGCGGTCGTCGTGGTCAGGGGCGGAAGTCGCGCAGTTTTCCCACGCGTTCGCGGTCACGGCGGAGTTCGGTGCGGACGTGCCGGGTGATCCGGTCGATGATCCGGTGGACGAGGGCGTCCACCTGGAACTCGGTGAGGGCACGGGGGTCGAAACCGCCGCCCTCGACCGCCGTGTAGCCGGGCGGCGGGTCGTCGGCGGCCGAGGCGGCGGCGGAGTACCCGGGCGGCGGCGGGTCGTCGGAGGGCGGCGGCTGCCTGGACGTCTGGGTCCGGGGAGCCGCGGCACGGGCGGTGTGGGTGGCCGGCGCCTTTTTCAGGGGCGTCGTGGGGTGGTCGCCGGGCAGCGCGGTGGTGAGAGCGTCGCGCTGGACGGTGACGCGGCCCAGGGGAGCGACGGGCAGGGGGGTGGTGGCGGAGATCGGGGTGGTCGGGCGCAGGGGGACGGGTTGGCCGGGAGCGGGAGCGGGAGCGGTGGCGGCCGGCTTGACCGGCAGGGCGGCGGGCGCGGGCGGGGGCGCGGTCGCGGTCGCGGCTCGCTGTACGAAGAAGGGCTGGGGTGCCGTCGGTCCGGTGGGCGGCGGGACGGCCGTGGGGCGGGGCGACCGGGGCGACTGTGCCCTGCGCTGCACGGCTGCCGGGCGGCCTCCGGGGCCGGGAGCGGCGGGGGCGGCGGGGGCGGCGGTGCGCTGGACGAAGGGGGGAAGCGGTGCGGCCGTCGTCGCCGAAGGGTCCGCCGTGGCGGGGCCGGGAGAAAACGGTGGCGGCGGCGTCGCAGGACCGGTGGGGGCGGGCTCGGCGCGTTCGGCCGTCGTCGTCGGCAGGTCCGGTGCCGAAGCTCGCGGTACCGGCCGGGGTGGTGCGGGCGCCGGACCGGAAACGGCGGCCGGGCGGTCCCCCGAAGAACCCACCACCGAACCACTCGCCGAACCACTCGACGCCCGCCGCTGCTGCTGCCGCTGCACGGACGGCACAGCCGCCTGGCGGCCCGCGGACCTCACGGCAGCCGCGCTCGCGACCGGAACGGTGAAGGGGGCGCCGAGGCCGAGGCGGGGTGCGCGGGGGGTGGCCGCACGCTGTACGGGCGCGGAAGCGGGAACCGGCGCAGGCGCGGGCCGGGCCGCCGTGGCCGGGTCGGCGGACGACGGGGCGGGTCCCTGCTCGCGCGGACCTGGCGGCGTCTGCGCATCCGGCACGGCGGCCGAGGAAACCTGCGGGCCCTCCGTCATCCGCCGCTGCACGGACACCTCACGGCCACCGCTCCCGGCCACGCGCGAAAGCGGGGCGCCGAGGCCGGGGCGCGGGGCGTCCGGGGTCGTCGCCGCACGCTGCACGGGGGCCGGAGCCGGAGCCGCCGCGGGAGCGGGCGTGACCGCCGCCGTGGTCGAGGTGGCGACCGCGGCGTCCCGGCCGGGCTCACCGGATGGCGTCGGCACGGCAGCCGGTACGGCTCCCTTCCCTGCCGGACGGGGCGCTTCCGGTACGGCATCGGTCGCGCCCGCACTCTCCGTCGCCCTTCGCTGCACAGACACCTCACGGCCACCGCTCGCGGCCGGGGATACCGAGGCAGGTGGGACGGGGGGCGTGGCTTCGGCGGCGGGCGACACAGCGCTGCTGGCGGTGGCGTCGGTGGCCGCCGTGCCGGTCGTGGGTGCCGGCGCCGAACTCGCCGCCGTACGACCGCTGTCCGGGGACGGCGGCGTGTGCCGGGCGGCCGGGCCGGTGACGGTACTGCGCTGTACGGGGGCCGCCGTCCCGGGGCTGCGGGTTCGGGCTCCGCTCACCGCCTGCCGTTGCACAGGGGTCTGCGCGTGCGCGGCGGTCGGCGTGGGCGTCGCGGATACCGAGGGTGGCGCAGCAGCCGTAGAAGTAGAAGTAGAAGGGGAAGGGGAAGGGGAAGGGGAAGGGGAACCGACAGGAGGGGGTGTCGGCGTGGGCGACGCGGGGGCCGTACGAGCCGTACCACCGCCACCACCACCGGAGGGCGCCCTGACCGGACCCGGACCCGGACCTGGACCCGGACTTGTCGCGCCCGGCCGGGCAGTTGCCGGTCCGCCACCGGACGCCGACCGCTGTACGACGGCAGGTGCCGGCGCCCGTCCGGGTGCGGCGGCCCGAGAAGCGTGCGGGGCGCTGCCGGGGGAGGTACGGCCGTCACCGCGGGGGCGCGACCAGCCCCCGCTCACCCGCACCGGATCCCCGCCGCCGCCCTCGACCGCGCGCTGTAGGACCCCGTCCGCCGCCGTTTCGCCGGCGGCTCGGTCGTCGTCACCCGACGCCGGCGCCGCGCCCTCGGCGGCCGTCACCCTCGGCGCCGACGGCAACGTACGCCGCTGTACCGCCGTCACCGACGTGTTCACCGGTGCCTTCGTCAGCGCGCTGCGGCGCGGCGGGACGGGAGGTGCCGGGGCGACGCGCGGGCCGGTGGCCAGAACCGGAGCGACCGGAGTCGGCTGCGGCGCCCACGCCACCGGCACCGCCGTCGAAGCGGCGGGAGAAGCAACGGGGGAACCGGCGGGAGAAGCGGTTGCCGGGACGCCGGTCGTCGGCGTGACCGACCGCTGGACAGCAGGTGTCGCCCGCTGTCCCGCCCCCGCCGCGGAGGGCGCCGGTCCCCCGGCCGGGGCGGTCGGCGAGGCCGACGGGAGCGCCGGGCTCGGCGCGCTCTTCCCGTTCCGTGCCGTCCCTGCCGTCACACCTGCCGTCGCCCCCGGCGGCTGCGCCGCCGTAGCACCACCGCGCCGTCCCGCCAGAGGCACGCGCTGCACCGCCGGCGCCACCGAACCAGCCGACGAACCAGCGGATCCGGCCGAAGCAGCCGATGCCACAGACCTCACAGCCCCCGCAGGAGCCGCAGTCCTCGCCGCCCCCGCCGAACCGCCCCCGACCGCCCGCAACGGCACCACCGGGACCGACGACGCCCGCCGGCCGGCCGCCGTCGGCCCCGCCCGACCCGCCGCTCCCGTCGGCCCCGCCAACGGCAGTGACTGCAGCGGACGTTCGAGTCCGGACACGGCCCCCGCACCCATGGTTCCCGCAAGGCCGCCACCGGCGAGACCCGCGCTGGACTCGCCGTCCAGGACCGCGTGCGAGCGCGTGCCCGTGAACGACGGGTTCTGCCAGGTCGGCAGCCGGCCGCCGAACCCGGCGTCGGCGACCGGCCCGCCCGTCCCCAGCGCACGCTGGATCGGCGGCAGCCCGGACCAGGCCGCCGCCACCACGGGACGCGGCGCCTCCGCGGAAACCCCGGGCCCGTTCCCGGACTCGTCCGGCCCGCCGCCCGGCTCGCCGGCCTCGGACCCCCGTCCACGCCCCCGCATCCGATCCCACAGCCCCACCCGTCAGCCCTCCGCCCCTGCGGAGGCCGCCGCCCGGGTCACCAGAGACGCGATCTCGGCCGTGTAGCGGCGGCGGTCGGCGTGCTCCAGGTCCAGGATGTCCTCCAGGTTCCAGTGGAAGTGGTAGGCGACGTACGCGATCTCCTCGTGCAGCCGGTCGGTCGCGTACGTCACGATTCCCCCAGGCGGCTCCCGCCGAGTTCCACTTCGAAGGGCTCGGAGCAGTGCGGGCAGTTGACCGCGGCCCGGGTGTGTCCCTCGGCGTTGATCTGGCGGTAGAAGTCCTGCAGGAACGCCAGGTCGGAGGCGAACATGTTCTCCACGATCCCGTCGTGGACCAGCGGGAGCGTGCCGAGGCGGGTGATGACCCGGCCAAGGAGCACCACCGACAGGAACGCGGGGTTCTCCTGGACGCGGACGTCCCGCAGCGGGATCAGCTCGTCCCGCGCCGTCGACAGGCGCATCACGCCGTCGCGGTGGACGGTGCCCTGCTCGTCGACGTACCCGCGCGGGAGCTGGAACGGGAACTCCGTGCGCAGCACCTCGACGGGCGTCTCCGGTTGCTGGGGGGCCTGGGGCGCCGCCGCCTCCGGTGCGAGCGGCGCCCCCACGCCCTGGGCCCTGACAGCCGAACGCCTCATTACTCGATGACCAGTTCTTCGAACGTGATGGTCACCGTCTCGGTCAGCGCGGACGCCTCGCCCGCCTTCACCGTGCTGGTGTCGATCTTGCTGCACCAGGCGTTGCGCAGGTTGTAGCGCTTCACCGGGTTGTTCTCGAAGTCCATCATGATGATGGAGGCGTTCTTGCGGGCCGTGGTCATCTGGCCGTTGATCGACTCGTTGATCCACTGGGTGAACGACGAGGACTGGGTCATACCGCGGACGACCGTGCAGGTGCCGTTCTTCTTCACGCCCGGCAGGTTGCGGACGTGGTTCTTCCCGTCCGGCGTGTTCTGCTGGTAGGTGATGACGTCCTGCTCCATCGTCATGCCGCTGACCTCGGCGAGGTACTCGACCATCACGCCGTCGATCTGCAGGCCGAAATTGTGCGATGTGAGGGCGTCACCCGGCTGGAGACTCATGTGTTACTGCCCGTTCTTCTCAAGGTGCCGTGACATCGAAGGGGTTGGGGACCGAGGGCCCGCCCGCTACTCCTGCAGCTCGCCGCTGCCGCTGCTGAACTGGGCCAGCCGGAAGATCACGAACTCGGCGGGCTTGACCGGGGCGATGCCGATCTCGCAGATCACCCGGCCGACGTCGACCGACTCCGGCGGGTTGGTCTCCTCGTCGCACTTGACGTAGTACGCCTCCTCGGGCCGCTGCCCGAACAGGGCGCCGCTGCGCCACTCGTTGACCAGGAAGGCGGAGATGTTGCGCCGGATCCGGGCCCAGAGGTTGTGGTCGTTGGGCTCGAAGACCACCCACTGGGTGCCGATCAGGATCGACTCCTCCAGGTAGTTGAAGTACCGGCGGATGTTCAGGTAGCGCCAGGCCGGGTCGGAGGAGAGGGTGCGGGCGCCCCAGATGCGGATGCCGCGGCCGGGGAAGGCGCGGATGCAGTTCACGCCGATGGGGTTGAGCAGGTCCTGCTCGCCGCGGGTGATCTGGAGCTCCAGGTCGACCGCGCCGCGGATCACCTCGTTGGCCGGGGCCTTGTGGACGCCGCGCTCGGCGTCGTTGCGGGCCCAGACGCCGGCCACGTGGCCGGACGGCGGGATCAGCCGGGACTGGCCGGAGGACGGGTCGAAGGTCTTGATCCAGGGGTAGTACAGGGCCGCGTACTTGGAGTCGTAGCCGGCCGTCTCCTGGCGCCAGACCCGGATCTGGCGGGCGTTGAGGCCCGGCGGCGGGTCGATGACCGCGACCCGGTCGCCCATCAGCTCGCAGTGCGCGATCAGGCCGAGCTGGACGGCCTTGACGGCCTCCAGGTCGATCGCGCCGCGCTGGTAGGCGGCCATCAGGTCGGGCACGGCCACCATGGACACCTCGTCGACGGCCTCCAGGCCGCCGAAGCCGGTGCGGTCGGCCGAGTCGCCGAGGTAGGTGGCGGGCCCGGGGTGCGAGCCGGCGTCCGCGACGGGGGACGCGGACGCCGGCGGCTGGGTCGGGGCCGCGAGGGCCACCGTCTGGTTCTCCGGCCGGGCCAGCTGCGCGGCGGGCGCGGCCTCGGTCACGGTGATCAGCCTGGAGCGCTCCTTGACCTGGGTGACCACGTAGTTGCGGCCGCCCTTCTTCGCGGTCACGTCGAAGGTCTCGGCGGTCTTGCCGCCGTCCTTGACGACCAGCCGGAAGCGTTCGGCGGGTCCCTCGCCCTCCGGGTCGGCGACCTCGACGCTCAGGTCGCCGGAGGCGATGGCGCTGACGGTGAAGGTGCCGAGCTGCTTGGCCTCGCCGGGCGGCAGGGCGGCCGGGGCGGCCGAACCCCCGACGGCGGCGGGCGTGTTGACGGCGCCCTCGGCGTCTTCCCGGGTGCCGCCGACACGGACCACGTAGGCCGCCGTGCCGCCGTTGTTGAAGAAGCCGTAGACGGAGTGCGCGAGGTAGTACCCGTCGGTGAACTCACCGAAGGACGCGACGTACTGCGTCCAGTTGGTCACCAGCGTCGGCTCGTTCAGCGGACCGGTCGGGGCCAGGCCCACGAAGGCCGCCACCGACGTGCCCACCCCCTCGATGGGGCGCGAGCCGCTGGCCACCTCCTCGACGTAGACGCCGGGCGACAGGTAGGACGGCATGCTCTGCTCTCCTCGGGGTACGAGACAGGAACGCTTCCCACTCTCAGGCGCGAAGCGTGGTCGCCGAAACGTCCTGGGGTGCCGGTTCGAGGGCAGTCCGGGTGCCCGGAAGGGCAGGACACCCGGACGGACGGGCCACTCGCCGCTCAGCCGCGCAGCGTGACGGTCAGCATCGCGCCGACCAGGTTGGTGTTCCCCGGGGTGGCCCAGCACTCGTGCCAGGTCCGCCCGGACTCCCTGCCGTACATCCGGAAGTACCAGAGCGGGTCGCCGCTGTCGAGGGTGGAGCGGCTCGGCTGCTCACGGGCGTAGTTCTCCATGGTGACGTAGTCCTCGCCGGCCTTCGCCACCACACCACCGAAGTGGAACGGCATGGGACGGTCACCGGTCTGCTCCATCTCCGCGAGCTGCCCCTCGTCGGCCTCCGCCTTCACCATCATCACGTGCCCGACCTTCGGCATCTTCGCGTGCTCGTTGATCTCCAGCCGCCGCAGCACCCGCTCCACCTCGTCCGGCTGCTGCTCGACCAGTCGCTGGAACACCCCGCTCATCTCCAGCGTCAGCGGTCCGGCGACATCGGCGTCGCCCTTCTTGAAGGCGTCCTTGACGCGCTTCTCGTACTTGTTGCCGGAGGTCAGCCGGTCCAGCGCCTTGCCCAGGGTCTCCCAGTAGGCGTCGCTGCCGCTCAGGTCCACCGACTTCTGCCCGGTCACGAACTCCGCCATCGCGTTGCAGCGCTGCGGGACCCGCACATCGAGGCCGTGCTGCACGGTCGCGTCCCGTCGCGAGGGCCGCCCCTTCGGCTGGACCTCGAACAGCACCTCCTTGCGGCCCATCCCCTCGAAGGTCAGGTACCGGCCGGTCTTCTCCAGCTGGACGCCCCTGCCCCTGGTGATGTCGGGCAGCCTCTCGTTGGAGGAGCCGATCCGCCGGTCGGTGGCGAAGAAGGTCTTCGGCTCCTTCGCGCCGGCGGCGTGCTGCACGGCGAGCGTGAAGTCGTCGGAGACGGCGAGCCGGACGGTGCCCTCGTAGACGAGGTGCGGCAGCGGCGGGTGGTCCTGGTCGTACCAGCTGCCGGCGGCGTTCGTGTCCTGCCCGACGAAGAACTGCTCGTCGTCCGCGTCCGGATGCTTGGTCGGGTAGCCCTCCTGGCCCGGCTCGATCACCTGGTACCGCTGCACCGGCGCCGAGCCCGTCGCGCCCCCGACCGCCCCCGATGGCCCGATGTCCGGGGTGATGCCCTGGGCGAGTTTGCGGCCGCTGTCGGCGGCATGCCGCTCGAACGGGTCGCCCGGATCGGAGACCTTCGTCCCGTCCCCGGCGTCGGTGCCCGCCACCTCCCCCGCGGACTGCTGCCAGACATGGGTGAGTTCGTGGTACATCGTCTCGTCGTCCACACTCTGCGGACCTACGACGATGTCCATGCCGGTGGTGTAGGCGCGAGCGCCGTACCGTACCGCCGAGCGCTGGGCGACGTCCCCGGTGTGCACGCGCACGCCACCGAGGTCCATGCCGAGCCCGGCCTCGGCGTGCTTGCGGATCCGCGGTTCGAGCGGGCTCCAGGGCGAGCGCACCGCGTCGGCGACCGAGTCCCGCTGGACCACCGAGTCGCGCTGGACCGCCGAGTCCCGCTGGACCGCCGCCTCTTCCTCGCCGTGTCCGCAGCCCTGCGTGTGCCGGTGCCGGTCGGGCTGGACGGCCCGGACGACCGCCGCGTTGCCCGCCGTCGCCTGAAGGTGCGCCAGCTGGACCGCGGCCGTCGGCCGGGGTACGGCCGGGCGAGGCCCGCGGCCCCCGTCGCGGTCCCGTCCGGAGTCCGTGCTTGAGCGCGCGTATGCCTGCATGTACCGTCCTCTCGCCTCCCGTCGTTCTACCGGGGCCGCGGCCGGGACTGAAGAGCCGCAGGGGCACTCCTGACCCCCCAGTCCCCGTCCGGTCGGTCAACAGAGCTGATTCTTCGGGCACTTGACCGTGCCCCTATTCCTGCGACAGCGTCCTGGGCCGCCCGTAGCGTGTCGACGTGAGCCTGTGGACTTCCCTGGAACCCGCCTCCGCGACCGTCGATCCGGGCGCCTCGACCCGCGTACGCCTGCGCCTGCGCAACACCGGCGACGTCGTCGACGAGTACCGCTTCGAACCAGTGGGCCCCGTCGCCCCCTGGACGACCGTGGAGCCGCAGACACTCCGGCTCTACCCGGGGACCACCGGCACGGTCGAGCTCACCTTCGCCCCGCCCCGCACCCCGGACGCGACGGCCGGCCCGAACCCCTACGCGGTCCGCATCACACCCACCGAGCACCCCGAGGCGGTCACCGTCCCCGAGGGCAACCTCACCATCACCCCGTTCACCGAACTGCGTGCGGAACTCGTCCCGCCCACCGTCAAGGGCCGCTTCCGGGGCCGCCCCAAGCTGGCCATCGACAACCTCGGCAACACCAAGCTCACCGCCTCCGTCAGCGGCAGCGACAACGGCGACCAGCTCGCCTACGACCTCCACCCCAGCAACGTCCAGATCGAACCCGGCCGCGCCGCCTTCATCAACGCCACCCTCAAACCCCGGAAGATCATCTGGTTCGGGCCCAAGGAACAGCGGCCGTACCGGCTCAGCGTGCAGCGGTCGGGGGTGAAGCCGGAGCCCGTCGACGGGACGTACATCCAGCGCGGCTTCCTGCCCCGCTGGCTCGCCACCCTCTTCGGCACCCTCATGGCCCTCGCCATCACCTTCGCCCTGATCTGGTTCAACTACAAACCCCAGGTCAGCAGCCTCGCCCGGCCACAGGTCCAGGAAGCCGGAGTGAGCAGCATCGCCCCCAGCCCCTCGGCCACCCCGACCCCGCCGCCGGCGCCCAGTGTCACGGCCTCCACCGCGCCCGCCGCTCCGGACGCCGGGGACGGCGGCAACGGAGGCGGCGGCGGGGGAGGCGGCGGTGCGACGGCCACCGTGACCGCAAAGCCCAAGCAGGACACCGCGGCAACCGCCGTGAACCGGCTCGCCGCGGCCGACCCGGCCGGCCGGCACATCTGCTACCGCGCCTACGTCCAGGGCACCGGCTGGCAGAAGCCCGTCTGCGACGGCACCATGGCCGGCACGGTCGGCAAGAACACCCCGATCAAGGCCATCAACCTCGCGGTGTACGGCGTCCAGGGCTCCGCCGCCAACGCCTTCCTCTACAACCCCCAGTCCACGGACGGCAAGGGCAAGTGGAACCCGAACTGGACGGCGATCATGCCCGACGGCAAGGACAACTACATCGGCAGCACGAAGGCGGCCGACCCCTACATCGAGGGCTTCGCCTTCAACGTCGGCAGCGGGCAGGGCTGCAACTACGCGAAGGTCCGTGACCACGACTGGGGCGGCCAGTGGTGCCAGGGTTCCCGCAGCGACAACAACGCACTCGATTTCGTCGGCACCCTCGACAACACGCTCTGGCTCGAAGCCTTCAAGCTGACGGTGACCCCATGACCCTCTGGACCTCCCTGGAACCCGCCTCCGCGACCGTCGATCCGGGCGCCTCGACCCGCGTACGCCTGCGCCTGCGCAACACCGGCGACGTCGTCGACGAGTACCGCTTCGAACCAGTGGGCCCCGTCGCCCCCTGGACGACCGTGGAGCCGCAGACACTCCGGCTCTACCCGGGGACCACCGGCACGGTCGAGCTCACCTTCGCCCCGCCCCGCACCCCGGACGCGACGGCCGGCCCCAACCCCTACGCGGTCCGCATCACACCCACCGAACATCCCGAGGCGGTCACCGTCCCCGAGGGCAACCTCACCATCACCCCGTTCACCGAACTGCGTGCGGAACTCGTCCCGCCCACCGTCAAGGGCCGCTTCCGGGGCCGCCCCAAGCTGGCCATCGACAACCTCGGCAACACCAAGCTCACCGCCTCCGTCAGCGGCAGCGACAACGGCGACCAGCTCGCCTACGACCTCCACCCCAGCAACGTCCAGATCGAACCCGGCCGCGCCGCCTTCGTCAACGCCACCCTCAAACCCCGGAAGATCATCTGGTTCGGGCCCAAGGAACAGCGGCCGTACGCCCTCACCGTCCAGCGGTCGGGCGTCCGTCCACAGCCTGTGGACGGCATCTACATCCAGCGCGGCTTCCTGCCCCGCTGGCTCGCCACCCTCTTCGGCACCCTCATGGCCCTCGCCATCACCTTCGCCCTGATCTGGTTCAACTACAAACCCCAGGTCAGCAGCCTCGCCCGGCCACAGGTCCAGGAAGCCGGAGTGAGCAGCATCGCCCCCAGCCCCTCGGCCAGCGCCCCCCTGGCGGCCGCACCGGCGCCCTCGCAGACGCAGCAGCAACCGGCCGACGGCGGCGACGCCTCGTCCGACACCCAGGGCGGAGGCGGCGGCCAGTCCCAGCCGACCCCCGAGGCGACGAAGAAGAAGGCCGCGAAGCCGGTCGTCCCGGCGACGAACATCCTGCTTCTCAACACGACCACCAAGAAGTGCGCGGACATCCCCGGCTACGGCAACGGCACCAGCAACGGCCCGGTGCGGGAGTACACCTGCGACGAGACCACGAACGACAACCAGCTGTGGAACCTGGAGGTGCGCTACGCGAAGGGCGGCCCCGGCTCGGCCGCTCTCTTCCAGATCCGCAACGCCAAGGACCAGTTGTGCATGGACCTGCCCAACTACGGTTCGGCCAAGCTGTCCTCGCCGATCACCGAGTACAAGTGCGACGGCACGAAGGCCGACAACCAGCTGTGGTGGATCGACAAGCAGCCCAGCGGGGCCTACTGGATCCGCAACTTCGCCAGCGACAACCTCTGCCTGGACGTCGCGGGCTACAGCACCGGCGGCAACGACACCAACCTGACCCTCTACTACTGCTCGAACACGGACGACCAGGAGTGGCGGATCGTGCAACCGTCGGGCGACTGATCCCGGCCGGCCCGGCTCACCAGGTGCCGGGCACCAGGCGGCCCGCCTTGCGGTACTCGCGGCGGGCGCCCTCCAGGAGGTCGGCCGCGGTGAGGGGCCGGTCATGGGCGGCGGCGAAGTAGGCGGCGGTCACCACCGCGCTGCGGATCGCGCCGCCGGCCAGCTCGAAGTCCCGGGCCAGCGGCCGCAGTTCGATGCCCTCCTCGCTGGGGACGTGCACCAGGCCGTGCCGCCACAGCGCCAGCCGCTGCTCCTCGTCCGGGAACGGGAAGTCGACCACCAGGTCGAGGCGGCGGGTGAAGGCCTCGTCGATGTTGGCACGCAGGTTGGTGGTGAGCAGCGCGATGCCGTCGAAGGCCTCCAGGCGCTGCAGGAGGTAGGCCGACTCCAGGTTGGCGTACCGGTCGTGGGCGTCCTTGACCTCGGAGCGCTTGCCGAAGACGGCGTCGGCCTCGTCGAAGAGCAGCACGGCGTCGGTGCGGTCGGCCTCGGTGAAGATGCGTTCGAGGTTCTTCTCGGTCTCGCCGACGTACTTGTCGACGACGGAGGAGAGCTGGACGACGTACAGGTCCAGGCCCAGTTCGGCGGCCACCACCTCCGCCGACAGGGTCTTGCCGGTGCCCGACTCGCCCGCGAAGAGGCCGAGCACCCCCCGCCCCCTGCCGCCGCCCGCGCTCAGCCGCCAGTCGCCGAGCACCCGGTCGCGGTGGCGGGCGCGCAGCGCCAGTTCGCGGAGTTCCGTGAGCGGCCGCTCGGGCAGCACCAGGTCCCGCCAGTCGACGGCGGGTCGGATCCGGCGGGCGTGCTGTTCGAGCCCGGAGGCGGACTGCTGGCGGGCGCCCAGCCGCAGGTGGGCGGCGGTGAGCGGGGTGCCGTCGAAGGCGGCGAGGGCCTGTGCGGCGCGGGCCGCCCGGGTGAGCCGCTCGCCGCCGAGGTGGTACGGGGCGACGGTGGCCGCGAGGTCGAAGCCCGGCTCGCCGGGCAGCACGGCCGCCCAGGCGTCCGGGGCGGCGGCGCGCCGGGAGGGCACCTCCAGGACCAGCGGGTCGCGGTGGTCGCACCACTGGGGGTCGTAGGGGCGGCCGGTGCTGAGCAGCACGGTCACGTCCGGGGCGTCGGTGCTCAACGCCCGCAGCAGCGGCCCTGGTCGGTCGCTGTCGACGAGGATCGCCCGGCCGCTCACGCGGGCCTCCCGCAGCAGCTCCGGGATCCGCTCCTCGGGCCCGGTGTAGTGCAGCGCCGCGCGCCCGGCGAGCCGCAGCGCGGCCGTCGCACAGCCGAGGCCCTCGCCCTCCCGCCGCTCCCGCAGGAAGGCGAGGAGCGGCCCGGCGGCGATCCGCGCGGCCAGCCGGCCCGCGAAGTCGGGGTCGGCGGGTTCACTGCCGTACGACGGCGCCCGCAGGTGTCCGGTCAGTGCCGCGTCCGGGGTGTCGTCGCCGAGGAGGTGGGCCAGGACCCGGTCCGGGACCCGCAACGAGCGGCTGAGGAAGGGGCGTTCGGGCTCCTCGACGGTGAGCAGGCCGAGCGCGGTGAGCGGGGCGGTGGGATGGAAGCGGGCGCGGGCGGCCGCGAGGTGCGCGGGGGCGCCGTACAGGTCGAGGGCGAGGCCGACGGTGGCGCGGCGGCGGCCGACGTCGTCGTTGAGGTAGCCGTACAGCGGCTCGAAGGTGCGGTCGAGGTCGGGGGCGAGGGCGATGAGGAGCAGGGCGGTGTCGAGCGGGGCGAGGCGCAGGCGGCCGGCGAGGGCGGCCAGGGGGTCGGGGAAGTCGTCGGCGAGGGAGGGGAGTTCGGCCGGTTCCGGCTCGGGGTGCAGCAGGTGCCGGACCGCTTCCTCGGAGAGGTAGAGGCCACGCAGCGGGTCGTCCGCCGTCGGGTCGTCGGCCGAGCGGTGGGCGACGAGGGCGGCGACCCGGTCGCGCAGCGCGGACAGCCGGGTCAGGAGCGGCGCGGCCGGCTCCAGGGAGACGTCGAGGGTCACGCCCGGCCCCTCCGGGCGGCCGCGGCCTCGGCGACCTGGCCGGGCCGGTGGGCCCGCTCCTCCAGCAGCGGCGCGGTGTCCTCCAGCCCGTCGCGGACCCGCACCACGGCCCCCTCGGTGACCGGCGGACCGGCGTCGTACTCGGGGTAGGCCGGGAACGGCGCCGTGATCACGACGTCCAGGGACGGCTTGAGCTCGCCGCCGAGTGCCGACCAGATCTCGGCGAGGGAGCGGGCCTCGGTCTGGATGCCGGCGCAGGAGAGCGGCACCGTCAGACCCAACGCGCCCAGCGAGCCGGGCAGTTCGGACGGATGGAGCAGCTCCCGCGGGATCAGGGTGGCGAGCACCGCGCTGATCAGCCGGTGTTCGTCCTCGGGCCGCTTGGTCCACGCCGTCACCAGGTACGACAGCCGGAACCAGCGCGGCGGCTGGCGGCGCCTGACCACGACGTCCCGCTCGTCACGGAGGTCGACGTGCCCGCGCTGCCGCCGTTTCACGTCCTCCCGGATGTCGTACAGGTAGCTGTTGATCACCGGGCCATTGCGCCGGGCCGACCAGTCGCGGGTCGGCGCGTCGAAGGAGACCTCGATGCCGGAACCCTCCAGCGCACCGCCGGTCAGCAGGTTCCGCAGCACCTGGTCCACCTCGTGGATCACGCCGTACTCACCATCCCACGGACCCGCCCGGCCCCCTCGTCACTCACGTCCATCCTGCCCTTCGCCCCCGCCGCCCCCGCAGGAACGGCCGGGCAGACCGGCCTGCCCCGGAACCGGTGTCCGCTGCCCGATCGGTCAGATGTAGCCTTCCCGGAGGGCATGGGCCACGGCGTGGGCCCGGTTGCGCAGATGCAGTCGGGTCGTCAGCCCGTGCATGACGTTCTTGACGGTGCGCTCGGAGTAGGACAGCTTGCTGGCGATCTCACCGGTGTCGAGTCCCTCGGCGACCAGCCGCAGTACGTCCACCTCACGGGCGGACAGCCCGGCGGCCGGGGCACCCGGACGGCCGGCGGCGCTGCGGTGCAGGGTGCCGACCTGGTTGATGAGCCGGCCGAGCAGGTCGGCGGGCAGGTCCCCGTCGCCCCGGGCCGCCGCCAACACGGCCTGCACGAGCCGGAGTTCGGTGGCCTCGTGGCGCCATACGATGGCCCCGACCCCGCACTCGATCACATCGAGCAGCTCGGTCTCGCGCAGCGCACCGACCACGAGTACCGCCCGCGCGCCCTCGCTGCGCACCACCCGGCGCAGCCGGGTCAGTTCCGGTGCGTCGAGGCTGTCGCTGATGAGCAGCGCGACCGTGCCGGGCCCGGTCTCGGACTCCTCGCGGACCTCGATCTCGGGGTGCCGCCGTAACTGGCTGAGCGCGCCCTCCCGGGAGATCGGATCGGGTGCGTGCACGGCCACGGGCGTGCGAGCGACCGACGCGAATGAGCTGTTGCTGACCAACCGCTTCCCCTATGTCCACGTGCCCGTCGCCTCCGAGGGAACGGTGACGGGCGGGAGTACTCCAGCCTGCTGTGGCCAAAGGGGCAAGCACAATCGTGGACGACCACGAGAAGGACCACGAGATGTTCGGGGCGCCCGGTGTTGTGGGCGGGTGCGGGCCGGTGGGGGTTGCTCGCGCAGTTCCCCGCGCCCCCAAGAAGGCTTCTTGGGGGCGCGGGGCTGCATCGGATATGCGGCTACCGCCGCGCGGGCGCGACCAGCCACAACGCACCGTCAGCCGCGCACGGCCCCCGGCACCCCCCACCCAAATCCACAGCCCCGTATCAAATGTGCAGCCCCTGCAACAAACCCCCCGCCCCGCCCCACCACCCCACAACCTCTCCCACCCCCACCCGCTCTAACCCCCCGAACCCACCAGCGCACCGCGAGGAGCCAGGCATGACCCAGCCGTCCCCTGAACTCGCCGACGCCATGCACCTGTTGGCCGAGGAAGCCGCGCGCACGCCGGCCGGCGGCGGCCGGCTCGTGCTGCTCCGGGGCGCCACCGGAACCGGCCGCACCACCGTCCTGGAGGCCGCCGCCGAACACGCGGCCGGCCTCGGCCTGAAAGTCCTCCGCGCCCGCTGCTCACCCGGCGACACCGCCATCTCCTTCAGCACCGTCCTGCAACTCCTCGGCCCGGTACCGGAGTTCGCCGAGCTCGCGGTGGACGGGGACGAACGGGCCACCGCCGCCGGACTCTGGCGGGTGCTGCGCGCCTACGCCGAGGACTCGCCCCTCCTCGTCGCCGTGGACGACGTCCACCTCGCCGACGCCCCCTCGCGCCGCTGGCTCGTGGAGTCCGCCCGGCACATAGACCGCTTACCCATCCTCCTCGCCGTCACCGAACGCAGCCAGTACGACCTCGATCCGCCCGCCCCCGGCTTCGCCCACACCCTCCCGCCGGCGCTGGTCCGCACCCACACCCTCGCTCCCCTCGCCCCCGCGGCGGCCACCGCCCGGGTGCGCGCCAGGTTCCCCGACGCGTCCCGGTTCTGGATCGAAGCCTGCGTCCAGGCCGCGGCGGGCAGCCCCCTGCTGCTGCGCGCCCTCCTGGACGACCTCGACGAGAGCCGTCACCCGGACGTCCCGGAGGCGACCGCCGCGCTCTACCCGGGCGCGTACCCGGCCGCCGTCCAGTGGTGGCTGGACAGTGCGGGACCGGCCACCACCGAGGTCGCCCGCGCCCTGGCCGTCCTGGAGGAGGACCCCGGCACCGGCCTGCCGGAGAACGAGATCACCCCGCTCCTCGCCGAACTGGCCGACGCCGACCCGACCCGGGTGGCCGGCTGGCTCACCGCCATGACCAACCTCGGCCTGCTCACCCTGGGCGCCGACGGCCGCCCGCACTTCCCGCACCCCCTGCTGCGCGACGCGGTCCTCGCCGGTGTCCCGGCCGCCCGCCGCCGCACCGCCCACCGGGCGATCGCCGAGGCGATGCTGCACCAGGACGCCCCCGCCGAGGCCGTGGCCCGCCAGCTGCTCGCGACCGGCCCGGTGGACGCCCCCTGGGCGCTGCCCCTGCTCCAGGACGCGGCCGCCGTCGCCCTCTACGAGGACCGGGCCGAGGACGCCGTCGGCTATCTGCGCCGCGCCCTGGCGGAACCCCTCGCCGACGGCCACCGGCAGCGGCTGCTGACCGAGCTGGGCTCGCTGGAGTACGCAGCGCCCCGCTCCTCCGCCGCGATCCCCCGCCTCGCCGAGGCGGTCCGGCTGCCGGCCGCCCCGCAGGACCGGGTGCGCGCGGCCGTCGCCCTCGGCACCGCGCTGACCGGCCGCGGCCGCACCCGCAAGGCCGTCGAGCTGCTCCGCTCCGTGGACGTCGAACTCGACGGCCACCCCGACCTGGTCCGCACCCTGCACACCGCCTCCGTGCTCCTGTCCGACCAGGACCAGGAGATACGGCAGGAGGTCTACCGCCGGCTGTCCGAGACCGCCGAGCGCTCCCCGGAGCTGGTCGGCACGGCGGGGCAGGCCCTGCTGGTGCGGCACGCGGCCTCCGCGGGCCTCACCTCGGCCCGGAACGCCATGCGGCAGCTGCGCGCCCTGCTCGCCGAGCCCGCCGACCCGCTCACCGAGCCGTTCCTCGTGGGTACGGCGGCCACGGTCGCCCAGTGGGCCGACGAACTCGACGAGGCCGACCGGCTGGTGACCCGCGGCCTGGCCGGACAGCGCCCCGACCTGCTGCACCCCATGCACCACGCCCTGCTCAACAGCCGTACGGACATCGCGGCGGCCCGCGCCGACTACGCCCGCCTGGCCGCCCTGCCCGCCCTGCCCGACGCGGTCACGCCCACCAACGCCCACGCGCACACGCTGATCGCGCTCGTGGAGACCGGCCGTACCGCGCAGGCCGCGGGGCTCGTCGCCGGGATCGACCTGCGGGAGGCGCCGGACTCCTGGGAGCTGAACCGGTTCCTGTACGCGCGGGGGGTGGTGCGGGCCGCCGCCGGGGACCCGGCCGCGGCACTGCACGACTTCCTGGAGTGCGGCCGCCGCCAGACCGCCCGTGAGGTGATCAGCCCGGTGGTCACGCCCTGGCGGACGGCCGCCGCCGAGTGCCGGCTGGCCCTGGACCGCCCCCTGGAGGCCATCGCCCTGGCCGAGGAGGAGCTGCGGCTGGCCCGGGTCTGGGGCACCCCGCGCACCGTCGGGCGGGCACTGCGCGTCCTCGGTACGGCGACCGGCGGCCGCCGTGGCCTGGAGCTCACCGAGGAGGCCGTACGGCTGCTGCGGGACGGCGGCCCGGCCGGTACCGAGCCGGCGCTCGCCCTGGTCGCGCTGGGCCGCCGGCTGATCGCCGCCGGTGAGACGGCCCGCGCCCGCGACTGCCTGCGGGAGGCCGCCGAGCACGCCGAACGACTGGGCGCGACAAGGCTTCTGGAGCTGACCGAGTCGGTCCTGCGCAAGGGCGGCGCCCGCTCCCCCCGGCGCCGTACGGGCGCCGCCTCCCTCACCGGCAGCGAGCGGCGGATCGCCGAACTCGCCGCCGAGGGACGCACCAACGTGGAGATCGCCGCCCTGCTCCATCTGGCCCGCCGTACCGTGGAGACCCATCTCACGCACACCTACCGCAAGTTGGGCATCCGCCGCCGCGCGGACCTGCGCCCGGCCCTGGACCAGACCGCCCCCAGGGGCTGAGGCCGGGGCGTCAGGGGGCCAGCCAGTGGGCCGCCGCCGCGAGCAGCGCCCGTACGCCCGTCTCGATCGTGGGGTCGGGAGCCGGGGCGAAGTGCGGGGAGTGGTTGCCGGGGATCTGCGGGGGGATGCCGTCGCGGACCAGGGACTCCAGGTCGACGCCCTCGTAGAGCCGGTGTTCGGCGCCGCCGACGAACCAGTAGACCGAGGGCACCCCCAGCGTCGTGCCGAAGGCCCCGAAGTCCTCGCTGTTGGGCACCGGTGAGGTCAACTCGAAGGTGAGGCCGGGGAATTCGCCGGCCAGCGCGGCCTGCACGGCCGCCGTCGCGGCGGGGTCGTTGCGGGTGACCGGGAAGGAGTCGATGGGGACGAACTCCGGCTCCCTGGGCGCGGCGGAGGCGGCGGCCTCGGCCCGTACGACCCGCTCGACCGCCGCCAGCACCCGCTCCCGGACGGCCTCCGTGGTGGTCCGTATGTTGATCTTCAGCTCCACGGTGTCCGGGATGATGTTCTCCTTGGTCCCGCCGTGGATCGAGCCGACCGTGACGACGGCCTGCTGGCCCGCGGCCACCTCCCGGGAGACGACCGTCTGGAGCCGCATCACCACGGCCGCGGCCAGCACCACCGGGTCCACGGTGGCCTCCGGCGTGGACCCGTGCCCGCCCCGCCCGAACAGCGTGACCCGCATGCTGTCCGCGCCCGCCATCAGCGCCCCCGCGCGGGTCCCGACCAGTCCGGCCGGCGCGGCCGCCACATGCTGGCCCAGGCACACGTCGGGGCGCGGGAACCGCTCGGCGAAGCCGTCCGCGAGCATCTTCGGCGCCCCGCCCACCTCCTCGGCCGGCTGGAACACGGCGACCACCGTCCCGCGCCAGCCGTCCCGCGCGGCGGCCAGCTGCCCGGTGGCCCCCAGCAGCCAGGCGACATGCATGTCGTGCCCGCACGCGTGCATCACCCCGTCGGTCTTCGAGGCGTACGGCAGCCCGGTCTCCTCCCGGACCGGCAGCGCGTCCATGTCGGCCCGCAGCAGCACGACCGGGCCGTCCCCGTTGGCCAGCACCCCGACCACCCCGGTGCCGCCGACGCCCTCGGTGACCTCCCAGCCCTGCTCCCGCAGCCGCCCCGCGACGACGGCCGCGGTCCGCTCCTCCTCGAAGGACAGCTCCGGATGCGTGTGCAGGTCCTCGTAGAGCGCCCGCAGCTCGGGGAGCCTGTCGCTCAGGCCGGTCAGGAGGGGGCTGGTGGTCATGGTGTCGTCTCCCGGGGGTGGGTGCGTCGCGCGGCTGCCGAGTCATGGATCAGGATCAACCCCGGGACCGGACTTCACGCGGAAACGCAGGAAAACGACGTGAACGGCAGCGGCCTGCCGGATTCCGGTGCCGGCTCCGTTCCCTCCGCCGCGTTCTCCGAACAGGGCCCGGGACGCAGCCCCTGGACGCTCCTTCCACGCCCCGCCGGATGCCCCGGGCGCCGTCTTGCCGCCGTCGGCTTCCGCCGGGGACGATTCCGGCATGTTCGATGGAATCGGCGGAATCGACGGACTCAAGAACCTGGCGGACAAGGCGAAGGACATCGCCGAGGAACACGGTGAGGTGATCGGGACCGGTCTGGAGAAGGCGGGCGACCTGGTCGACGAACGGACCGACGGCAAGTACACCGAGCAGATCGACACCGGGGTCTCCAAGGCCCAGCAGCTGGTGCAGCGCCTGGGCGAACAGGGCGCCGAGAAGCCGTGACGGCCGCCGCTACTCGTCCGTGGTCGGGCGGGTGCGGCCCGGCTCCGGCAACTCGCCCAGCTTGAGCCGGGCGTGCAGGACGTCGCCGATGAACAGGTCGTAGATCAGCACCCCGATCACGCCGCCGACCAGCGGGCCGACGATCGGGATCCACCAGTACCCGCTGAACCACGCCCCGTTCCCCGGGAACGCGTAGCTCTTCCACCCGGCGAGCCAGGTGAGCAGCCGCGGTCCGAAGTCGCGGGCGGGGTTGATGGCGTAGCCGGCGTTCGCGCCGTAGGACATGCCGATGGCGGCGACGGCCAGACCGACGACGAACGGGCCGAGGTTGGACTGCACGGCCGTGTTGCGCAGGTCGATGACCGCGACGACGAACATGACGAGGAAGGCCGTGCCGACGATCTGGTCGATCAGCGGCCCCCAGATCCCGCCGTGGAAGAACGGCGCCGGGAAGGTCGCGAAGATCGAGAAGGTGGCCTCGGTGTGGCCGCCGACCTTGGGCGGCTTCGAGACGGCGTCGAACGCGTTGATCGCATCGTGGTAGACGAGGTAGACGAGGGCGGCTCCGGCGAGCGCGCCGAGCACCTGGGACACCCAGTAGGGCACCACCTTCATCCACGGGAACCTGCGGCGCACGGCGAACGCCAGGGTCACCGCCGGGTTCAGGTGGGCGCCGCTGACGCCGCCGGCCACGTAGATGCCGAAGGTCACGGCCAGGGCCCAGCCCCAGGTGATCAGGAGCCAGTCCCCGGCGGCGAGGAAGATGGTCGTGGGCGTCGCCGCGCGCCCGGACCCGGGCAGCGCCGCGACGGCCATCGCCACGACACCGCACCCGAAGGAAATGAGGACGAACGTCCCCAGGAACTCTGCCAGGCACTCACCGAGCAGGCCTCCACGACTTTTGAGCTTGGAGGGCTTGAGGAGAGGAGATATTTCCACAGCCATCGCTGACCCCTTAGCCATGCCGTCCCCGGCTCCCGGTGAGGAGCAGTCGGGCGAACACCATTTTCGCCTATAGATGATGTTCGCGCAGATCGACCCTTTTGCCCGGAGACACCGGGGTGGCGCGGCGCCCGCCGGTCGGCTCCGGTCAGCTCTCCAGGTCGTCGGCGTAGTGCCGGAACCCGTGCCGGTCGCGGTGCATCCCCCACAACGTGTCCGCGAGCACGGCGGGATCCTTGCGCGCGTGCCCGGCGACGATGGCCCCCGGGATGACCAGCTGCGCCACGTGGATGCCCTCCCCGGCGAGCCGGTCGTGCAGCAGATGCCCGTACGCGCTCTCGGCGGCGAAGGCGATGGAGGTCCCGGCCCGGTCGGGGTGCGGGATGACGGCCGTACCGCCGTTCACGAACAGGATCGTCCCGCGCCCCAGCTCCCGCATCCCCGGCAGCACCTGCTGCACGGCGGCGACCGGCCCGTACACCGAGAACTCGACCGGCCCGAGCAGGTCCGCATGGGTGGTCTCCAGGACCGGCCGCATGAAGTCCCGCTGCGGTACGGGGCTGTACTGGAGGATCTCGACGGTCCCCAGCTCCTCGGCGGCCCGCGCCAGCGCCTGCGCGAGGGCGTGCGGATCCCTGACGTCGGCGGAGAACCCGTGGGCGCGCACGCCCTCCCCGGCGAGCTCCCCGGCCAGCGCCCCGAGCCGCTCCCCGTCCCGCGCGACGAGCGCGACCCCGTACCCCTCCCGCCCGAACCGCCGGGCGACAGCGGCCCCGAGCCCGGGCCCGGCCCCCACGATGGCGATACTGCTCACGACGACTCCCCACGACGGACACGGCACGCTTGCACCTAGGTCCGTACCGCGCGCCCCCCGACTTCACACGTCCGCGCCTTCCTGCCGCCGCCCTGGCAGGATGGCGGCATGGAACGTGTACTTGGAATCGGCGGGTACTTCCTGCGGTCCGCCGACCCGGCGGCCCAGGGCGCCTGGTACCGCGACTGCCTGGGCCTGGACCTCGACGACCACGGCCTGTGGCAGCCGGCGGCCGGGCCGACGGTGTTCGCGGCCTTCGAGTCCGGAACCGACTACTTCGGCTCCCGCACCCAGCAGACCATGCTGAACTTCCGGGTCCGCGACCTGGACGCGATGCTCGCGCAACTCCGCGCCAAGGGAGCGGAGGTGGCCGAGGAGACCCAGGACATGGCAGGCATCGGCCGCTTCGGCTGGGTCACCGACCCCGAGGGCAACCGCATCGAACTGTGGCAGCCGGCCTGACGGCAGAGCACGGCAACGGCACACTGCGGTCATGCGGATCGCGATGGCGCTGATGGCGCTGATGGCGCTGATGCTCGTACTCGGGTCGGGCCTGGCCGTCCGGCATGCCAGGAAGGGCCGGTGGCGGAAAGCCGCCGAGGCCGTTCTTCCCGTCCTCGGCGCGAACCTGATGCTGTTCGGTGGCGTCGAGCGGCACAACACGGTGCTCTTCTGGCTGGGCATCCTGCTGGTCGTGACCGGCCTCGGCATGGAGGGCCTGGCCCTCTGGCGGGCCCGGGGCGCGGAGCGGGAGACGGCGAGCGGGTGACCCCGCCCGGGGTCAGTCCTCCGGGGGCCGGGCCTCGATCAGGCGTTCCGCGATGTCGTCCGCCCAGGTCTGGGCCCAGTGGCGGAGGGCGGTGACCGCCGCGTCGTCGAGGCCGAGTACCGAGAACTCCCGGTCGTCGATCCAGTCCGTGCCGGTCAGGCGGGACTGGAGGTCGGCGAGGTCGAAGGTGTCCCGGGCGTGGCGGTGGCCGAGGTCTTCCAGGTCGGGGAGGGTCCAGCGGTCCGCCGCGGCGTGGACGATCAGGAGGTCGCGGGGCAGGCCGCGGTCGGTCAGCGCCCAGACCCGCATGCCGACCACGTCCTCGAGGGCGAGGGACAGGCCGAGTTCCGTCCGGACCGGTGGGTGCCAGAGGGCCTCCTTGAGGAGGTCGACCTCGCCGTCCTCCTCCGCGACCGCATCGGTGACGACGAGCTGGGCGGAGAGGGGGTCCGTCTCGCGGGCGGCGACCCGCCAGCCGCGTTCCCGGAGGCCCGCCGCGACCGTTTCGGCGATCGTCCGCATGGGCTCCGGGCTCTGCGTGGCCACGTCCACGGTCCGGCCGGGGCGGTCGAACAGACCGTGGGCCTGGGCCGCGTAGTCACCGGTCAGCGCGAGGGGGTACCCGGCGCCCACCGACAGCAGGTCGGGCAGCAGGCGGCGGTGCAGGTGGGTGATGTTCACGCGGCGGCGGCCGAGGGAGGAGCCATGGGGCGATTATCGCCGGTCGGGGGCGCGCGGTGCGACGACTCCGCGCCCGGCACCGGTCAATTCGGTTGACGCACCCGAACCGGCATGGAGAGATGTGCGCGTCATGATCTCGGGGGACCATGGGGGAGAGACCGTGTCGTACCTGGCCGTCAGCCTCGCCGGCGCCGATACGCCCGGCGAGCATCTGCAACTCGCGGCCTTCACGGCGGCGGTGGCCGCCGTCGCGCTGTGGATGGGGCGCCGACAGCGTCGTACCGGACGCACCCTGACCGCCGACGTCTTCGAGCGGACGGGGCTCACGCGGCCACACACCGGACGGGCCCCGGGCACCTCCACCGCGCCGATGCGCATCGGCGACTTCGCCCGCGAGCCGGAACCGCCCACCCGCGCACGGCCGGGCCTCGGCTGTGCCTGGATGGTCTTCGGCGGGATCTTCCTGCTGCCGGCCGTGTTCAACACCGCCGCCGCGGTCCGCGAACTCCTCGGCTGAACGTCACCGGACGGCCCACGCGGCCGGCGTCACAGGTGCCTGCGGCACACTCCGGGCATGGAGCCCACCCAGCCGCCGTCCGCCTGCTGCGCGCCCGCCGCCCCCGCGCGCCCGCCGGTACCGCGGCCCCTGCCCGCCCCCGACGGCACCGCCCTCGAGCGCACCGGCATGGTCGCGCTGCCCGGCGGTGAGTTCCTGATGGGCACCGAGGACGCCGACGGCTTCCCGGCGGACGGGGAGGGTCCGGTACGGACCGTGCGCGTGCCGCCGTTCCGGATCGACGCCTGCGCCGTGCGCAACGACGAGTACGCCGCGTTCGTCGCCGACACCGGCTACGTCACCGACGCCGAACGGCTGGGCTGGTCCTACGTCTTCGCCGGGTTCCTGCCCGCCGCGCTGCGCCGGGGTGCGCCCCGGCCGCCTCAGACGCCCTGGTGGTGTGCGGTCGCGGGGGCCGCCTGGCACGAGCCGGCCGGACCGGGCAGCGGGCTCGACGGACTCGGCGACCATCCCGTCGTCCACGTCTCCTGGTACGACGCCGCCGCCTACGCCTCCTGGGCCGGCAAGCGGCTGCCCACCGAGGCGGAGTGGGAGTACGCGGCCCGGGGCGGTCTGGAGCAGGCCCGTTATCCGTGGGGGGACGAGCTGGACCCGGGCGGGGAGTACCGGTGCAACATCTGGCGCGGCACCTTCCCGACCCGCAACACCGCCGCCGACGGCTACCGGGGCACCGCCCCCGTCGACGCCTTCGCGCCCAACGGATACGGCCTCCACAACACCTCGGGCAACGTGTGGGAGTGGTGCGCCGACCGGTGGAGCACCGGCCCCGCCGGTCCCGTCGACCCCGCCCACGGCGGCGCCCGCGTCATCCGCGGCGGCTCCCACCTGTGCCACGCGTCCTACTGCAACCGCTACCGGGTCGCCGCCCGCACCGCCAACACCCCCGACAGCTCCACCGGCCACACCGGCTTCCGCTGCGCCCGCGACGCGGGGTGAACCGAGGGGCCGGTCCGTGGTCACTCGCCGACGGGACCGATGAACGACCCCGGGTGCGTCGCGCCGTCCTGGAGCACCACGGCACCGCCGTGCCAGGGCAGGTCGAACGACGTGCGCTGGTTCGGCGCGGTGACGACGACCGTGGTCGGTGTGAAATCGCTGGAGTCGCCCTGGGCCGGCACCAGGAAGGTGATCGCGAAGTCGGTGGAGGCGCCGTTCGCCAGGGTGACCCGCTTCGGGGTGGCGTTCGTGCGCGGGAGCGACCACTTCTGACCGCTGTTCACCAGGTCGACGCCCGGGAAGCCGTACATCGTGCAGGAGTGGCCGCTCTTGTTGGTGAACGCCACGACCGCGTGCTTCTGCTGGCCGGTGCCGCTGCCCGAGTCGGCCCAGGAGTAGCCGAGCTGGGAGGCCTGGCAGGCGGGCACCGAGCCGGAGGCGGAGGAACCGCCGGAGGTGGACGAGCCCGAGGTGCTCCCGCTCCCGCTGCTCCCCGTGCTGGAACCGCTGCCGGAGCCACCGGTCGAACCCCCGGTCGAGCCGCCCGTCGAACCGGACGCCGTCGTGGAGTCGCCCGCGGCCGGGGCCGCCGTACCGCCGTCGGCGCTGACGGAGCCGCTCGCGGTGCCGTTGCACGCGGTCAGCAGGGCCAGCAGCGCGGCGGCACCGGTCACGGCGACAGCCGTCTTGCGGACGTTCGTACGGCGGTTGCGAAGCTTCGACATGGTGTTCCCCAGCGGTGGTGATCTCCCCGGCTCTCTGCCGGACACCCCTTTCGATGCGGGCCCGGGAAGGGAAGTTCGGAGATCGCCGTCACGGGCCCGTCGTGGTCGTGTCACGCCCGCTGTTACAAACGCGCCCGCTCACGCCATCCAGAAGAACACCGCGGTCATCCGCTTCTCCTCCAGCGTCTTCCCGGCGTAACCGGTCGCGCTGTGCACCAGGTTGGCGTTGTAGAGGAGCAGCCGGTTGTACTTGTGCGGGACGCGCACGTCTTCCTCGAAGTGGTCGCCGGGCACGAACCGCGTCCCGAGCGCCTCGACGAGGTTGTTGTGCGGGGCCTGGACGATGTTGCCGCCGAGCCGGCCGCCGGGCAGCGACTGGCGGTAGAACGCGGTGCCGCAGTCCTTGGCCACCCCGGGGTTGAGGTACAGCACCGCCGCGTACCGGCACAGCGCCCGCGAGTCGGTGTGCGGGCGCGGCTCGCTCTCGCCCTCGCCGACCACCTGGACGCAGTTGTGGTTGAGGGTGCCGCCGCCGGGCGCCTGCTGCACCCACAGCTTCCCGGCCCCGGTCGCCTTCTTCACCAGCTCTTCCACGACGGCGAGTTCGGCGGGTTCCAGGCCGGGCATGGTGCGCAGTCCGGGCCAGGTCTCCGAGGTGTACGGGTACCCCTGGACCCAGTCGTCCTTGGCCAGGCACCGCTCCCGTACGGCGTCCACGTCCGGGAGGACGTCGTCGAACACCCAGTAGTCGCGGCCCTTGGTGGGCTTGCGGTAGGGCAGGACGGGAAGCGCGGCGGGACCCCGCGGAGCCGCTCCGTTGGGCAGCCGGGGGACTCGGGGGGATGAGTGTGGGGGCATGCCGCGAAGCCTGCCCGCGACTTTGTCATGACCACTATCACCAGGGGAAATCATCACCCTCTCCTGGCCAAGACATGGGGTGGTGGCGACCCGGCAGAGCCGACCCTCACAAGTTCTTTGCCAAATCAAAAGGTTACGGGCGCTTCCCGGTCCGTACTCCCCTGCGAACCGACCCCGCGCCGAGCGGGACCCCCGACCAAGCAGGAGACACCGGTGCGCTTTTCGCGGAACGCGACGGGAACGCTGTTTGTTGGCGGAGCCCTGAGCTTCACCCTCGCGGCCCTCGCCTACCCGAGCATGCTGGGCCTGAACACCGTGTCCAGCGACACCACCCGGGTGATCGCCAACACGCAGTGGGGGCCGCTGACCGAAGGCGACCGGGACTTCGTGGTGAAGGTGCGCGCCGCCGGACTCTGGGAGTACCCGGTGGGTCTGCTCGGTGAGAAGAAGGGCCAGTCCCAGGCCGTGATCACGGCCAGCCAGCACCTGGTCGACGGGCACTCGGCGCTGGACACCACCGACCGCAAGGTCGCCCAGATGCTCAACATCACCATCCCGAACCTGCCGAGCCCGCAGCAGCAGGGCTTCGTCAACACGCTGACCGCGGACTCCGGCAAGCAGTTCGACACCGACTTCGCCAACATCCTGCGCATCACGCACGGCTCGATCTTCAACACGGTGGCGAAGATCCGCTCCACCACCGAGAACACCCTGGTGCGCGCCCTGGCCGACCAGGCCAACGACACGGTCCTCGACCACATCACGGTGATGGAGAAGACCGGTCTCGTCGACTTCGGCACCGTGCTCTTCCAGGAGACGACCCCGCCGAAGCTGCCCGCCGTCGACCTGACCCCGCCGCCGCCGGCCGCGGGCCAGCCCCAGGTGGTGCTCACCCCGCCGCCGAACGCCACCTCCACCCCGGTGGACATCGACGGCATCGCCGGGAGCGGCGGCACGGGAACGGCGACCGGCGGGACGGGTACCGGCACGGGCACCGGAACCGGAACCACCACCGGCGTGAACGTCACCCCGGGCGCCAGCCCCGCCCCCACTGCGGGCTGAGTCGCATCAGGCGCCCAGCCACACCGTGGTGTCGGGCGGGAGCGTGCCGTCATGCGGCAGCGGCACGCTCGTCAGCAGCACTTCGCCCGGCGGCAGCGGTACCGGTGCGTCCGACACGTTCGTGACGCACCGCCAGCCCTCCGTCCGGGCGAAGTGCAGCACGCCCGCGGGCGCCTCGGCCCAGGTCAGCGTCTCGCCGTCCAGCAGCTTGCGGCGCAGCCGCAGGGCGGTGCGGTAGAGCTCAAGGGTGGAACCCGCCGTCCCGGCCTGCGCCTCGACGGCGTACGACCCGAACCACTCCGGCTGCGGCAGCCAGGCACCGCCGGACCCGAAGCCGTACGACGGGCCGCCGGTCGTCCACGGCAACGGCACCCGGCAGCCGTCCCGGCCCTTGCGGGCATGGCCCGTCTGTTCCCAGATCGGGTCCCGCAGGACGGAGCCGGGCAGGTCGGCGACCTCGGGCAGGCCGAGTTCCTCGCCCTGGTAGACGTACGCCGATCCGGGCAGCGCGAGCATGAGCAGGGTGGCGGCGCGGGCGCGCCGGAGTCCCTGGGAGACATCGGCGTGCGGGGTGCGGCCGCCGGACAGCAGCCAGGCGTTCTCGTCCGTTCCGGGTGGCAGCATCAGCCGGGAGGCGTGCCGTACGACGTCGTGGTTGGAGAGCACCCAGGTGGCGGAGGCGCCGGCCGCGCGGGCGGTGGCGAGCGAGCCGGTGATGTCGTCGCGGAGCGCCCCGGCGTCCCAAGGGGTCTGCAAGTACTCGAAGTTGAAGGCCTGGCCGAGTTCGTCCGGGCGGGCGTACAGGGCGCGGCGGGCGCCGGGCACCCAGGCCTCGGCGACGGCGGTGCGGGGCGGGCTGTAGGTGTCGAAGATCTTGCGCCAGTCCCGGTAGATCTCGTGCACCTCGTCGCGGTCCCAGTAGGGGTGGGTGCCGGGCGCCATGCGCTCCAGCGCCTCCTCCCCGGTCGGACCGAACTGCGCCACGTCCCGCAGCGGTTCGGCGAGGTCCTTCACCAGGGCGTGGGCCACGTCGACGCGGAAGCCGTCCACGCCCCGGTCGGACCAGAAGCGCAGGGTGGCGCGGAAGTCGGCGCGGACCTCGTCGTGCGCCCAGTTCAGGTCGGGCTGCTCGGGGGCGAAGAGGTGCAGGTACCACTCGCCGTCCGGGACCCGGCGCCAGGCGCTGCCGCCGAACACCGACTGCCAGTCGGAGGGCGGGAGTTCGCCGTGTTCGCCACGGCCGGCCCGGAAGACGTAGCGGTCCCGGGCCGCCGAGCCGGGACCGGCCAGCAGGGCCTCCCGGAACCAGGGATGCAGGTGCGAGGTGTGGTTCGGGACGATGTCGACGATCACCTTCAGACCCAGCCGGTGCGCCTCGGCGACCATCGCGTCGAAGTCGTCCAGGGTGCCCAGGCGCGGGTCGACGTCCCGGTAGTCGGCGACGTCGTAGCCGCCGTCGGCGAGTTCGGAGGGATAGAAGGGGCTCAGCCACAGGGCGTCCACGCCGAGCGCGCCCAGATGGGACAGCCGCTCGGTGATGCCCCGGAGGTCGCCGAGCCCGTCACCGTCCGCGTCGGCGAAGCTGCGTGGATACACCTGGTAGATCACGGCCTGACGCCACCAGTCGGGATTCCTGGAGGAGAGGTCGACCACGCGCGTTCCTTTCGGGCGGAGAGACACCGTGAAGAAGTCTGTCCATATTGCCGAGAAAGCGAAACTTCACACCGGCCGGAGCGGATCGTTCCTTGTGTGAGGAAGTTGTGATGACCTCCGAACGCCCCTTGCCTGACGGCAGGTTGACAGGGTTCGGCAGGGCCAACCACCATGGGCCGCACACTGTGGCGCATGTGACCATTGGGCCCGGTGTCTCTTCGCTTCCCGTTGCCTTTCCGCCGTCCGCCCGCTGCTCCTGCCGAGCATCGACGGGCCGGCGAGAGATGAGCACCCCACGGATGGGATCTCCATGTCCATAGCCAGACATGTCACCGCACGTCGCCTGCTGGGAACGGGCGTCGCTTCGTTCGCCCTGTGTGCCGCCTCCGTCGCCGGCGCGTCCGGCGCCTGGGCGCACGGCACCCCCGGCGGTGACGGCTGGAAGTCCGGCGGCCACTACAGCCCCGGCACCGGTGCCGGCACGGAGACCGGCACCGACAAGTGCCAGTTCTCGATCGACGGTTCGAACTTCTTCGACTCGGTGAAGGTCGACGACCAGAACCTGAAGGTCACCGACGACGGCAAGGTCCACCTCAAGGTCCGCGCCGCCGGTGGCGCCGCCTCCTGCACCGCCTCGCTCGCCTCGTACATCGCCCACGGTCCCACCTTCGCCACCTCGGGCCAGCAGATCTTCGTCGACTTCGACACGGTGACGGTCAAGCAGGGCCAGACCGACTCCCTCGACATCGCCGTCCCGGACGCCGGCTGCTTCGCGCAGATCGACCTCTACCGGGGCGCGACGAAGTTCGACGGCGACAAGGACGCCAACGACGGCTTCGAGCACGGCGACCTGCCGGCCGGCCCGGACCACACGGTCATCAAGGACAAGCTGATCGCGTCCTGGAACGGCGGCACGAAGGACTGCTCGACGACCGAGTCGTCCTCGCCGTCCCCGTCCACGTCCACCTCGCCCTCCGCCTCCGCGTCGGAGTCCACCCCGGCCACCCCGCCGGCCGCGGAGACCACCACCCCCGCGCCCTCGGAGAGCTCGGCGACCAGCACGGCCGACGCGTCCCCCTCCCCGTCCGAGTCGACGACCTCCCCGGCGTCGGCCCCGAGCACGGACTCCGCAGGTGGCGGCGACCTGGCCCACACCGGCGCCAGCTCCAGCACCGGTTACATCGCCGGCGGCGCGGCCCTGCTGCTCGCCGGCGGCGGTGCGATCGTCGTCGTGTCCCGGCGCCGCAAGGCCACCCGCGCCTGATCCCGTCCGGTACGCGCGTGCGCCCCGGCCGTCCCTGACGACCGGGGCGCACGCCTGCCCCCGAGACCGGCCCGGCCGGCTCACCCGCCGGAGCGGGCGTCGTACCCCGTGACCGCCGGCGGTCACCCTCGACCGGCGACGGTCTCCAGGTACAGCCGCACGTACCGCTCCACGTCCACGTCCAACCCCACGTCCACCAGGGCCTGTTCGCGGGCTTCGCCGTGGATCTCGGCCTCGCCGGGGCGGGGGCGGCGGTCGACGACGGTCTGGCCCCGGGTCGGCCCCGGGGCGAGGGAGACCTCGACCGGAAGGAGCCGGGTGGTCAGACCGGCCGGATCGGCGACGGCGCACACCGCACCCGCGTCCCCGAGCCCGCCGGCGGAATCGTCGCCGTCCGGGTCCGGGGCGGCCGGCCGGTGCGCGAGCAGATCCCCGGCCAGCCGGGCCCCCGGTTCCGCGCTCGTGCGCAGCCGTCGTACCTCCGCGCCCGGCACCACCACCCGCTGGAAGACGTCCAGGCCGTACATGGTGATCGGCACTCCGGCGGTGAGCAGGACGGCGGCCGCCTCGGGGTCGTGCCAGACGTTGAACTCGGCGACCGGGGTGGCGTTCCCGGTGGCGACCGCGCCGCCCATGAACACGATCCGCTCGATGTTCCGGGTCACCTCCGGGTGGGTGCGCAGCAGCAGGGCGATGTTGGTGAGCGGCGCGGTGGGAATCAGGGTGACCGGGCGGGGCGAGCCGAGGATCTCGCGGCGCAGCAGGGTGACGGCGTCGACGTCGGCGGGGCGCCGGGTGGGCGCGGGCAGCCCGAGGTCGCCCATCCCGTCGCTCCCGTGCACATGCCGTGCCGACCGCGCCGCCTCGATCAGCGGCCGCTCGGCACCCCGGGCGACGGGAACGTCCCCGGCCCCGGCCCGCTCCAGCACGGTCAGGGTGTTGCGGACCACCCCGTCCACGTCGGTGTTCCCTGCGACACAGGTCACCGCCCGCAACTCGAGGCCCGGGTGGCGAACGGCGAACAGCAGGGCGAGGGCGTCGTCGACACCGGTGTCGCAGTCGATGATCACGGGAATGGGCTGACCGGTCACAGTGGGGGCTCCTTTCACCGGCCCTGACTCTAGGCCCCCTGTTCCCGGACTCCTCGGCTGCCGGGTCGGGGCCGCTGCGGACCCGGTCTCAGAACAGGCCCTTGTAGCCGGCGAAACCCGCGCTGATCCGGGTGCGGGTGGGGAAGGCGCCCCTGCCGTCGCCGTTCAGGCGGTAGAGCTTGCCGGCGGTGTCGCGGGCGAGGAGATCGGGCCTGCCGTCGCCGTTGACGTCACCGGCACCGACCACCACGTTGTAGGAAGCGCCCCAGCCCGCGGCGAGCTTCACGCGGGTGCCGAAGGTGCCGTTGCCCTTGCCGTAGTAGCGGTAGAGGTTGTTGGCGGTGTCCTGCGCGACCAGGTCGCCGATGCCGTCGCCGTTGAGGTCGCCGGCGCCCACGATCTTCTTGTACGTCTTCCAGTCGGCGTACAGCTTCACGCGGGCGGAGAGGGTGCCGGTGCTGGTGCCCTTGTAGAGGTAGACCGCGCCGGTGGAGGTGTTGCGGGCGATCAGGTCGGGGCGGCCGTCCTTGGTGAGGTCACCGGGCGCGGTCAGGACGTCGTACTGCTTCCAGCCGGTGCCGGAGACCGTCTTGTACGACGTCGTGGGCGTCACCGCCGCACCGCAGGCCGGGCGGTAGTCGCGCAGGGCGTCGCCGACCCGGACCAGGAGGTCGTTGCACCGGTCGCCGTTGAGGTCTCCGAACGGCACCGCCTTGATGCTCGTCGACCAGCCCGAGCCGGTTCTGCCGCTCTCCAGCCCGGCGCTGATGCCGTACAGCCAGTGCAGCCGGCCTGCGGAGTCGAGGGTGACGAGGTCGCCGACGCCGTCGGGGGTGCTGTTGTGGCCGCCGAAGTCGCGGAAGACGGTGGCGCCGCCGGTCACGGTCACCGTGCCGGTGCCGAGGGTGTACGAGGTGCCGGAGCCGTACTGGACCGCCTTCAGGGTCCAGGTCAGCCTGCCGTTGGGGGCGAACGCGCCGGTGCCGGTACGGCCGTTCCACACGGCCGCGACGGTGGTGGCGGAGCCGGGGGCGCCGGTGAGGGTACGGACCGTGCGGCCGGCCGGGTCGGTGACGGTGAGGGTCCAGGACGAGACGGCGGTGTTCGTGGTCCAGGTCGGCAGCCAGACCTGGCTGCCGGAGGTGGTGCCCTTGAGGGCCGCGGTGCCCGGGACCGACTGCTGGGTGACCTTGAGCTGGGGCCAGGCGGTGCGGGCGGCCTCGAGTCCGTAGGACGCGCCGGAGTTGGCCGACCAGTCCCACACCGCGGTGGTGTCGGTGGCGGAGCGCGCCGCGATCTGCCCGTCGACGGCCTGCTCCCCGTAGGGCGGTACCGGACGGGCGGCGGTCCACGCGCCGTCGACGAGCGTGGCCTCCTGGAGCGTGTAGGTGTTGCTGGTCGCGGCCTGCGTCCACAGGACGTGGACCGAGCCGTCCTGGGCGATCGACGCGTCGAAGTGGCCGGGGAAATAGGCCGTGTTGAGCTTGGCCGGTGCGGACCACGCCCCGGTGCTCGGATCGAACGTGGTGGTCCGCAGCCCGACGGTGGCACCGGCCAGGTCGTTCCAGACCAGGGTGATCCGGCCGTCGGCGCCGATCAGCGGCTCGGGGGTCTCCTCGGGGTTTCCGGCGGCGGCCACGGCGGTCCGCGTCTGGCTCCAGTCGGCGCCGGCGTCGGTACGGGTCGCGTACTGGAAGGTGCCGTCCACCTTCCAGAGCAGCACGAGACCGCCGTACGGCGTCGCGGCCAGCGTCGCGGAGGCGCCCACCTTGCCGACCAGCCGCTCGGGGGTCCCCCAGGCATCCGCCCCGGCGGGCCGGCCGACCGTCATCACCCCGCCGATGCCGCCCACGTTCATCGCGTACGACACCACGAGCCCGCCGAGCCCGTCGACCGCGATCTGCGGCCGGTCCAGGGCCGCGGTGGCGGTGTTCGCACCGGCGTACACGGAGACGTTGCTGACCTTGACGGACGCGGACCAGGAGCCGCCCTGCGCCCCCAGCGTGGCGGCGTACACCTCGGGCACGGTGGCGCCGGTGGGTCTGCCGCGCCAGGCGGCGGCGAGCGTGCCGCCGCCGCCCTCGGAGAGGTCGAGCTGGTCGAAGGTGCCGTCCGAGGCGAGCACCGCCGGTGCGGACCAGGCCGTCGTCTGCCCGGCAGCCAGCAGCGCGGCGACGACGCGCTGCACCCCGGTCGAGCCGTCGGTCCACAGCGCGGCGACCGATCCGTCCGCCCGGGCCAGCAGCCGTACCGTTCCCTCCTGGGTGGCGAGCGGGACCGGCGCGGACCAGCTGTCGCTCCCGGCGGCGCGGACGGCCGCGTAGAGGGTGCGCGGCGCGTTGGAGGCGGTCGCCTCGGTCCACACGGCGACGGCGGCGCCGTCCCTGGTGACGACGACGTCCTGGACGTCCGAGCGCCCGCTGCTGAGCGTCACCGAGGCGCTCCACGGCGGCAGGACGGTCGCGGCGGCGGCCGCGACCGGGAACGCGGTGCCCGCGAGGGCGAGCGAGACGGTGACGAGTGCGGTGGCCGTGGCCCGGCGGTGGCGCCGGCGCGACGGCATGGCGGAGCTGCTGCTCATGTGTGTGTTCCCTCCCCGTAGGGGCGTTCGCCCCCCATGCGCAGCTTAGGTTCAGGAGACCGCAGAAAAAATCCTTGATCCGCGGCAATTCCTCACACACAGAGGGCAACTGACCGCACATGAGCACCACAACCCCTGGACTACTCGCCCTCGAAGTAGTGCCCCTCCTCGAGGTCCGCCACCAGCCCGGCCTCCACCGGCTGCCACCCCAGCGACTCCCGGGTCCGTGCGCTCTTCACGGGCGCGTCGAGCGGTATCAGCCCGCCGAAGAACCCGAAGTGCTCGGCGAGCCGCTCCCCCGGGACGCTCTCGACCGCAACCCCCAGCCGCCGCCCGATCACCTCGGCGATGTCCCGCACCGCGACCCCCTCCTCGGCCGCCGCGTGCAGCTCAGCGCCCGCCGGCGCCTTCTCCAGCGCCAGCCGGTAGAGCCGCCCGAGGTCCAGCGTGTGCACGGCGGACCAGCGGTTCGAACCGTCCCCGGCATAGCCGGAGACCCCCGTGGCCCGCGCGATCCGGATCAGGATCGGCAGGAACCCGCTCCGGTCCCGCGCACTGTGCACGACCGGTGGAATCCCGACGAGCACGGCCCGCACCCCCTGCCCGGCCAACTCGCCGAACAGGCGCCCCGTGGCGCCCCGGGGATTGGTGGCGTACGCCGCGCCGAGGTGCTCGTTGCCGTCGCCCTTGCCCATGCCGACCCCCAGCAGGGCCTTGCCGGTCCCGGCGAGCGCCTCGCCGAGGGCCCGCACCACGGTCAGGTCGGTCGCCGCGGCGCCGGCCATGTCCCCGGCGGCCATCGCCGCGTGGTCGAAGGCGAGATGGACGACGGCGTCGGCATCGGCCGCGGCCGCCCGCAGGCCGTCCAGATCCGCCAGGTCACCGCGGCGCACCTCGGCGCCCAGGGCCTTCACGGCGGTCGCGGAGTTCTCGGACCGGGCGAGGCCGACGACCTCGTGCCCCGCGTCGAGGAGTTCGGGAATGACGGCGGAGGCGATGTGACCACCGGCGCCGGTGACGAAGACACGCATGACAGCACTCTCCCCAGGACGGAAGAACAGGTGATGTGACTTGGTACCGTCACCATACCCCTGTGACGGTACCAAGTCACATCACTTAGGCTGTCCCCATGGCCCGATGGGAACCGAACGCGCGACTGCGCCTCGTACAAGCCGCGATCGACCTGTTCGGCGAGCAGGGGTACGACAGCACCACCGTCGCCCAGATCGCCGAGCGGGCCGGGCTGACCAAGACGACCTTCTTCCGGCACTTCCCGGACAAGCGCGAGGTGCTGTTCGCGGGGCAGGAGGAACACGGCCGCCTGCTGACGGAGGGCGCCGCGGCCGCACCCGCCGACGCGACCCCACTGGAGACGGTGGCCGCCGCGCTCGACGCCCTGACCGGCTCCTTCACTCCCGAACAGCGGGGGTTCGGCCCCCGCCTCGCCGCGGTCATCGCGGGCCACGCCGAACTCCGGGAACGCCTGGCCTTCAAGGAGCTCAACCTCGCGGCGGCCCTGACCGACGCCCTCCGCCGGCGCGGGGTGCCCGACCCGACCGCGGGCCTCGCCGCCGAGCTGGGCGTCCGCGCGTTCACCGCGGCCTTCACGCAGTGGATCGCCCCCGCGAACGACCAGCCCTTCCCCACCCTGACCCGCCACCGCCTCACCGAACTCCACCGAGCAGCGACCACCCTCACCTGACCGCCGTCCGGTTCCTGGCCGCCCCCGCCGTCGAAGGGCCGAGGCCCTGTCCTGACCCGGCACGCCGGCCGTCCGCCACGTCGTGGCGGGGACAAGCGGGGACTGTGACGCCGGACCGCGCGGGTGTCACACCTCCGGCGGCCGATGAAGTCCGGCGGCTTCGTGCTCGCCCGGTCGGTCGATGTCAGTGGTCCCTCATACGGTTCTCCCATGGATCACCAACAGTCGTCGCCCCGGCAAGAGGACGACTTCACCGCCCGGGAGGCCGGGCAACGCTCCCGGGCAGGAGACGTGCGAGAGGCGTGGGGCAGGGTCACCGCGTGGCTCGAACGCCACGACCCCGACACTCTCGCCGCGCTCGGCGGCCCCGGGAGCCATGCGGCCATCAGGGAGGCCGAACTGCGCATGGGTCTGGACCTGCCGGCGGAGATGCGGCAGTGGCTGCTGGCGAACGACATCGATGCCGGCAGGCAACCCGGTGCTCATTCCTGCCTGGTGGCGCTGGGGTGCCAGATGGACATCCCCGGCGGCCACATCCTTCTCGGACTGACGGATATTCAGCGGGTCTACCTCAGCCGGATGGGCTTGGAGGAGATGGAGCCGTCCGCCGACCCCGACCATCCGTTCTGGCGTCGTGAGTGGGTGCCCATCGCCGCGGAGAGCGACGGTCTCTACGGGACGTTTCTGGACACGGTCAGCGGAACCATCGGAACCTGGGCCGAGGCATACGGTCCCGAGGAGGGCGTATACGCCTCGCTGGCCGCCTTCTTCCAAGAGACGGCGGACCGACTGGAAGGGATGTCCTCGGGAGACTGGAGCGGCCCCGGCAGGTCCGCCCGCCCCCGGATCCTCGACCCCCGCCCGGAGGACGAGCCGATACGCCTCTGGGCACGCGCCAACGGCTACCTCGTCAATGACCGTGGACGCATCCCCGCGTCCATCCGCGCGGCTTACGAGATGTCACAGAGGTGAGCGTCCGCGCAGGTCCGAGCACCGTCTCATCTTCCGTCCGATGTCAGAGCCCGATGAGAGTGTGTCCGGCATGCAGACACCCATTGCCCCCGACAGCGAGGGTGAGGAGCACGCCGTCATCGCGCACTTCCGGCTTGCCGACGAAGGCTTCGGAGCCGCCGATCAGCGGGCCCTGGTCTACGCAGCAGAGCGCGCGATGGCAGCAGCGACAAAGGAAGCCGACGTCGGAGAGGTCGACGGCAACGAGTTCGGAGGAGGCAAAGCCGTGCTGTACGCCTACGGGCCAGACGCCGATGCCCTCTTCAAGGTCATGGAGCCGACCCTGCGCAGTCTGCCGTTCCGGCCGGCGCACGTGGTGCTCAGGCGGGGCGACCACGAGTCACGCGTGGACCTGTAGGCAGACCCGTTGCGGTACAGCAGCGAACGCCGACTTCACCCACGGGGCGGTGGCGATGCTTCCGGCGCTGCCTCGCCAGGCTCTTGGGCCAGTCGCGCCGTGGCTACGGATTCGGTCGGCCGGCGGATGGTGCGGGTGGCCAGGTAGAGCGACGAGGAAGCCATCAGGGCTGCCATCACGGCGAGCATGACGCGATAGTCCACCACCGCGATCAAAGCCGCTCCGGCGGCGATGGCCGCGGTCTGCGGTACCCCTATCAGCACGTTCAACGCGGCGTCGGTGCGCCCCATCAAAGAGGCGGGCGTGCGCCGTTGGAAGAGGGTCATGACGCCCGCAACGATCAAAGGCAGGCTGGCGCCGACGAGCACGGTGCCCGGCGCGACCGCGAGCAGAGAGGGGACGGCACTCAGCAAGAAGCCCGCGGCAGCGCAGGCCAGGCCGAGCACCACGGTCAGCTCTTCCCCCGTACGCCGCATGAGCACCGCGGCGGCAACCCCGGCCGCTATCGCCCCAGTACCCTGCAACGAACTGAGGACACCGAGGAAGGCCGGCGGGCGGTGCAGTCCCGCATCGACGACAGCAAAGAGCACCGACTCGGAGAAGCCGAAGGCAACAATGGCGAGCACGACGGCGACGGTCGACCGGCGCAGGGCGGGGGAGCCCGCGATGTGACGGAAGCCGGCGGCGATCTGGGCGCCGGCTTCCTTCTCCTGAGGTGGCTGCGGGCGATCCTCCCGCTGCCGGAGCAGGGCAATCAGCAGGGCTGCGAGAGCGAAGGTCGCCGCGTCGCCCACGACCAACGGCCCCAGGCCGAATGCGGACAGCACGCCCGCACCCAGGAGCGGCGCAATCAGCCGCAGGCCCTGCAGCAGGGTCTGCAGCAGGCCGTTGGCATCGCCCAGGTGCTCCGGTGGGATCAACGTCTGGGTGAGTGCGGTCATGGCCGAGCCGGTGACGCCGTTGGCCAGCCCGTACAGGGTCATGACGACGTAGCAGATCCAGACGCCCTGGCGATCGTGCACCAGGAGCAGCGGCAGGACCAGCACCGTCGAGACCAGGTTCATGATGACCAGCAGGGGCCGACGACGTAATCGGTCCACCAGGGCACCGCCCAGGGGCGCGGCCAGAGTGCCGAGGATGAACGCGAAGAAGGTCAGGCCCGCGGCGGAGCTGCTGCCGGTGAGTTCCTTGACGCGGATGCCGAGGGCGACCCACAGGGCGTTGCTCCCAGCCATGTCGATCAACCGGGCAAGGACGAGCAGGCGGACATCGCGGCGGGCAAGGAGGGCACGCATGGTCAGTCCTCCAGCGGGCGCACGGCGTCGGCGGGGAAAGTGAACTGGATCAGCTCCATCGGGATGGCACCCGCCGGGCGCAGCGACGGATCTTCAAGCCGCTCGCGGTAGCGGAAGAGAAGCGCGGTCAGCTCCTCCTGGAAGGACTCGGCTTCCTCAGGGGTGAGGTAGAAGATCGACTCACCAGAACCGGTGATCTTGCTCCAGTGTTCGGGGAAGCCGGACCGCATTGCGCCGATCTTGCGGATCCGCTCCAGCCACAGGTCCCACAGCACGGTGCCGAGCGCAGCAGCGGCAATGCCGGATTCGGGATCGCCCGCGGGATCGGAAGTATCGAAGCTGAAGCCGATGTGGGCACGCCGCCAGGGGCGGCTGCGGCCCGTGCCGCCGCCCGCTTCCTCGACGAAGCCGTACTTCGCCAAGGTGCGCAGATGGAAGGCGCAGTTCGTCGGGGACTCTCGCACCATCCGGGCAGCCTCGGTCGCGGTCAACGGCTCGCGCCGGCCCAGAGCTTCGAGCAGAGCGAGGCGGGTGGGGTGTGCGACGGCCCGCATGGCCTTGGGGTCGGTGAGCTTGCGATGCTCACGTGAAGCAACGCTCTCAGCTTCGAAAGACATGTTTCGAGACTCTACGCTCGAAACACATCTTTCGAAGGGGGTTTCGTTGTCCTGCCCCGCCGCCGGAAGGTCGAGCGCACGATCGGCTGTACGTGTCCGGCGCCCGCTCAGGGGTGATTCACAGCTGTCGGTCACGACCTCGACCGGACGGCGTGGCCGGGGACCACACGCCGAACCACTGCTCGGCGCCGTAGTCCTCGAACCGCGCCACCTCGGTGAATCCCAGCTTCGCCGCGAGGCGCATCGAGCGGATGTTGGCGGTCTGGGTGGTGAGCACCACCGGCTCGCCGGGAAGCGCACCGGCAAACCAGTCGAGTGCGGCTGTGCACGCCTCGGCGGCGTACCCGTGCCCCCACGCCTCCGGCAGGAACATGTAGCCGAGTTCGGCCTCCCCGCCCTCCGGACGGACGTGGCCCGGACGTTCCGGGCCGCGCCGATCGAGCAGCTGGACGAAACCGATCATCGCCCCGTCGAGCTCGACCACGAAAAAGCCAGGACGCCGCCCGGGCACCTCAGACACCGTGCGCTCGAGTTCGTCACGCGGTCGAGCGCCACCGACATAGGTGCCCACCTCCGGCGAGGCGGACAGCTCGATGCACGCCGCCCGGTCCCGCGCCTCGGACTCACGGAGCACAAGCCGCTCGGTCTTGATCGGAGCAGGCGGCCAGGCGACGGGAACAGGCTCGGTCATGGCGGGCAAGCTATCGCACGCCCGCTGGGCAGGAGCCTCAGATTCCCGATCGCGGTGTTCCAGGAAGTGGTGAAGGCCTACTCGGTACGTGCCGTGGTCACCCTCCGTGGAAGCGCTGGAGTTACGGCAGCTCGGCGATGAACCGGTCGAGCAGGGTGGTGAGTTCGGCCGGGGTCTCCTCCTGGGGGGTGTGGCCGGCGTCGGGGATGAGCTGGACGGCGGTGCGCCACAGGGTGGGGGCGTGGAGTTTGTTGAGGTAGGCGAGGTTGACGAACTGTTCGGCCGCGCCGTGCAGGATCGCCAGCGGCTTGTCGAGGGTCGCGACGATCTCGACCTCGTCGGCGGTCGCCCCGGCGAGGCTGGCGCCCAGGTCGCTGCGGGCGGTGCCGTCCGTGGCCAGGATGTCGGCGACCAGGTCCGCGGTCGAGAGGGGGGAGCCGGGGGCGTAGAAGGACTGGGCATAGGTGCGGGCGCTGTCCTCGTCCACGTCCGCCGTGAAGCCGACCTGCATCGCCGGGTTCGGGAGGAACGCCTCGGCCAGGTCGGCGGGGCCGCTGATGGGCGGGGTGCCGAACACCACGTAGCCGGCCGCGTCCGGGAGTTGGGCGGAGGCCTCCAGGGCGATGTGGCCGCCGAGGCTCCATCCGACGATCACGGCGTCCGGTACGTCCAGCGCGTCGACGAACCCGGAGAGCACGGCGGCGTAGCCGGGCACCGAGTAGACGCCCGACCCGGGCTCCGCCGCCGGGGACGCCCCGTGTCCGGGCAGGTCGAGGGCCAGGCAGCGGTGGCGCCGGCCGAACTCGCCGTCCAGGAGGTGACGCCAGGTCCTGGAGGACGAGGAGTTCCCGTGGACCAGCACGACCGGGCGCCCCTGCCCGGGACTGCGGCGGTAGGCGATCTCTCGCCCCGATACACGCACGAATTCGTGAGCCATCATCTCTCCTGCACACTCTGGGCTGCGGATGGGTGGAGACGGTCGCCGGCGGGCGGTGGTGGCGGGGCGTGTGATCGTCGCGGCGCGGCATGTGCCGGCCGGGGGCTGGACGTGGGCACGCGGGGCCCAACCGGGCCGTCCGATCGTAGGCGACCAGCGCTGGAAGCAGGTAGGCGGCAGAGGGGAGCGGCCCGGCCGTGGGCAGTCGCTCGCGCGCGGCCCTGGCGCCCTGCCCGGACGTCACGGCCAAGTCCGGCCGGGTACCGGCGACTTGGTGCCTGTACCAGGACTTCGGGTCACCGGTGCCGCCGGCAGCCGGGCGGACCTCGCCGCCCACCGGGCCAGGAGCCCGGCGGAGGAGTACGGGCCGTCTCCCACGGCATGGGCGCCTTCACGCCGTTCGCCTTCTCGGCCAGGGTCTGGGCAGCGCCGCCGGGATCATGCCGATCGCGGCCGCCCAGCGCTTAGCGTAGGGCGGGGTGTTGCCGACGCCGTCCGTGGTGGTCAGGGCTCCCTGGGGTGCCGTGGACGACATGACCGCTTCACATGCTCCTCGAATAGCATCATCGCCACGCAGGGAGGTCTCTCGAATGTCAAGCGAAAGGGAATCCGGTCCGTCCGCCCCGGACCTGGGCAGGGTCGTCCAGAGCTACCAGGCGGCCGTCGACGACTTCGACCGCGAGCTGGCCCGGCTGCTGGGCGTCAACGAGACCGATCTGCGCTGCCTGGAGATCCTGCTGGACGTCGAGGAGACAGCCCCCCGCGCCCTGAGCACCAGGCTGGGCCTGAGCACCGGCAGCGTCACCGCCATGCTCGACCGCCTGGAGAAGCTCGGCTACCTCAGCCGCAGCCCGCACCCCACCGACCGCCGCAGGACCGTCGTCCGCGCCACCCCGGACCTCACCGAACGCGCCTACGGCCTGATGGGCCCCTTCCTCGCCGACACCGCCGAGCGCCTCCTGCCCCGCTACACGCCCGAGCAACTCGCCCTGATCGCCGACTACCTGACCCGCAGCCGCGACATCCAGCAGGAGCACACCGAACGCCTGCGGCAGCTCCCCGCCGCCCGAGGCCCCCGCAACCGCACCGGCACCGGCCCCGGCCCCGGGTGACCGGCCCACCGCACACGCCTCACCCGGACGGACCGGAGCGGTGGTGGGCGGGCCCGGGCGGTGGTGCCGTGGGAGCACGCGTTCCGCTGCTCCTGGTTCCCGGGGAGGCCCCGCCCGTCATGAGAGTCACCGCCTCCGGCCCTGTCGTGGCCGGCCTCCTCACCGCCGTCACCGTCACCGCCACCGCCTGTACGGCCGCCGGGCCGCCGGCAGCCGACGCTCACGCCTCCGCCCCGGCCGCGACCGCGACCGCCGCCGAACGGCCCGCCCCGGCCGCCCCGGCCAGCCCCGCCGCCTCACCCGGCACCCCGGCGCTCACCCCCGCGCAGGCGCAGGCCGCGCTGATCGGCGAGAGCGACCTGGGCGTGCCGTGGACGGCGGCGGACTCCACCGCCACCTGGCACGACGGGCTGCTCAAGGCGGCCACCGGGCAAGCCGACTGCCAGCGCCTCCTGGAAGCCCTGTACACCGACGAACTGCTCGGCGCCCCGGCCGGCCCGCAGGCCGTCACCTCCCTCGACGACGGCGACGACGCGGCCCAGCTCCGGTACCAGGTCGACGCGAGCCGCTCCGCCGACATCGACCGCACCCTGGCCTGGCTGCGCACCCTGCCCGGCACCTGCGGGCAGTTCACCGCGCAGACCACCGCGGCCGGGACCGAGGCCGTCCAGGTCACCGACGCCGCACTGCAGGGCCTCGGCGACGCGCGGCAGGGGCTGCGGGTCACCCTCACCGCACAGCCCTCCGCCGACGCCGACCCCACCACCCTCACCCTCGACGTCGCCGTCGTCCGGGTCGGCGACGACGCGATCGTCCTCACCGCCGGCGCCCTCGGCACCCTCCCCGGCGACACCACCGAACAGGCCCTCGACATCGGCGTCCAACGGCTGGCCCAGGTAAGGGAACAGGGGCGGGCGCAGGCCTAGGACCGGCTCGGACCGGCCGGGGACCGGCCTGGGACCGGCCTAGGGTGTCTCGTACGGGTCCGACGGCTGCCGCACCGTCTTCGCCGACGCCGCGTCCAGCACCGGCGGCCACGCCGCGTCCGAACCCAGCCTGCCCTTCGGGTGCCAGGTGCCGGTGACGGTGACCCAGGTGTCGGTGGGCGGCGCGTCCTCGCCCCGGATGTCGACCTTGCTGGTGGTCGCGTCGGCGGCGCAGCACGTCACCATCAGCCGGGTCAGGTACCAGGTGCCGCCGGAACCGTGCGTCACGAAGCCCGTCATCCGGACCGTACGGCCCGTCAGCGAGCGTCCGCTGTCGTAGATCGCCCGCGAGCTGAACGCGGCGAGCGTCAGCTCCACCGGGTTCCCGGCCGGCAGCGCCGGAAAGGCCCCGACCCCCTGCGCCGCCCGCTGCGCCGCCTCGCGCCCCGCGCTGTACGAACCCAGGGCCGGGGGCGGGAAGAGGAGCAGGGCGAGAGCCGGGAGGGTGAGCAGCCAGGCGATCCGGGGACCGGCGGCACCGTGATGGCCGTGGGCGTGGCCGTCACCGACGTGGTCCGCGTCGTCGTTCTCGTCGTCGGCCGCCGTGCGGCTTCTCAGTACCGCCGTCGTCACGCCCAGCAGGATCAGGGCGGTGCCGGACACGATCAGGTACGGGCGCAACGCGTGCTGCACGTACCGCAGATACAGGTCGCTGAAGAGCGTGATCCGCAGGGCCGCCGCACCGACCAGGCAGAGCAGGACCGGTCCGCCGTAGCGCCTCACAGCAGCCACCACCCCACCAGGACGCTCGCCGACAACGCCACCAGCCAGGTGGCCGAGGAGAAACGGAGCGCGAAGCCCCGGCCGAAGGTGCCGGCCTGGAGGGCGATCAGCTTCAGGTCGACCATCGGGCCCACCACCATGAACGCCAGCCGGGCCGGGGCCGGGAAGGCGCTGAGCGAGGCGGCCACGAAGGCGTCGGCCTCGCTGCACACGCACAGCACGACGGCGAGCACCGCGAGCAGCGGGACGGCGGTCCACGCCGAGCCGGTGAAGACGTCGAGGACCGATCTGGGCACGGCGATGTTGAAGGTCGCCGCGGCCGCCGCGCCCAGCACCAGGAAGCCGCCGGCGTGCAGGAAGTCGTGCTGGAGGCCGGTGACGAAGGCGCGCGGGCCGGTGGCGTGGGAGTCGTGGGCGGTGCGGGGCGGGCGCAGCCAGTCGTCGCGGCCGAACCGGGCCCAGAGCCAGCCCATCACCACCGCCGTGCCGAGGGAGGCGAGCAGGCGGGCCAGCACCATCTTCGGCTGACCGGGGAAGGCGATCGAGGTCGCCACCAGGACGACCGGGTTGATCGCGGGTGCGGAGAGGAGGAAGGCGAGGGCCGCGGCGGGGGCGACCCCGCGGCGCATCAGGCTGCCGGCCACCGGGACGGAGGCGCACTCGCAGCCGGGCAGGACGACGCCCGCGGCCCCCGCCACGGGAACGGCGAGGGCCTGGTTGCGGGGGAGGAGGCGGGTGAAGACCCGTTCCGGGACGAAGGCGGCGATCGCCGCGGAGACCACCGTGCCGAGGAGGAGGAAGGGGACGCCCTGGACGGCGACCGCGGTGAACACGGTCCACCAGGCGGCGACCGGTGGGGTGTAGAGGTCGAGGGCGAGGGTGGGGCCGAGGACGGAGGCGACGGTGGCGATGGCGAGGAGGGCGGAGCCGCCGAGGACCACGTGGACGACGGCCCGTGTCAGAAGACGCAGGCCGTCGGCGACTGTCCGTTGGTCTTGCACGTGAGGGACGCTAGTGAATGGAGCTGTTGCTCGGCACAGAGATTGCTGTGTGTCGGGTGCGGGCCGGTGGGGGCTGGTCGCGCCCACGCGGCGGAGCCGCACATCGATACAGCCCCGCGCCCCTGAAGGGGCGCGTCCGCTCACGGAGTGACGAGGGCACCGCCGACGAACGTGTGCGTCGGCTTCAGGTCCCGCAGTTCCTCGCCGGAGGCGTTCGCCGGGTCCCGGTCCCAGACCGTGAAGTCGGCCCAGCGGCCCGGGGTCAGGGTGCCGCGGAGCCGGTCCTCGCCCGTGAGGTGGGCCGCCTGGGTGGTGTGCAGGGTCAGGGCCTCGTCGTAGGTGATCGCGTGCTCGGGGCCCTTCACGCCGATGACCGTCTGCCGCGTCGTCATGCCCCACACCGAGCGCATCGCGCCGAACTGGCCGACCGGGAAGTCGGAACCGGCGCTGACCTGGGCGCCCAGGTCGATCCAGCCGCGGGCCGGGAAGAGGCGGGCGACCCGTTCCGGGCCCCAGAAGACCTCCTCGACCTCGGCGGTGTCGTGCAGCAGCGGCTGCTGGATGGTGACCGGCACGCCGAGGGCGACGGCGCGGGCGCGCTGCTCGGGGCCGGCGAGGCCGCCGTGCTCCATGACCAGCGAACCGGCGGGCAGGCCGGGGTTGCGCTCCAGGACGCGCTCGTAGACGTCGAGGAGGGTGCGGACGGCCCGGTCGCCGTAGGCGTGGGTGCCGGCCCGCCAGCCGCGCCGTACGACGGCCTCGACCGCCTCGACCAGTGCGTCCGGCTCCCAGATCAGCATGCCGGAGAAGGAGTGGTCGCAGGCGTACGGCTCCTCGGTGGCACCGGCCTCCAGGCCGCCGTCGAGGCCGAACTTCACGCCCCACACCGACAGCCGCGGGTCGGAGGTGTCGCGCCACTCCTCCATGACGTCGAGCAGGTCCTCCACCTGGGCCGCGCTGGTCATGCCGAGCGCCGAGATCAGCGCGCGCACCCTGGTGTGCAGTGCGCCCGCCTCGCGGGCGGCCCGCAGCACCCGGTAGTCCTCGGGGGTGACCGCGCAGTCCCGCACGGTGCCGATGCCGGTGGCGGCGTAGTCGCGGGTGGCGATCCGGAGTCCCTCGATGCGCTGGGCCCGGTCCGGGGCCGGGACCAGGCGCTCGACCAGGTGCAGGGCGTTGTCGACCAGCCGGCCGTCCAGCTTGCCGTCGGCGCCGCGGCCGATGGTGCCGCCGGGCGGTACGGGGGTGTCCTCGGTGATGCCGGCGAGGCGCAGCGCGTAGCTGTTGACGACGTCGTTGTGGCCGCCGCGCTTGACCAGGACGGGGTGCCGGTCGGTGGCCGTGTCGAGTTCGGCGGCGGTGGGCAGGCGGCGCTCGCCCAGGTTCAGTTCCTGCCAGTTGGTGGTGGTGCGGATCCACTCGCCCTCGGGGGTGACCGCGGCCCGCTGCCGGATCAGGTCGAGGAACTCGGGGATGGTGCGGGCCTGGTGGACGGGGACGTCCTGGGCGCCGAGCGCGGCGAAGATCAGGTGGGTGTGGGTGTCGTCGAAGGCGGGCAGCACGGTGGCGCCGGGAAGGTCGTGGACCTGGGTCTCCGTGGTCACCAGGTGGTCGAGGCCGTGCGGGTCGGCGGACACGGCCGTGATCCGGTCGCCGCGCACGGCCAGGGCCCGCTGCGGCGCCTGCCCGGGGACCAGGGTGTGCACCGCGCCGGCGCGGATCAGCAGGTCGGCTCCGTGGTCGGTCATCGTCTTCTCCCTCAGCTCGAAAGCGTTGCGAAGGTCTCGCGTTGCGCTGACGAGACTGTTCTAGAAGCCGATCGGTGGATCACCGCCATACTCGGGGCCTCAGGGCAGGAAGTACGCCATCTGAGCGGCCCGGCACGCAGATCATGCGACAGATGCCGGGCACGCTCGGTGTCCGCTACAGCGGCGGCTGTGCCGGTGCCGGTCCCAGGGTCGTCGTGCCCGGGGCCGTACGGTGGCCGAGTCCGGTGCGGTAGGCGTCCAGTGCCGCCTCCACCCGGCCGGTGCGGCGCAGCAGGTCGCCCAGCAGGCGGCACAGGTCCGCCAGGTCGCCCGCCGCGCCCGCCCGCTCCAGCAGGCTCAGCGCCCGTACGTAGTGCTCCTCCGCCGCCTCGGTGTCCCGGGCGTCCTCGGCGATGATGCCGAGGAGGCGGTGCGCGGCGGCCGAGTGGACCGCACCGCGCTCGGAGGAGAAGTCGCCGAGGACGTCGTGGAGCAGCTCGGCGGCCTCCTCGGACTTGCCCCTGCGGTGCAGGACGTCGGCCAGCTCCACGGCCGCCTGGCTGCGGTACAGGGCGGCGCGGGTCTCGGACAGCATGGCGAGGGCCTCGCGCAACTCCCGCTCCGCACGCTCCAGTTCGCCGTTCTGGGCATAGACGTAGCCGCGCATCCAATGGCAGTTGGCGAGTTCGGTACGGAGCTGGAGCTGGCGGTACAGCTCGGCCGCCTTGGCCAGGGAGGCGTCGGCCTCGGCGACCCGGCCCTCGGCGAGCAGGGTGCGGGCGACGGAGCGGTGCATCCGGGCGATCAGCGCGGGGTCGGCGGCCTGCGGGGCGAGGGCGAGGGCGAGTTCGGCAGCCTGGGCGGCGCGGGCGTGGGCTCCCATGTCCATGTACGGGCCGATGGCGGAGGCGTACAGGAGCAGGAGGGCGTCGGGGTCGTGCAGGCCGCCGCGGTTCAGTTCGTCGAGGGTGGTCTCAAGGAGGTAGACGGCGTACCGGAGTTCACCCGCGAGGTAGTGGCTGACCGCGCGGCCGCGGATCGCCGGCACCCGTACCGGCAGCGGTTCCCCGGCCGTCCACAGCTCGGCCCGCTCGAAGAACTCCCTGGCCTGCCCCAGCTCACCGGTGTCCAGGGCGCATTCGCCCATCCCGAGCAGCGCGGTGGCCTGCTCGACCGCGAGCCCGTGCGCCTCCGCCTCCTCGAAGAGGGCGGCGTACTGGGCGGCGGCCGCCTCGGCCTCGCCGGTGGCCAGGGTGCGCTGCGCCTCGGTGAGCCGCAGCCGCAGGTCGGTGGCGAGGTGGGCGGGGCGCCCGCTGGCCAGTTCCTCGAAGCCGATGCCGAGCCGGCCCGCGATGTGCCGCAGCGCCTCGTCGGAGGCCCGGACCCGCCCGGCCTCCAGCGTGGAGATGTAGGCGGGCGTGTAGGCCGGTTCGGCCAACTGCCGCTGGGTCAGGCCGCGTTCGGTGCGCAGTTGCTGCACCCGCCGCCCTATGGTCTCCGGATCGTCCCGTTCCTGCATCCTGTCATTCCCCCCAACTCCCCCTGTACCTCTTGCCGTTGAGCTCTGCCTACCCCTAGGTTAAACCGCGAATTAAACGTGCTTAACCCGCCCCTGTTGTTGCGAGGTCGCCGTGCCAGGACGCACATCCGCACGCCCCACCGCAAGCCGCACCGCAAGCCCCACCGCACGTTACGCCCGCGGTGTCGCGGCCGCCGTGATTGCCGTGGCCGCGCTCATCACCGCCGCCAACGCCGGCCCGGCCAGGGCGACGGACGACACCCACGGTTCCCCCGCCTCGGCGACCGCCCGGCACACCGCCGGCCACTAGGAACCCGCCCCGCGGCGCCGGGGCCTCCCCCCACCCCACGATCGCCCCCGGCGGGACCCTCCCCCTGTCCCGCCGGGGGCCTTCCCGCTGCGTGCGCACGTTGATCAGTTCCGCGAATTGCCGCTCCCTGTTTGACAGAAAGCCCTTCCATTGAACGCTCAACTTGCCAGTCTTGGTCCGGGCGCACGGATGTCATGTCCGGGACGAAAAGGACCGTACCAACGGACCGCGTCCACGCGCACACGAACACACGCACCCCGGACCGTCGACTGGAGCCCCCCGATGTCCAGAACCAGGACCCGCCGCCTCGGCCGAGCCGCCGCCGTCGCGGGCAGCGCCGCCGCGCTCACCCTCGCCCTCCCCTTCAGCGCCTCCGCCGGGGTGCTCCAGAACCTCCCCGAGAACGCGACCACGTTCCAGAAGTTCTTCGAGCCGCTGTACGACTACGACACGGACAGCTGCTACCCCGCCGCCGCCATCGACCCCGACGGCAACCTCAACGGCGGTCTGAAGCCGACCGGTTCGGTCACCGGCAGCTGCCGCACCGGCCATCTCGACCACGCCAACACCTACTCGCGGGCCAAGTGCAACAACGGCTGGTGCGGGATCATCTACGCCAGCTACTTCGAGAAGGACGAGGCGTCCCCGGGCATCGGGCACCGCCACGACTGGGAGTGCATCGTCGTCTGGGTCCAGCAGGGCGCCGACTACCCGTCGTACCTGTCCGCCTCCCAGCACGGCGACTTCGAGACCGAGGCGGTCGCCGACGTCCCGATGAGCGGCCAGCGCGTCCAGGTCGTCTACCACAAGGACGGCCTGAGCACCCATGACTTCCGGTTCGCCAAGTGGGGCGAGACCCCGGAGAACGACGACGCCGCCTGGCACCAGGAGAACCTGCTCACCTGGGACAACATGGCCTCCAACCTGCGGGACATCCTGAACGCCTCCGACTGGGGCGACGCGAACCTCCCGCTCCAGGACGCCAAGTTCGACGACCACCTCAACAAGGCCAAGCCGAGCGCGATCACGTTCGACCCGTACGCCTGACGAGATGCGGCCCCCCGCCCCTGAATCCCGGATGCTGATTGTCAGTGGCATGACCTAGTCTTCGTTGCATCCGCCACACGCGGCCCACAGAGAACGCACACACAGTCTCGTGGGCCGCGTTCCGTGGCGCCCACTTCATTCGATCCGGGGGGTTCGAATCAGCGTGCGTATGCGCACCGTCACGGCCGCCACCACCCTGGCGGTTCTCTTCAGTTCGGCGGCCCTGGCCGCCGCTCCGGCCTTCGCCGACACCAGCGCCCTGCTGCCCGTCAAGTCGACCGGTGACATCGTCGTCGACGGCGCTCACCAGCAGGTCTTCATCAGCGACCCGAGCAACGGCAAGATCGTCGTCACCGACTACTCGGGCAATGTGCTCAAGCAGCTCACGACCAACCTGTCCGGGGTCGACGGACTCGAGCTGTCGGCCGACTCCGGCACGCTCTACGCGGCCGTGCAGGACCTGGACGCCATCGCCGTCATCGACACGGCGACGGACACCGAGACCACCCGGTACGCCGTCGGCGACAAGCCGCTGAGCGTCGCCCTCGCCGGCGGCAAGCTGTGGTTCGGCTACGGCGGTGCCGCGGCCGGCAACATCGGCTCGGTCGACCTGGCCGACGACCAGCACGAGGTCACCCTCAACCAGGACAACAGCTGGTACCAGGCGCCGCTCCTGGACGCGGCGCCCGGCTCCGACGTCCTGGTCGCGGGCGCGGTCGACCAGAGCCCCGTCGAGCTGTCCTCCTACGACGTCTCGTCGGGCACCGCGACCAGGCTGGCCAGCACCCGCGACGCGGGCAGCAACCTCGGCGACCTCCAGGTCACCCCCGACGGCAAGGACGTCGTGGTGGCGAGCGGCGCGCCGTACTACCACCAGGTGTTCAAGACGTCCGACCTCAACGAGGACGGCAAGTACACCAGCATCAACTACCCGAACGCGGTCGCCATCGCGCCCGACGGCACGGTCGCGGGCGGCAGCGACGCCTCCTACGACCCGGACATCTACATCTTCCACCCGGGCAGCAGCGAGGCCGTGCGCAGCTACGACCTGCCGAACACCGGCGGCGGCAGCGGCTCCGACCTGGTCGCCGCCGCGGGCCTCGCCTGGGCGCCGGACACCTCCCGCCTGTTCGCGGTGACCTACAACAGCCAGGGTGTGTACTCCCTGCGCGAGTTCGACACCCCGGGCCGGGCGGCCACCACCGTCACGGTGAACGCCCCGGCGTCGGCGACCCGCGCCAAGCAGCTCACCGTCACCGGCACGGTCTCCTCGACGGCCGCGCTGCCCGCCGGCACCCAGGTCACGGTCACCCGTACCGACCTGGACTCCCCGAACGGGAAGGCGCTGCCCGCGGTCACGGTCAAGGCGGACGGCACCTACTCCTTCACCGACACCCCGCCGGCCGGCGGCAAGGTGACGTACACGGTCTCCTACGCGGGCGACGGCGAGCACACGGCCGCCTCCGCCAAGGACACCGTGGACGTCTCGCGCGCCAAGCCGACGCTGACGCTGAACAACAACGGCAAGGTGTACGCGTACGGGAAGGACGTGAAGTTCACGGCCCACCTCGGCACGACGTACAAGAACCGCACGGTGGAGATCTGGGCCGACCCGTTCGGCTCGGACAAGCCCGACAAGCTGGCGAAGTCCGGGAAGGTCGACTCGCACGGCAACCTGTCCGTGGTCCTCGACCTCAAGCGGGACACCAAGGTCACCGCCAAGTTCGCGGGCGACGCCCGCTGGCAGCCGCGGTCGGTGTCCAGCTCGGTGGGCGCGAAGGTCAGCGTCTCCATGGCGGTCAGCCGCCAGTACAAGTCGAAGAAGGCCTGGGGCCAGACCTACGCCTACTTCCACAAGACCAAGAACCCGCTGTTCACGACCAAGATGCCGTACTACGGCGGCCGTTCCCAGCGGTTCGACTTCCAGGTCTACTACCAGGGCAAGTGGTACGCGGACACCTCGAAGTACTTCGCACTGGCCACCGACGGCACCTCCCGCGTCGAGTTCACCGGCAGCCACAAGGACGACGTCGGCTGGCGCTTCCGCGTCCGCTCCGACTACATCAACGGCACGTCCGGCGACACGGTCAACTCCACGACCTACGGCGCCTGGAAGTACTTCACCTTCACGAGCTAGCTGGTCTGGAGCTGCCGCAGGTGCTGCTGGACGTTCTCCAGCGCACCCTCCCGGCGGCCCGGCACCCTGAGTCTCAACTCCGCGAGCGCGGGCCCGAGTTCACGGGCCCGCGCCGTGTCCTTGATGGCCCCCCACTGGTGGTGGGCACGGTCCACGGCCGCCTCGACGGCCGGTGCGTCGGCGGGCTGCCCCGCGGCCAGCCGGGCGTGCGCCACGGTCAGCCAGGTACGGCAGCTGCGTGCCGCGTCCCCCGCGAACATCGCGAGGTCGGCCCGTACCTCGGACCAGTGCAGGGCGTCCTCACAGGCCGGGCCGTGCGCCCGCGCGGCCGCCTCCTCCCAGCGGGCGGCGAGTTCGTCCGCGTCGGCGTACCGCCCGTCCCGCGCGGCCGCGCTGATGGCGTCGTGCGGATCCCCGCTGTCCGGGGTGTGCGTGCTGAACAGCAGGTCGGAGGCGAGTTCGGCCCCGAGCCGCGCGAGCACCTGCCGGTGCAGCTCCGCCATCGCCGGCCGGTGCCCGCTGCGCAGCACGGTCGCCACGGCCTTCATGTACGACGGTGCGCCGGCCCCCCGCCGGGCGGGCGGCGGCGCGATCCGCCCGTGCACGGCGTTGTTCCGCCCGGAGTCGAGCGGCACGGTGTGCAACTGCTCCCAGACCTCAGGATCCGCGTGCAGATCCAGCACGAGGGTGGTCGCCCCGGCCGGCCGCAGCCGCAGCTCCTCCCGGATCCAGTGCCACGGCAGGCCGGTGTAGCGGACGGTGGCGGGCGTGGTCCGGGCGAGCGCGAGGTGCGGCAGCCGCTGCTTGCGGTCCAGGTGCAGCTGGCCCGTGACGAACACGGTCAGCGGACCGGGGGCGGCGGCCGCGGCGCGCAGCCGGGTCAGCACGGCCTGCGGCTCCAGGGGGTCGGCGAGTTCGACGACGTTGGCGGTCTCGGTGCCGGAGAGTATCGGCGGGGGCACGGCCGCGAGCACGGGGAGCACGGAGGCCGCGTCCACCAGACGCGCTTTGCCGGTCGGCGAGGCCGCGAGCAGCAGCACGGTTCCGGGCATCGGGCCCTCCCCCTTTGTTCCCCGTTTTCACTTACGCCAGCACGGTAACCGCTGCGCTTGCAAAGTGGGGACGCGGTACGGGCGAACAGCGCCTTCTGCCGGATTTTCGGTGCCCGCGCGGACGGCCCGCGACAAGCCAGCGGCCACTCGAAGAGTGCCGGAAGGCGATTCACCCCTTCGTGACGCTGCGCCTGTCGAGCGTCGCGGGGCGAAGCAAATCCCCTGCGACCGGTCCCTGGTGGCGCGGGGGAGCAACGAGCTCAGCACGACCAGGTGGATCAAGAGCAGCTACCGAAGGGCTCTAGAACGTCCGGCGTACCGCGAAGACCGTCGTGTCGTCGGCCAGGCGGCCGCCGCTGTGGCGCATGACGCTGTCACGGACCCGGGCGACCAGCCGGTCGGGGTCGGCGGCGTCCGGGTCGCCGCTCGCCGTGCGGGCCAACTGGCCCGTGAGGTCGTAGAACGTCCCGTGCCGGTCCCGGGCTTCGGTGACCCCGTCCGTGGTGATGAGGAGGGTCTCCCCCGGGGCCAGGGTGACGGTCAGTGTCGGCGGCGGGCCCGTGCCGGGGGCCAACTCGGACATGCCCAGCGGGAGTCCGCCGCCCGGCGGCAGCGGGCGTACGCCCTCCGGTCCCACCGCCAGCGGCGGCTCATGGCCGAAGTTGACCACCTCCACGGTGTCCGCGGCCTCAGGCGGGAAGCCCAGCAGCACCGCCGTGGCGAAGCGGTCGGCGTCGTCGCGGCCCATCGCGGCCGTGTGGTTCCGGTGCCGGATCATCCGGGTCTCCAGCCGGTCGGCCACCGTCGCCAGATCTCGTTCGTGGTACCCCGCCTCCCGGAACGTCCCCAGCAGCGCCGCCGCCGTCTCCACCGCCCCCAGCCCCTTGCCCTGGACGTCCCCCACCAGCACCCGCGTGCCGTACAGCCCCGGCTGGATGTCGTAGAAGTCGCCGCCCACCCGGGCCTCGGTGTCGGCGGCCAGATACACCGCCGCGTGGTCGAGCCCGGCCCACCCCTGCGGCAGCTCCCGCAGCACGGTCCGCCGGGTCGTCTCGGCGATGTCCCGCATGTGCAGCATCCGCCGTTCGCCGTTCTTGCGGACCGCGCAGGCGACGACGGCCAGCAGCCCCGCGAAGGCGACCAGGGTGAAGTCGGGCAGCCCGGCCCGGTGCCGGTGCGGCCAGGCGTTGTCCACGACGACGTAGTCGAGCACCGACAGCACCGCGAACACCGCCGTCGTCCGGACCCCGCAGATCGCCGCCGCGATACCGGGCACCAGGACGATCCAGGAGACGATCCGGAACCGCTCCGAGGTGTTCAGGTCGACCACCGTGATCCCGGCGAGCAGCAGGAGCGGTGCCGCCCAGGCGACGCTGCGACCCCGGGCCCACAGCAGCTCCTTCCGCCGCCGCAGAACCTGGTGGTCGGTCACGAGAGTCAGGGAAACACGGGCGGCGACGCACCGCACTTCGTACGGAATGCGCGGACCGACTTGCCAGGGGGTACCCGCAGGTGTGCTCTGGAGGGTGGGGGCGAGGAGAGAGGAGCACGCTCATGGCTCAAGCGGCACCCACGTCCGGCGGTATGCCCCGGAGCGGCCGTACGCCCGACGTGTTCAGCGCACAGACGCACGCCAGGGCCCGGGTGGCGGTCCCCGTGGTGACCGGGCTGATCTACGGCGACTGGGCCGCGGCGAACCGGCGCAGCGGCGGCCCCATCACCGGCTGGAACCTGCTGTTCGGCTTCCTGACCGCGCTCGTCTTCGCGGTGGTGCTGTTCGCCCTGCTGACCTATGCCCCACGGCTGTCGCGAGAGCTGCACGCGGTGGCGTGGACGGCGTTCATGGGCATCGCCTTCGGCTTCCTGTACAGCCAGACCGGGGAGTCGGTCCTCAGGTCCATCGGCATGTCACTGGCGGTCGCGGCGGTGACGTTCATCCTGATGTTCTACCGGTTCTACACGCACGAGGACGCGGCCGGGAACCGTATCCGGTAGCGGCGTCCGGTAGCGGCCCTCCACGTCGTACGCATGGGCCCCGGCCACCACGGCCGGGGCCCACGCGTTCCCCTTTTCCCCTCACCAGTCGCCGAGGCCGCTGCGCGGTCGCTCGACGACGTCCCGGTGGAACCGCTCCGCTCGGTCGTGCCGCTCTCAGACCAGGAAACACCCGTTCGGGTCAGCCCTCCACCGGAGCACGGCGTCCGTTCGGCTCGACCTGCGCCCGCGATGCCCCCGAATGCAGTCACCCGGCTCGCCTGACCGGCCCTCAGGGGCTTGCCTGGAAGCGTGCCCCCCGTGTCCCCCTGGCCGGCGCCGCGCTCACGTCTGCGGGGCGCCCTGTCGGCCCTGCTGATCGTGCTGGCCTGCCTGCTGCTGCCGTTCGGCGCGCTCGCGGCCTGGGCGGCGTACGGGCTGGCGGACACCGGGCAGTACGTCAGCACGATGGCGCCGCTGGCCGACGACCCCGACGTCCGGGACGCCGTGGCGGACACCGTCGGCGACGGCATCATGCGCGAGGTGGACGTCGGCCGGCCGATGCGGGGCACGGTGGCACCGTTCGTGCGCGAGGCGGTGCGCTCCTTCACCCAGACCCGGGCGTTCCGGCTGGCCTGGGACGCCGGCAACCGGGCCACCCACGACGCCGTGCTGCGCGCGCTCCACGGCGAGCGCGAGGAGCCGGTGACCGTCGACCTCGCCCCGGTCACCGCCCAGGTCAAGGACCAGCTCACCCAGGACCATGTGCCGCTCGCGGCCCGTATCCCGGTCCAGCACACGGCCGTCGCCGTACTCCCGGCCGCCGAACTGGACCAGCTCAGGAAGGGGTTCCACGTGCTCGAAGTCGCCGGCTTCTGGCTTCCCGTCGCGGCCGTTCTCTTCGCGGTCGGCGGCATCGCCGTGGCCGTCCGCCGCCGCCGCGCCGTCGCGGCGGCCGCGCTGGGCACGGCCCTGGGCGGCGGCCTGCTCGGCCTCGCCCTCTCGGTCGGCCGCCGGCTCACCCTGGCCGACCTGCCGCCGGACGTCTCGCACCCGGCCGCGGCCGCCGTCTACGACGCCCTGACGTCGACCCTCCGCACGGTCTCCTGGCTGCTCCTGGCCCTCGGCCTGACGGTGGCCGCGGTAGCCTGGATCGGCGGACGCGTGCGCCGGTTCAAGCCGCAGGAGGCGCGGCAACCGGCCGCCGGCACAGCCGATTCCGGGTCCCTCAGGGCCGATTCACAGGCTCCTGACCAGAACATGACAGTCATGTAACCGGTTGCTTCTCCAGGGGTCACCCGGCGGGCGCCCCGGCCGACCACCGTGGCGGAACGACGGCCACCGGTACGGAACACCGGCGGCCGACGTGAGCTGAGGAGCCCTCACCGATGAACCGTCCCGCCGCGCGCCGAGCCGCCGTCGTCCTCACGGCCGGCCTCGCCCTGTCGTTCGCCGCCGCCCTGCCCGCGCAGGCCGCCGACTCGACCGTCACCGAGGCCCAGTGGCTGTCCGACGTCGCCGCCGTCACCGGCCCCGCGCAGACCTACATCGACGGCCGGGTCGCCGCCAACGGCTCCGGCGCCACGCAGGCGATCGTCCTCGACATCGACAACACCTCGCTGGAGACGTACTTCGAGGGCGGCATCACGATCCCCGCCACCCCGCCGGTGCTCACCCTCGCCCAGGACGCGCACGCCAAGGGGGTCAGCGTGTTCTTCGTCAGCGCCCGCAGCGACCTGTACAACGTGGTGACCAAGGCGAACCTGAAGTCGGTCGGGTACACCGTCGACGGCCTCTACGCGCGGACGGTCGCCCAGCTGCTGACCGAGTCCGTGGCCGACTTCAAGACCTCGCAGCGCAAGGCGATCGAGGCGAACGGCTACGACATCATCGCCGACATCGGCAACAACACGACGGACCTGACCGGCGGTTACGCCGACGCCACGTACAAGCTGCCGGACTACGACGGCCTGCTGGACTGACCCGCCTCGGGGGCCGCCGCCGGGGCCGCTTCAGGGACGCTGCGCCGCAAGGGCGGCCAGCGTCCGCAGCGCCCCCACCAGCTCAGGCTCCGCCGCCGACGCGAGCCCGAGCCGTACCGCGTCCGGCGTCCGCCTCGGGTCGACGCGGAAGGCGGTACCGGGCGTGACCGCGATCCCGCGGGCCGCCGCGGCCGCCGTGAAACCGTCGGCCCGCCACGGCTCGGGCAGCTCCCACCAGGCGAAATACCCTGACGGATCGGCCCGTACGGCGAACCCGTCGAGCACCTCGCGCACGAGCCCCTGCCGCCGCACGGCCTGCTCCCGCTTGGCCGCCACCAGCCGCGCCACGGTCCCGTCCCCGATCCACCGCACGGCCGCTTCCAGCGCGAACGCCCCCGCACTCCACCCCCCGGACCGCACCGAGGCCGCCACCGCGTCCACCCGGTCCTCCGGTACGACGGCGAACCCGGCGGTGAGACCGGGCGCGACCCGCTTGGAGAGCCCGTCGACGAGATGCACGAGCCGGGGCGCGAGGGCGGCGAGCGGCGGCTCGGGGCCGCGATGCAGGAACGACCAGATCCGGTCCTCCACGACCGGAAGCCCCAGGTCGCTCACGGCCCGCGCCAGTTGGAGCCGGCGCTCGGCCGGGACGGTCACCGACGTCGGGTTGTGCAGGGTCGGCTGGAGGTAGAGCGCCGAGAGCGGCGCGGCCCGGTGCGCGGCGAGAACGGATTCGACGACCGGCCCCTCCTCGTCCGTCCGCACCGGGACGAGCGTGCCGCCCAGCCGCCCGGCGATCTCCTTGACCAGCGGATACGTCAACGGCTCCACCCCGATCCGGCCGCCCGGCCGCACCAGGGACCCCAGGGTGGCGGCGATGGCCTGCCGGGCGTTGCCGGTGAAGAGGACGCGGCCGGGATCGGGCCGCCAGTCGCCGGTGCCGAGCAGCGCGACGGCGGCCTCCCGGGCCTGCGGGGTGCCGTCGGCGGCGGCCGGCCGCAGGGCGTCGGTGAGCGCGTCGGGCCGGAGCAGCGGAGCGAGGGCCGGGGCCAGCAGCTGCGACTGCTCGGGCACCGAGGGGTAGTTGAGCTCCAGATTGACCCGGGAACCGGGCACGGCGGCGGTACCGTCCTCGACCAGCGCCCGCCCCTCCGGCGCGGCCGGTGCGGCCCGCACGAACGTGCCCCGCCCGACCTCGCCCACCACAAGGCCGCGCCGCACGAGTTCGGCGTACACCCGCCCGGCGGTCGAGGCGGCGATCCCGTGCCGCCGTGCGAACGCCCGCTGCGGCGGCAGCCGCTGCCCGGCCCGCAGCCGCCCCCGCGCGATGTCCAGCGCGATCCGGTCGGCGATCCCCCGAAAGTCGTCCACGGTCCCCCATCCCCATTGCACCGAGAGCAAAGATCTTATTGCACCGAGGAGTTGAGGATGCCTAGGGTCGACCACATGCCCCCCTTCCTCGCATATGACACCAACGACCCACAATCCACCCACACCCCCCTCCTCCTCATCCACGGCCACCCGTTCGACCGCACCATGTGGCACCCCCAGCAGACCGCCTTCGCCGCCACCCGCCGGGTCATCGCCCCCGACCTGCGCGGCTACGGCGCCTCCCCGGTCATCCCCGGCATCACCCTCCTCTCCCGCTTCGCGGCGGATCTGGAAGAACTCCTCGACGCACTGGACGTGCCTGCCTGCGTCCTCGTCGGCCTCTCCATGGGCGGCCAGATCGCGATGGAGTGCTACGACCGCCTCGGCCCCGAGCGCGTCCGCGGCCTGGTCCTGGCGGACACCTTCGCCGCCCCGGAGACCCCGGAGGGCCGACGGTCCCGGAACGCCATGGCCGACCGGCTGCTCCGCGAGGGCATGCGCGGCTACGCCGACGAGGTCCTGGAGAAGATGGTCGCCCCGCACGCCAACCCCGACGTGAAGGCCCACGTCCACCGCATGATGACGGCCACGGACCCCGAGGGCGCGGCAGCGGCCCTGCGCGGCCGCGCCGAACGCCCCGACTACCGCCCACTGCTGACGAAGGTCACGGTCCCGGCCCTGGTGCTGGTCGGCGCGGCCGACGCATACACCCCCGTCTCCGACGCCGAGACGCTGCACACCCTCCTCCCCGACGCCACCCTCCGCATCATCGACCAGGCGTCCCACCTGCCGAACCTGGAACGACCGGAGGAGTTCAACCGGGCGTTGGCGGAGTTCCTGGCACGAGTGGACGAAGACTCCTGATCTCGAACAAGCCACAAACCAACCGGCCCCGAACCCCAACCCCGACCCCGACCCGAACCCCAACCCCAACCCGACAGCCGGCCCGCACCCCACTCCCCAGCCCGTCCGGCGCCTGAGGACGACAGCCGGCCCGCACCCCACTCCCCAGCCCGTCCGGCGTTTGAGGACGAGGCCGTTCAGGCCAACGCGGGGGTCCGGGGGCGGCAGCCCCCGATGCGGTGCCCTCCGGTACCGCCCCTGATCCCCCGATAATGGGCGCATGTCCCGCGAGCTTCCCATCGGCCTCACCCCTCCCGACTGGCTGGTAAGGAACCTCCGGCCCCAGCAGGCGGCCCCCCTCAACTGGGCCGCCCTCGCCCGCGCCGCCCTCGGCATGAGCATCCCGCTCGCCGTCGGGCTGGCGGTCGGACAGCCCGCGTACGGGGCGCTGGCCTCGATGGGCGCCCTGTCCGGGGTCATCGGCGACACCGCCGACGCCTACCGGATGCGGATCCTCAACATCGCGGTCCCGCAGCTCTTCGGCGCGGTCGGCGTCACCGTCGGCTCCCTGGTCTACGGCCAGGGCTGGCTGACGGTCGCCGTCATCACCGGCATCGCCCTGCTCTCCGGGATGATCTCGACGATCGGCGCGGTGTCCTCCGTCTCCGGCCTCCTCCTCCTGCTCAACTCCGTGATCGGCGCGGGCCTGCCGCTGCCCGGCGCCTGGTGGCTCACCCCCGTGCTGATGACCGGCGGCGGCCTGCTGGTCCTGCTCCTCGCCCTGCTGGCCTGGCCGCTGCGCTCGGGCGTACCGGAACGCTCGGCGGTCGCCGCCGCCTACCGCACGGTCGCCGACCTGCTGTCCGTCAGCGACTCCGACGACGGCGAGGCGTACGACCGCGCCCGGCGCACCGTCACCGAGTCGCTGAACCAGTCGTACGACCTGATCCTGGCCCGGCGCGCCTGGTACCGCGGCCGCAGTCGCGAACTCACCCGGATGCTGGCCCAGTTGAACGCGATCACCCCGGTGGTGGAGGCCGCCCCCGCCGTCCGGCTCGCCCGCCTCGCCGGAAAGCCGCTGCCGCCCGAGATCCCGGCGGCGGTCCTGCACATCGCCGACGCCATCGAGACCGGCTACACCGGCCCGATAGGGCTGGACCTGCCCACGCCGGTCAACGAGACCGGCCGCGCCGTCGACCACGCCCTGCGGCACGTGGCCGCGGTCGCCACCACCCCCGACGTGGATCCGCGCGGCATCGACGACCGCCTGGGCCGCCCCGCCGCCCTCGGCATCCGCACCGCCCGCGCCGCCCGCAACGTGGTCCTCTCCGCCAACTCCTGGCGCTACGGCATCCGCCTGGCCCTGTGCATCGGCATCGCGCAGGCCCTGGTCTCCCTGGTCCCGGTCCCGCGCTCCTACTGGGTCGCCCTCACCATCACCTTCGTCCTCAAGCCCGACTTCGGCTCGGTCTTCTCCCGGGCGCTGCTGCGCGCGGTGGGCACGGTGGCGGGCCTGGTGGTGGCGGCGACGGTCCTCACCGTCGTACCGCGCGGCTGGTGGGACGTACCGGTGATGATGATCCTGGCCCCGCTGGTCCCCGCCCTCACCCCCCGCGGCTACGGCTTCCAGACGGCCGCCATCACCCCGGTCATCCTGCTCCTGTCCGACGTACTGAACCACCAGGGCACGGCGCTCCTCCTCCCCCGCCTCCTCGACTCCCTGATGGGCTGCGCGATCGCGCTGATCGCCGGCTACCTGCTCTGGCCGGAGAGCTGGCGCACCCGGGTCGGCGACCGGCTGGCCGACGCGGTGGCGGACACCGGGGCCTACGTGGAGCTGGCCTTCAAGCCGGCCGCGGACCCCGCCTCCCGGGCCCGGATGCGCCGCCGCCTCTACCGCGACCTGTCCGTCATCCGCACCGAGTTCCAGCGCGCCCTGACCGAACCCCCGCCCACCGGCCGTCTGGCGGCCGCCTGGTGGCCCCTGGTCGTCGCCGTGGAACGCATCGTCGACGCGACGACGGCGGCCCGGGTCCGGGTACGGCACGGAGCGGCGCCACCGGCCCAGGCCGAGGTCGACCAGGTGGCCCTGCAACTGCGCGAGCTGGCGGAGGGCGTCCGCAGCTCGGAGACCCTCGTCGCGGTCCGCACCGACCTCACCGGCCCACCGGACAGCGTCCTGGAACCGCTGCGCCAGGAGGTGGCGGCGGCCAGGGCGATCGCCTCCCCCCACTGACCGCCCCACCCACATCACACCACTTTACTCATCCTTTGCAAACCCTTGGTGCAAGCATGACGCCAAGGGCGCGGCTGCGCACACGAACGGCCACCGAATGAACGGGGGATGAACTGAGCGGATCCGTGGGGAAGTTGGGAACTGGCTGAGACTCGACCGCCGTACGCCCGACAGGAGTCATCGACCCTCCCCAAGATCGCAACCTGGGGCCGCTAACCTTACGTGTCCGTCCTGGCCAGCGATTGACGGGTATCAACTCACGCGAAGGGTTGCGCACATGGGCATTCTCACTCTCCTGCGGAACGCATTCGGCAGGTCGCGAAAGCCGCGCCCCGCCGAGGCAGAGGGTGCAGACCAGCTCCCTTCGCAGTCCACGCCGACTCCGGCGCCCCCACAGAAGACCCCGGAACCGGAAACCCCGGCCGCGGTCCCGGAGCCCCGCCCGGCAACGACCGACGAACACGATCTGGTCTCACAGGCTTTCGACAACGTAACGGTTCCGAAGCAGGCAACGCGCCTGATCGAACCCGAGGTGGAAATCAAGCCGGACACATCGCCGGAGCCGGTGGCCGAGGAGGCTCCGGTGGCGGATTCGGTGATCAAGCTCGAGGCCGAGGTGACGGCAGAGCCGGTGGCCGAGGCCGAGCCTGAGACCGAGCCGACAGCAGAGGCGACCGAAGAGGCCGCCCCGGAGCCGACGGCCGAAGCGGAGCCCACGCCGGAACCGGCGGCCGAGACCCCGGCCGAGCCGGAGTCGGTGATCGAGCCCGAGCCGGCCGCGAAGTCCGAAACCGAGCCCGAGCCGGAACCCGAGCCCGCCGTTGAGGCCGAGGCCACCCCGGAACCGGCCGCCGAGACGGCTGCCGAACCCACCCCTGAGGCCGAGGCCACCCCGGACCCGGAAGCCGAGGCGGCAGCCGAACCGACCCCCGA